>DASVEF010000264.1:0-7765 GCA_036380715.1 Thermoanaerobaculia bacterium | reverse complement strand
CCACAGCCGACGGGCGGGCGGGGGAAATGAAGATGGGCGGAGGGGCGGGAAATTGGGGGGCGCGACGGAGGACCGGAGGCCGGGCCGTCAGGCCCGACCGCAGGCTCCGGCGCGGCCACCCGGCCGCTGATAGTAACGACGCCATCCAGCACGGAAGATGGACGGAGCGGGGGTGGGTGGTTGGGGTGGCCATCCCGCTAAAGGATGGCCGGAGCGCGGGTGGCGGGGCGGGCGCTGTCATCCGCGCAGGCCTCGGCGGAGCCACGTGCGGACCTGCGTGTGGAGCCGCGTGCGGCTCCGGCAGAGCCGCGTGCAGCTTTGCGTGGCCGAATTCTGAGGCCCCCCACCCCCTCCTCTCCCTTCGGATCAGCCCTCTCGCGGACGAAGGGTTTTATGGAGCGGAACGAAACCTTGCACTGGGATGGGGTCGTGTTGACGCGCCGATCAGCGCGAACCGGTCGCTCGGAACCGCAGTAATGGAGCGGCTGTAATTTTTTCACCCCCGAGGGCTGCTGAGAGCTCGCCGGCCACTAGGTCGGCCGCCCGCAGGAGCACCCCTGTCGCATGCACGTATCGATCGTGTGCGTCTCGGCTGACTGCGTGGCCCATGAGGAGTTGGCGCACGTCACGCGGCACTTCCAGTTCCGCCGCCGTCGTGGCGAAGGTATGACGGGTCGCATCATAGAGGCGCAGCCCTTTTGGAAGCTCGGCACGGTCCGCCACACGCTCCCAGAGCGCCCGCAGGCTGGTGAGAGCGGCGCCATCGACACGGCCGCTGAAGAGCCAGCGGCCGCCTCTGGCGAGCCCTGAGAGGACATCTACAGCCGCCTGCCCCAGGTATACGGCGCGGGGGCCGGTCTTGGCCGCTGGGAGCCTCCAGACACGGGCGGCAAAGTCAATGTCTTCCCACTGTGCCGCGAGAGCCTCTCCTGGGCGGCAACCCGTTAGGAGACAGAAGCGGAGCGCAGCGACCGAGGTTGCTCCGTTCCTCTCCTGATCCAGGGCGGCGCCAAGTCGAACAAGTTGGTCGTGGTCCAAAGCTTGGCCTCGAGGTTGCTCAGGGTACCGGTCATGGTCGCGGGCCGGGTTCGGCAGGGTCCGTGGGAACCAACCCCACCGGGCCGCCAGAGCCCACGCCTTGGATGCCAGAGAGAGCAGGCGGTTGGCTTGGTAGGGGGTGTGCGCCAGCTTCCGATGAAGGGCGTCCAGATCGTTCCACGTCACCGCAGCCACTTTTCGCGAGCCAAGAGCCGGGATCAGGTAGAGCCGGAAGAGCATCTCGGCAGCGCGCCGGGTGCTCGCACTTCTCTTGGCAGCGTGTTCGGTGAGGTAGCGGGCGGCGAGGTCGCGCACGGTCGGAGCCGCCGCCGCTGCTTCGGCTTCCGTCGCGGGATCGCCTCCGGCTTGCACGGCGAGACGGCGAGCCACGGCCAGCTTGCGGGCGGCCTCCAGCGTCAGATCTCGCCCGTGCTCTCCTAAGGTCATCCGGCGGGCTCTACCATGCAGCTTGTACTGAAATACGTAGCTCTTGACTCCGCCGCGCGAGATCCGGAGCCCGAAGCCCGCAAGGTCGGTGTCCCAGACCAGGACATCGCGCTCCGGGTCGGCCTGGATGCTGTCCACGAGCCGCTTGGTGATCTTGCCCCTCATCGCTTTCCTGCCCCTTTCCGCGTAACCCCCGCGTAACCCTGCGTAACCCAATTGGCTTAAAACCGATGCAGGAGCATTATACCACGCCTCGTGGAAAGCGCTGCAAAATAAGGGCTTATAAGATCCGGTTAAACCGGGTGAGACACGCCGCCAGTGATTCGTAATCAGCAGGTCATCGGTTCAATCCCGATCGTCGGCTCCAAATTTACCCCTTTATTACAAGCACTTGCAAGTCGCGCCGATCCCGCAAACCGCAGGAGGAGATACTACATAGGTACTACCTCGCTCCAGAGGTGTTACGAGTGCTGTGACGCCGCCTCGGCCGCCGTCTCAACTTCCAGCAGACGCCGGCCGGCCATTCGGAGACTTGGGGCGGCTGGGATATGTGGTCGGCGATTCTGAACGACTGAAAAGGTCGGAGCTGAAGCTGTCGACTTGTCCAGAAAGGTTGTACAATAAGGACTATGGCGATCGAGACGACCTACAGCCAAGCGCGCGAGAAGTTGGCCTCCTTGATGGATCGCGTCACCGATGATCTCGAAGTGGTGATCATCACCCGCCGCGGGGGCAAGCGCGTCGCCCTGGTCGACGCGGCCGAATACGAGGGGCTGCTGGAAACCTCTCATCTGCTGCGCTCGCCGCGCAATGCGGAACGGCTCTTGCTCGCTCTCGACCAGGCCCGCCGTGGGGAGGGCCTGGAGATGAGTGTCGAGGAGCTGCGCCGCGAGGTCCTGGGTGGCGAAGGCGACCGATAGGGAACGGGTCGCGCTCTTCACTCCGGCTTTTCTCGAAGATCTCCGCTGGTGGGTGAAGACGGACCGTAAGGTGGCGCTTCGGATCCTCGATCTGCTGGATGCGGTGCTGCGCGATCCTTTCGAAGGGATCGGGAAGCCCGAGCCGCTCAAACACCTCGGCCCCGGCACCTGGTCCCGGCGCATCACCCAGGAGCACCGCCTGGTTTACTCGGTGGGAGCCGAGCGGATCGATTTCCTTCAGGCTCGCTACCACTACTGATTCTGCCGGACCTCGGGCGGAGCGCTGCCGGGACTAGGTGCCACCTGTTTCGAGAAGAGCCTGTCTGCGGCCCGTCGACTAGCGGGAAGCCAGAGAAAGAAGCTCGAGCCGACTCCGACTTCGCTCCGTACCGTGAGATCCCCACCCATGAGACGCGCCAGGCGCCGGCTGATCGAGAGCCCGAGTCCCGCGCCTCCGTGTCCATGTTGGCCCGTATGGTTCAACTCACTCGCGAATGGCTCGAAGATCGCTTCCAAGTGTTCGGCCGGAATTCCCTGGCCTGTATCCTCCACGCGAACATATAGCCATGGCCCCGATCCCTCGAGTTGGGCTTCCGATGGAGGCTGTTGCGAGGCCCCCGCGCTGATCGTGATCCGCCCACCGGAGGGGGTGAACTTGATGGCGTTCGCGATCAGATTCACCAGGATCTGTCGAACCCTCTCTTCATCGCCCCAGTAGGACTTGTCGGCAGAGGAGCCGGACACGGAGTCCGACAGCTCGAGTCCTTTGGCCCTCGCCTGCGGCTGAACCAGAGGGAGCGTGCTTTCGATCGCCCTCCCCAGGCGCTGGGCGGAAGCAGTCACGGCAAACCGTCCCGCGTCCAGGCGAGAGAAATCCAGGATTTCGTTGATGATCTCCAGCAGGTGCATGCCACTGGCCCGGATACGCTGGAGCTTCTCGCTCTGCCGGTCCGTAAGCGGCCCCGAGGTCTGCGTCTCCAAGAGATCCACATACCCGAGGATGGCGGAAAGAGGGGTGCGCAGCTCGTGGCTCATGATGGCGAGGAACTCGTCTTTCGCGCGGTTCGCCTCCTCCGCTTTCCTGCGTGCCTCCTCGGCCGCATGGGTAGCGGTGAGATCCCGGGTGATTTTAGCGAAGCCCAAGAGCGTGCCGTCGTCGTCCTTGAGAGCGGTGAGCGCGACTCCGGCCCAGAAGGTCGAGCCGTCGCTCCGGACGCGCTGCCCTTCGCCGGTATACTCCCCGCGCTCCACCGCCTCTTGGAGATGCGCCTCTGCGCTCCCATCCTCGGATCCCCCATCCAAGTACAGGAAGCGAAGGTGAGTGCCCTCGGCCTCGTCCTTCGTCCACCACTTCATGAGGCGCGCCCCCTCGCCCCACTGAGTGATGACCCCCTGAGGGTCTATCAGGAAGATCGCATAATCACGCACATTTTCCACGAGCGCCGCGAACGCACGCTGTGTGGCGCGCTCCTCCGCGGGAGCGGTGGAGGAATCGCGCTCCTCCTCTGCACCCGCGGCACGCTGCTTGGCCCGCAGCTCGCCCCGCCTCCGGGCGGCCTCACGCTCCTGCGTCTCGGGACCGGGCGCACCGGGACGTCTTCCTGTCCCCTCCTCCACGACACTTGTGGCCCCGTTCTCGTTGTTCATAGGTGATCCTGGGCTCGCCTACCGGCGACCGGAGCTCCAGGAGACAGTGATGCTGGTCAACCTGTCTCTGAGCCCCGGCCATCGTCTCAAAGATCACGCGGGCCTACTGCATGCGCGAGCTCCCCGATCGCGTCATCACTGCCATCGGCGAAAGCGCCGCCTTCTTGGCAGTCCTCCACCGCTGGCTCCAGCGCCTCCACGAGAAGCGCTAGGAGCAACTTCAGCGGCGGGGGCTGGGACTAAGACCCACAGACGTTGCGCGGCTCCAGCGGCCGATTGAATCCGCAAACATCTTTCTCTACGCTACCACAGGTCTGACGGGGGAGGCGGAGGTGAACCGGCCCGGCGCTGCCCCCCGGGGGGCAGTCCTCTGCTCGGCCGCGGAGCGCCCTAAGGCGGCGCTGCCGCTGCCGATTCCTAATCAGCAGGTCATCGGTTCAATCCCGATCGTCGGCTCCAACCTCAATCCTCCAGAGGCTCGAGACGGCCGGTGCCCTTGAAGGTCGCGAGGTCGATAACGCCGTGGAAGCGGACCTTCGTGTAATCGAGGACGAGCTCCCCGACAATCCTCACGCTGCCCTGACCGTTCTCGAAGTCGGCGCCGCTCAGGTCGCTCCTCTCCCGGTCGAGAGGGATGCCCAGCTCGGTGCCTCCCCGGGTGTTGGGGAACTTCGCATGGACATAGCCTCGGTCAATGGCGGCTTTGAAGGCCTGCACCGTCGGCTCCGGCCGCAAGCTCGCCTCGATCTCCTGCTCCTGGGTCAAGCGCTGGACAAGGTCATTCACCGTGAATTCCTCCTGGATGACAGTTGGCGTCCGCCAGCTTAGCAGAAGAGAGTCACGTGTGGCTCCGCTGTCCCTGCCAGGTGCTCTGGATCGCTGGGCTATGCTCCAAGCTTCCGCGCCAGCTCGGTCATGCGGGCGAGGTGATGATCGTCGTGCTCGGCCATGAAGAAGGCCATGTCGATCACCCGCATCGGCTGCTGGAGACGGGGGTGGAGGGCGGTGATCGCGACGAGGTCGGGGTCCCAGGCGTCCAGGCGGTCGACGAAGCGCTGGCGCTCGGCGCGGAATTCGCGGAGGAGATCGCCAATCTCCCGCTCGTTGTGCCGGGCCTCGTACGTCTTGCGGTTCGTCATATCGGCGGCGCGGAGCACCTCGGCGCCGGCCAGGAAGTCGTCGAGCCGCCCGTGGTGCAGCTCGTCGAGATCCAGCAGGTGGCCGATGTGTTCCTGGATGGACCACGCGTCTCCGTCCCGCCGGGCGAGGAGGCCGGGCGGCAGGCTGCGGACCTTGTCCTCGATGCGCGCTGGGGCGCCGCGGAGGCGCTCCACCTCGATGGGAAAGAACGCCTCCGGCAGATCGAAACGGAAGGTGCGGTCGACCCAGCGGAGTGTCATGGGAGCGGATTCTACTCCCCCTCTCCCGTAGACGGGGAGAGGGGGCCGGGGGTGAGGGCCTACGGCTCGAACCCGTTGCGGTCGAACAGCCCTGGCAGCTCCGTGCTCGTCGGGTTGGCGCCGGGGAGGAGGTAGTACTTCACCTCGCCGGTGCTGATCTGCTGGATCCACACCTCCACCTGGGAGGTGGTGAACTTGATGATGTTCGGCCACAGGAGGCCGTTGGGCCTGGGACCGATGATGCGGACGAAGACTTCGGCGCGGTTCTGGACGGCGCCGCTGACGCAGAGGGTCTCGGGGGGGCAGTCGTTCACCTTGATTCCGTTGATCCCCGAGCTGCTGCCTCCCGTGATCCTCACCTTGAAGCGGAAGCCCGGCAGCTCCTCGGTGGTGAGGAAGGGACCGGAGGGCAGGGGCGGGAGCGCGCACTGCACCGTGATCTCGTAGCCCCCCGTCCTCCCCGCCTCGGCGGTCGTGGCCGCGATTCGCCACTCTCCCGATCGCTCCAGCGTGTGCTGGATCGTCGCCGTGGAGCCGGTCCCGTCCTGCTCCACGACCAGCGCCGGCTGCGGGTTGAAGAGGAAGAGGGAGGGTGTGAAATTGCCAAAGACATTCGTCATGGTGATCGTCACGGTCTGCCCCGCGGGTCCCGCGAAGGTGTAGAAGTCCGCGTAGGCTTCCTCGTCCACGAAGCATTCCGTGGCGTCGAGGGGGGCGCGGCGCGTCTCGCCGCAGCGGAGGGCTTCAGGGATGCACGTGTGGACAGGACCCGCGATGACGGACGTATCGGCCGCCTGCAGGGCCTTCGCCGGAAGGATCGAGAGCGCGAGGACGACGAGCAGCAGGGAGGCTCTCCGGAGACTCATGGCATGTTCCTTTCTGCGAACGCGTGACGGATGACGGAAAAAGGCGCTACGGCTGGATTTCTTTAGCAAGAATCCGGCCAGAAGCTCGCAGAAGGGAAAAGAAAACGCCGGATCGGACGATCCGGCGTTTCTTCAGGCGCGGAGGCCGCGGCGGGAGTCAGTCGGCGGTCAGGCGGCGGCCCGCGATCCCCTGGCGCCCCGCCTTAACGGTCTCCCAGGAAACCAGGAAGCTGCCGGCGCCATTGGAGGCGATCGAGGAGCTCCGGAAGTTCCGCTGCATGCGGCGCTCGGTGACCCAGAAGGCGTCACCCGCCGGTGCGCCGAGAGCGTTGAGCTCCAGGCCGGCCATCTCGAGGCCCGCGGTGGTGTCGTTCCTGAACGTCAGCCAGGTCATCAGGATGTGCCCGGACGGCGTGAGCGCCAGCGCCGGGGCGAGCTGGGAGAAGGTGAGGCCGACGTTGCCCTGGTAGAGCGCGAGCTGCGGTCCGAGGAGGTTGCCGCCGGCGCCAACCGCCTGGCCGGCGAGGTTGAAGAAGCCGCGCCGCGCCACGTTGGTGAGCTCGGTCTGCCAGGCCACGAAGAAGTTGCCCGCGGCGTCGGCCACGACCGCCGGACGCGCCTGGCGCCGAGAGGTCGCGGTGTTGACGCGGAACACGGGGCCGAGCGGGGCGGTGGAGGCGTCGAGCAGCCGCGCGGAGATGCCGGACTCGTTCTCGTCCGTCCCTTCCCAGACCACCAGCACGCGCCCCTGCGCGTTGCCGGCGAGCGCCGGGCGCTGGCCGGCGGCGTCGCTGATCCGGATCTCGGCGCCCACCGGCTGGCCGGCAGCGTTGAGAGCGCGCCCGGCGATGCCGCCCGTGGCGCCGTCCTCCCAGACGACCAGGAAGTTGCGGCCGGCGCGGGCAAGGAGCTTCGGCCCGTGCTGGAAGCCCGCCGTGGAGGCGTTGACGCGGACCTTCTCGCCGAGAGGCGCGCCCGCGGCGCTGAAGCGCTGGACGTAGATGTCCTGATCGAGGATCTGGCGGCTCTCGATGAAGGCCTGACTGTGCAGGTCCGCCCGCTCCTCGTTCCAGATCAGCAGGAACTGGCCGCTGGGGAGGAACGCCAGCGCGGGCTCGCGGCGGCTGACGATCGGACCGGAGAACGGCAGGGAGGGGAAGGACTGGTTCTCGACCAGCGTCAGCTCGGCGCCCGAGGGCCGGCCGTCGGCGCCGTAGAACAGCCCGCGGATCCCCTTCTGATCATTCTCCCAGACCACCAGGGAGCCGCCGGCCGGCGAGAAGGCGGCGGCAGGGTTCTGCTGCCGGTAGTCGGTGCGTCGATTGACGTTGAGCTCGCGCCCCTGCGGCTGGACTTCGGCCCAGGCCGGAAGCGCGAGGAGGGTGAGCGAGGCGGCGGCGATCAGCCCACGGCAGGTCTTCGATCTCATGAAATTCCTCCTCCGAGT
>DASVEF010000263.1:0-14307 GCA_036380715.1 Thermoanaerobaculia bacterium | reverse complement strand
GCTCGCCGAGGTCAACGGTGCGCTTCCGGTCGGAGAGGTTGTGCAGGGCCAGCATGGTCCCGCCCGGCGCCTCGTAGTGCAGGGCCAGGACGGCCGAGTCGCCGGTGTCGACAGGCGTGCACGCGCCGATACCGAACTCCGGGCACTCACGCAGGGTGTGCAGCATCTGCTCGATCCAGTGAAGCAGGGAGCCGGGGTCGCAGCGCTGGGCCTCGACGTTGACGGTCTCGTAGCCGAAGTCACCGCCGGTGATCACCGGCCGGTGCAACCTCTCGGCCGGCGCGGTGGAGAAACCGGCGTTGGCGCCACCCGTCCACTGCATCGGCGTGCGGATGGCGTCGCGCTCCTTGAGCGACAGGTCGTCGCCCATGCCGATCTCCTCGCCGTAGCGCAGCACCGGGGTGCCCGGCAGGCTGAGCATCAGGCTGTAGGCGAGCTCGACGCGCCGGCGGTCGCCGCCCAGCATCGGAGGCAGCCGGCGCCGGATGCCGCGCTCGTAGAGCTGCATGCCCGGATCGGGAGCGAATTCCTCGAACGCCTTCCGCCTCTCCTCGGGAGAGAGCCGACCGAGGTCGAGCTCGTCGTGGTTGCGCAGGAAATTCGCCCACTGCCCGGTCGGCGGCAGCGGCGGCGGCATCTTCATGCCCCGGGCCAGGGGCTCCGCCTCCTGTCTCGCCAGGGCCAGGAACATGTACTGGTTGATCAGGAAGGAGAAGAGCATGTGGAGCTTGGCGCCTTCGCCGAAGTACTGGGCCATCTTGTCGCGCGAGACGTTGGCTTCGGCGAGGAGGATCGCGTCGCCGCGCCGCCAGGAGAGAAAGTCGCGGAACTCGCGCAGATAGCCGTACTGGTCCTCGCCCGGCCCGTCCGCCCCCTTCATCTCGATCAGGAACGGGGCCGCGTCCAGCCGGAAGCCCGAGACTCCCAGCTCCAGCCAGAAGCCCATGATCCGGCAGATCTCCTCGCGCACCGCCGGATTGGAGATGTTGAGGTCCGGCTGATGGGCGTAGAAGCGATGGAAGTAGTAGGCGCCAGCCACCTCGTCCCAGTCCCAGACCGCGTCCTGATAGCCGGGGAAGACCATCCCCTCACGGGAGTTGGCCGGCAGGGTGTCCGACCAGATGTAGTAGTCCCTGTAGGGAGAATCCTTGCTCCGGCGAGCCGACTGGAACCAGGGGTGCTGGTCCGAGGTGTGGTTGACCACCAGGTCGACGATGACCCGGATGCCCCGCTCGCGGGCCTTGTGCATGAACTCGACGAAGTCGCCCAGGGTTCCCAGGCGCGGATCGACGCCGTAGTAGTCCATGACGTCGTAGCCGTTGTCCCGGTTCGGAGAAGGGTAGATCGGCAGCAGCCACAGGCACGTCACCCCCAGGCTCGACAGGTAGTCCAGCCGTTCGCCGAGCCCCCGGAAGTCGCCAATGCCGTCGCCGTTCGAGTCCTGAAACGTCTCGACGTCCAGCGAATAGATGACCGCGTCCTTGTACCAGAGGTCGATCATGGCGCATCCCCCCATCCCAGGGGCGATGTCACGGCAAAACCCGCGCCAGATCCGATGATTTATCGGATCGGCCCCGCGACCACCCCGGGCAATTCCGTGACGAAATCCTTCCCGAACGCCCGCGACGGGGTCCACGCCCCGGGCTGGACCCGGCCCTCGGCGGCCCGATGGGCGCATTCCACGGCCGAGACGGCGGTGAAACGGTAGGCCTCGGGGGTCTCCAGGGTGGAGGTGACGGTGCGGCCGGCGGCGTTCTTGACCTCTCCCCAGAGGTAGACTCGAGCGGACTCTCGCACATCACGGGAGGGGCCGGTCACGGTGCGGTCGACCCACGCCTGCATGATCCTCTTGACGGGCTTCCTGCCGGCGAGGGGGAGGAACGGCATGAGGAGCCTGGTGCGCCGTATCATTGCGGGCGAGGCCCCGGTGTAGACACGGATGTTCGGAATGCCCGTCGAGTGATAGGCGGTCGAGACGTCCCCCCAGGGGATGGTCATGGCCCAGCGCCTGCCCAGGCGCCCGCCGAAGTCGATCTCGCGGACGTCATAGGCGGCCGGGACGGGCACGATCCGGCCGTCGCGCCGCACCGCGCCGGCGTGCGGCAGGCTCTCGATCATGGTCTTCAGGGTGCCGCGGCTGACGCCTCCCCGGTCGGAGGCGAAGGCGAGGACCAGCTCGGTCGCGTCCGGCAGGGCCGCGGCCAGTCGCGCGGCGAGGCAGTCGCTGGGGACCACGTCGAATCCCACGCCCGGTGCCAGAGCGACTCCGGTCCGCCGGGCCTCTTCGCCCCGGGCGAGCACCGCCTCGAAGACCGGGATCTCGCCAGTGATGTCCAGGTAATGAACACGGCCCTTCAGGCAGGCCGCGACCATGGGCGCGCTGGTGCGCACGAACGGCCCCGCGCAGTGGAGGACGGCCGCCATCCCATCCAGGCCTTTCGCGGTTTCCTGTGGATCGTCCAGAGAGAAGACGCGGCTCTCGAGGCCGAGCTCACGGGACAAGGCTTCGATGGCCTCGCGGTTGCGTCCGGCGAGGACCGGCCGCAGCCCCCGGGCCGCGGCCTCGCGCGCCGCCAGCTCGCCGGTATAGCCGTTGGCGCCGTAGATCATCCAGCTCGTCATGGCGTGAGCGCCTTTCTCGCGGCCAGCACCTTCAGCCGCGCTTCCTCCGGAGTATCGGCCAGGGCGGTCAGATGGCCCATTTTGCGGCCGGGCCGGGCGGTGGCCTTGCCGTATAGGTGGAGCTTCACTTCGGGAAAACGGCAGGCGGCGGCCCAGTCGGGCTCGCCGTCGCGCCAGAGATCGCCGAGGAGGTTGGCCATCGCGGCCGGCCGGAGCAGCTCGGTCGAGCCGAGCGGCAGGCCGCAGATCGCCCGGAGCTGCTGCTCGAACTGGCTGGTCGCGCAGGCGTCGAAGGTCAGGTGGCCGGAGTTGTGGGGGCGCGGCGCCAGCTCATTGACCAGCAGCCGGCCGTCGCGGGTCAGGAACATCTCGACGCAGAGCACCCCCACGACGTCCAGCCCCTCCAGGATCCCGCGCGCGATCTCCACGGCCTCGCGGGCCACCTCCGGCGGCACCGGCGCCGGAGTGACCGAGACGTCCAGGATGTGGTGGCGGTGGTCATTGGCGATCACTCCAAAGTGAGCGAACGAGCCGTCGAGCCCGCGAGCGGCCACGACCGAGACCTCGCGCTCGAAGTCCACGAACACCTCGAGGATCGCCTCGTCCGTCCGCAGCGACTCCCAGGCGGCGTCCGCCTCTTCAGGCGAGGAGATCCGTGCCTGCCCCTTGCCGTCATAACCCCAGCCGGCGGTCTTGAGCACGGCCGGCGCGCCGAGGAGCGCCAGGGCCTCCCGCAGCTCTCCGGCCGACCGCACCGGGGCGAATGGCGGGACCGGGAAGCCGGCTCCGCATAGGAAACCCTTCTCCCGCAGGCGGTTCTGGGTGGTGTGGAGGACCGCGCCGGCCGGCCGCACGGGCGCGTGCTCCGCCGCGGCCTCGGCGGCGGCCGAAGAGACATTCTCGAACTCGAAGGTGACCACGTCGACCGCGCGGGCGAAGCCGCGCACCGCGTCCAGGTCGTCGTAGGAGGCCTGGACCTCGCGGTCCGCGACCTGGCCGGTGGGGGTGTCGTAGTCCGGGGAGAGCGTGTGCACGCGGTAGCCCATGCGCCGGGCGGCGATGGCGAACATACGGCCGAGCTGGCCGCTGCCCAGCACGCCGACGGTGGCGCCGGGCAGGATGACAGACCTCACGGCAGCGTCTCTTCGCGGACCCGGCGATCCTGCTCCTCGACGAAGTCGCGGAGCTTCTCCCGCAGCTCGGGCCGGGTGCGCGCCAGGAAGCGGACGGCGAGCAACGCGGCGTTGACGGCGCCCGCCCGGCCGATGGCCAGCGTGCCGACCGGCACCCCGGCAGGCATCTGGACGATCGACAGGAGCGAATCGACGCCGTGGAGAGCCTGGCTCTGCACCGGCACGCCGAGCACCGGCAGCAGGGTCTGGGAAGCCACCATGCCGGGCAGGTGCGCGGCCCCGCCGGCGCCGGCGACGACGATCTCGACCCCTCGCGCCTCGGCGCCCTGGGCGAATTCGCGCATCCATTCCGGGGTCCGGTGGGCCGAGACGATCAGGCACTCGTGGGGGATGCCGAAGCGGGTCAGCGTCTCGTCGGCGTGGCGGAGCGTCTCCCAGTCGGACTTGCTCCCCATGATCACGCTCACCAGGGGACGGTCGGCGATTTCCATGGCGCGAGGCGCAGCTTAGCACAATCCCTTGTGCATTCCGCCTCTCCTGACAACGACATGTCGCACGAAGTTCGCCGAAGTGTCTAGGCCGGCGGGCCGTCCTGGAATAGAATCCGGAAGAAAACTTACGCACACCAAAGGAGGGTCTATGGTGCGTATCTCTGGAACGTGGACCAAGTGGGCGTGTGTGTTGACCGCCCTGGTCATGGCGCTAGGCCTGACGCCGCTGTTTGCTCAGACCGACGTGACTACGAGTCGCATCTCCGGCACGGTGGAGGGGCCCGACGGCACTCCCCTGCCGGGCGTAACGGTGGAGGCCACCAACAATGAGACCGGCCTCGTGCTCGTCGAAGTGACCGACGAGAGGGGCTTCTACCGCATCCTCAACCTGCCGACCGGCACCTATACGCTCCGTGCCTCGCTGGAGGGCTTCGCGACTTCCGAGGCGCAGAACGTCCGGCTGCTCCTCGGCTCCGCCCCGACCGTCAACTTCAACCTGCAGTCCGCGACGGTGGCCGAGACCATCACGGTCACCAGCGAGCTCCCGGTTGTCGAAGTGACCAACACCGCCACCGGGACCACGATCCAGACCGAGCAGATCCAAGATCTGCCGGTCCAGGGCCGCGATTTCAAGAACCTGGTGCTGATGACCCCGCAGACCCGCACCGACTCCGAGCGCGGCAACCTGTCGATCTCCGGCCAGCGCGGCATCAACACCAACGTGACCGTGGACGGCGTCGACTTCAACAACGCCTTCTTCGGCGGTACGGTCGGTGGCGCCGAGGGCCGCGCTCCCCTGGCGATCTCCCAGGAGTCGATCAAGGAGTTCACCGTCATCACCAACGGCGCGTCCGTCGAGTTCGGCCGGTCGGGGGGCGGCTTCGTGAACGTGATCACGAAGAGCGGCACGAACAACCTGCACGGCTCGCTCTTCTACTACCACCAGCCGCAGGATTGGACCTCCGACTTCGCCGATGGCCGCGAGCCCGCCGACCAGGAGAAGGAGACCTACGGCGGCTCCCTTGGCGGCGCTCTCGTCAGGGACAAGCTGTTCTATTTCCTGTCGTACGACAATCAGGACCAGAGCGTCACGGTTCCGATCAACACGGCCCATCGCAACGCAGCCATCTTCTCCGAGTTCCCGGTCCTGACCTCGACGGACGAGTATTCCCAGACGCGGGACGGCAACGTGGCGTTCGGCCGCCTCGACTGGCAGCCGAGCTCCGCCCACCGCTTCATGCTGCGCGGCAACTTCACCGAGTACGAGGGGATCAACGGCACCTCCGACTCGCAGAACCGCGCCTCCACCTACAACGGCATCGAAGGTCTCGACACCGACTCCTATGTCGGGCAATGGTCCGGCCAGTTCGGCGCCAGCCTGTTGAACGACCTCAACCTGAACTACATCACGGAAGACACGCCGCGCCAGGACAAGGGGCTCGACCTGCCCGAGATCCAGGTCACCGCGGGCGGCCTCCGCTTCGGCGAGGTCAGCTTCCTCCCGATCATCTCCACCACGGAGCGCCAGGCTATCGGCGACACGTTGACTTATATGGCCGGCGACCACGTCCTCAAGGGCGGCGTCGAGTACAACGAAACCACGATCGATCAGGTCTTCCGCGGCAACTGGCGCGGCGTCTTCATCTTTCCCACCGTGACGGACCTGCTGGCGGGCAATTGGAGCCAGTACCGGCAGTTCGGCGGCCTGGGCGGCCTGACCTCCAGCGAAGCGGGGCGCGCCGACTTCGGCCAGAAAGAGACCGCGCTCTTCCTGCAGGATCAGTGGTTCGTCCGTTCCAACCTGACGGTGAGCGCGGGCGTGCGCTTCGAGTCGCTCGACAACCCCAACGATCCGGTCCTCAACCCGAACGATCGGAACCCGAACGGCTCCTTCAACCTGACCCGCGATGTCCCTGACATGGATCTCACCGACCAGATCTCGCCGCGTGTGGGCCTCTCCTGGGCGCCCGACGAGAAGACGGCGGTCCGCTTCTCGGCGGGCCGCTTCTGGAGCCGTACACCGGCCATCCTCCTGGCCCAGCTCTACACCTCCAACGGCCTGCGGGGCACCCAGTACATCGCCCTGCCGACCGATCCGCTGGCTCCGGCCCGGGGAGACGCCTGGAGCCCGCAAGGGGTCGAGCGGATCGACTTCACCCGGATCCCCACCCCGTCGCGCCTCGGCGTGTTCACGATCGACGAAAACTTCGAAAACCCCTACACCGACCGCGTCACCCTGGGCGCCGAGCGGGAGATCTTCCCCAAGACCGCCCTCGCGCTCGATTTCACCTATGCCGAGGGCAAGCAGCTCCAGCGCCTGATCGACATCAACCGGGTCTACGACGGCACCACCGCGAGCAATGGCCTCCCGCGCTACAGCTCCACCGTCTTCCCGTTTCCGTTCTACGGCCGCATCACCACCAGCGTCTCCGATGGCGAATCGGAGTACACGGCGCTCACGGCGACCCTGCGGCGGCGCTATGCCGACAACTTCAGCCTGTACGGCGCGGTGACCTGGTCGCGCGACAAGGACAACGACTCCAACGAGCGCAACTTCGCCGGCATCCAGGCAGAGGACTACAACAATCTCGATCTGGCCTGGGGCTACTCGAACCGCGACCAGGAGTGGAAGGCCGTCATCAACGGTTTGTGGGATACGCCGTGGTGGGGCATCGGTCTCTCCGGCTCGTTCCGCTACACCACCGGCTCTCCCTTCAACGCGACGGCGGGCTCCGACCTCAACAACGACGGCGAGCCCAACACCGACCGCCCGACCGTCAATGGCCAGCATTTCGAGCGCAACAGCTTCCGCCAGCCGGATTTCTACGCGCTCGACCTGCGGGTCGCCAAGGGGTTCGAGGTCGGCCCGGGCGAGATCGATCTGTTCGTCGAGTGCTTCAACTGCACCGACGCCGCCAACCGGTTCGTCTCGGACACGGTCTGGGGCACGGCGCAGACCCCCCGCCCCACGTTCGGCCTGGAGACCGGCGTCGGCACGCCGCGCACCTTCCAGCTCGGCCTGCGCTACGACTTCTGATCACTTCACCATCGAACGCGAAAGGGGGGCGGAAGCGCCCCCCTTTTTCTTTGTCCCGCCTGCTGCTCACGAGTCCTCGTGCGTCATGACCGTCGCGATGGGAGCCCTCACCGACTCCACGGCGGCGGCGGCCAGACTCTCGTGGCATGTCGCCGTCGCGACGGCGGGAGCGCATGAGCCCACGGCAGCGACTCACGAGGTCATGGCGGGTGCTCACGAGCTGACGGCGGTGTCTCACGAGTCGACGGTGGGAGCGCCGAGCCCACGGCAGCGGCCCACGAGGTCATGACAGGTGCTCACGAGCTGACGGCGGTGTCTCACGAGCCGACGGCAGGAGCGCACGAGCCCACGGCAGCGACTCACGAGGTCATGGCGGTGCTCACGAGTCGACGGCGGGACCTCACGACTCTCTGGCGGCGGGCCCCGTCTCCACGGCGGCACCTCACGAGCCCACGGTGACGGCGCATCCAGAAACACCAAAGGCCGCTTGCGCGGCCTCGTGGAGTATCAGGGAATTGGCTGGGAGGCAGGGACTCGAACCCCGATTCAACGGTCCAGAGCCGTTTGTCCTACCATTGAACGACCTCCCAGCAGGACGGCCGGTAGACTAATGGAACCGGCCGGACAGGTCAACCCTGGAGGGCCGGCTCCCTATTCCCCACCTCTCGCAGGAAGCCGACGAACCGGTCGAGGCGGCGCCGGGTCGTTTCGCGGCCCATCACCTCGATGAGATCGAACAGCGGCGGACCACCCGTGGCGGCCGAGAGGGCCATGCGGGTGGGATGGATCAGCACCCCGGCTTTGACCCCCCGCTCGTCGGCCAGCGCTCGCAGCTCCGCCTCCAGCTCGTCCTTGCCGAAGGGCTGGACCGCGGCGTAGCGGTCGCGCAGCGCTTCCAGGTGCCCCGCCAGCTCCGGGTCCTTGAGGTACTTGGCGCAGGCGGCCGGATCGTAGGCCAGCTCCTCCTGGAAGTAGGGGACCACCAGCTCGGCCAGCTCCTTGAGCGTCCGCGCCCGCGTGCGGTACAGCTCGGCCGCGGCGGCGAGGCGCTGCGGGTCCGCGTCCGCGAGCCCGGCCTGCTCCAGGAAGGGCCGGAGGTGCGGTAGCAGCTCGTCGTAGCTCATCTGGGAAAGGTACTGCGCGTTCATCCACCAGAGCTTTTCGCGGTCGAACACGGCCGGCGAGGCGTTCAGGCGGTCGACGGAAAAGGCGGCGATCATCTCGCCGCGCGACATGATCTCCCGGTCGCCACCCGGGCTCCAGCCGAGCAGGGCCAGGAAGTTGTAGAGCGCCTGCGGCAGGATCCCCTCGTTGCGGAACTCCTCGACCGACGTCGCTCCGTAGCGCTTGGACAGCCGTTTCTTGTCCGGACCGAGGATCAGCGGCAGGTGGCCGAAGGTCGGAACCTGCCCGCCCAGGGCCTGGAAGAGCGGGATGTGCTTCGGCGTGTTCGACAGGTGGTCCTCGCCGCGGATCACGTGCGTGACCTCCATGTCGATGTCGTCCACCACGACCGACATGTGGTAGGTCGGTGTGCCGTCGGAGCGCAGCAGGATGAAATCGTCGAGCGCGTCCGGCGGGAAGTCCATGTCGCCACGGACGATGTCGTGGAAGCGGATGTTGTCGTCCGGCATGCGGAGGCGGACGACGAACGGCTTGCCCGCGGCGAGGAAGGCCTCGACCTCTTCCTGCGGGCGATGCAAGCAGGTGCGCGGATAGCGGAAGGCCTTCCCCTCGGCCTGCGCCGCGGCGCGCTGGGCTTCGAGCTCCTCCTGTGTACAGAAGCAGCGGTAGGCCTTGCCCGAGGCGAGCAGCTCCTCCGCCCGCTCATGATGGCGCGCCAGGCGCTCGCTCTGCAGGAACGGACCCTCGTCCCAGACCGTCCCGATCCAGGTGAGGGCGGACTGGATCTGGCGGGTCATCGCCTCGTCCGACCGCTCCTTGTCGGTGTCCTCGATCCTCAGGATGAAGGCGCCGCCCGCGCTCTGGCGGAGCAGGTCGTTGTAGATGGCGGTGCGGGCGCCGCCCACGTGCAGAAAGCCGGTCGGGGACGGCGCGAAGCGCACCCGGACCGGGCCTCGGATCTCGATGCTCATGGTCGTTTTCACTCCGGGGGCCACGAGAGGGCCTCGAAGGGGGAGAAAGTATCACGGGTGGCCGCCTTGACATCTCCTCTTGACGGGCAGAGAATGTGGTCACGGAGGTGACTACATGCGCGGCCAAGGGCGAAAGAAGGTCGGGATTCGGGAGCTGAAGACACACGCTTCGGAGATCGTGGACGAGGTGCGCGAGCAGCAGGCTCAGTATGTCATCACTCATCGCGGAGAGCCGGTGGGGCTGCTGCTGCCATGGGACGAGGGAACTGTAGCCGATAGGAAGGTTGCGGCCCGGCGGGGGGATAGCGCCTGGGACGAGTTGGAGCAGTTGGGCGAGGAGATCGGCCGCCGCTGGAAATCGCCCGAAAGCTCCGTCGAGCTGCTCTCCCGGATGCGCGGCGAGCGATGAATTTCACCTATACGGTCGACGCCAGCGTCTTTCTGAACGGATTCAACGCGCACGAGCCGCGGCACGAGGAGAGCCGCCGTTTCCTGGGCTGGCTGCGGGAGGAGGCGGTGCCGATCATCGTGCCGGCGCTGCTCCTTCCCGAAGTCGCGGCCGCGCTGGCCCGCGGGAGCGGAGACGCCGGGCTGGCGCGCCGCTTCGCGCAGACGCTGAGCCGGCTCCCGCACCTGGTCCTGATCCCGCTGGACGAGGTCGTGGCCTCTCTGGCGGCGGACGCCGCCGCCGAGCTCCGCCTGCGCGGGAGCGACGCCGTCTACATCGCGGTGGCCCAGCGCTTCGGCACGACGCTGGTGACCCTGGACGGCGAGCAGCTCGAGAGGGGAGGCCTCGCGGTCACCACGCGGGTCCCGATGGAAGCTCTCCGGGAAGTCCGGGGCCTCTGAGCCCTACTTCACCCAGACCGTCTTGATGTTGACGAACTCGCGGATGCCGACCTCGGAGAGCTCACGGCCATAGCCCGAGCTCTTGACGCCGCCGAAGGGGAGGCGGGGGTCGGACTTGACGATGCCGTTGACGAAGACGCAGCCGGCGTCGATCTCGGAAGCCAGAGCCTCGGCGCGGATCGGATCGGACGTCCAGACGCTGGCCCCGAGACCGAACGGGGAGCGGTTCGCCAGCTCGATGGCCTCGTCGGTCCCTTTCGCCCGGATCACCGCCGCCACCGGCCCGAAGGTCTCCTCGTCGAACGCGGCCATGCCAGGCCGGACGCCCGTCAGCACGGTCGGCGCGTAGTACCACCCCTTGCCCGGCAGCCGCTGGCCGCCCGTGCGCAGGACGGCGCCGGCCTCGACCGACCGCTTGACCTGATCGTCGAGGTCGCCGAGCAGGTCCTCGCGGGCCATGGGGCCGACGTCGGTCTCGCGGACCAGGGGATCGCCCACCCGGAGCTCCGCCATGCGCACGACCATCTCCTCTTCGAAGCGGTCGGCGACCGTCTCGTCGACGATGAAGCGCTTGGCCGCGATGCAGCTCTGGCCGGAGTTGATCGTGCGCGCCCGCGCCGCCTCGCGCGCCGCCTCGGCCGGATCGGCGTCGGCGAGCACGATGAAGGGATCGGAGCCGCCGAGCTCCAGCACGGACTTCTTGAGGCAGCGCCCGGCTTCCGCGCCCACCTCCCGGCCGGCCCGGTCGCTGCCGGTCAGGGTCACGGCGCGGATCGCGGGATGCCGGATCAGCTCCATGGCACGGCCGGAGGAGACGAGCAGAGTGGTGAACACCCCTTCGGGAAAGCCGGCCTCCAGGAAGACCTCCTCGATCGCCAGCGCCGTGCCGGGGACGTTCGAGGCGTGCTTGAGCACGCCCACGTTGCCGGCCATCAGAGCCGGAGCGGCGAAGCGGAAGACCTGCCAGAAGGGGAAGTTCCAGGGCATGACCGCCAGCACGGGCCCCAGCGGGTCGTAGCGGATGCAGCTCCGCGAGGCGTCGGTCGCCACCGACTCGCTGGCGAGGAAGCTCTCGGAGTTCTCGGCGTAGAACTCGCAGACCCAGGCGCACTTATCGACCTCGCCCTCGGCGGCGGCGATCGGCTTGCCCATCTCCTCGGTCATCAGCCGGCCGTAGTCGCCCCGGTGCTCGCGCAACCGGTCGGCGGCGGCGATCATCAGGCGGGAGCGCTCGGCGAAGGGAATCTTGCGCCAGGATTGGAAGGCCTGCTCGGCGGTCGCCAGACGGTCGGCGACCTCGCGCTCGTCGGGCTCGGGATAGTCGCGGATCAGCTCGCCTGTGGCTGGATTGACGGCTTTCATCGGTCGGAACAGCGATGGCGGAGAGGGAGGGATTCGAACCCTCGGTCCGGGTTTACCCCGGACAACTGCTTAGCAGGCAGCCCTGTTCGGCCACTCCAGCACCTCTCCGTGGGGTCCAACAGGGGCTCTCATTGTAGAGATGCCCCGCCCGCGAGTCAAAGAGATCCAGACAGACCTCGACCGCGAGGGACGAACGGATAAACTAGCGGCTCCCGTCGGGTATTCCTAGGAGGGACGGAACATGGGAGAGCACGAGGCGAGGGACGTCGAACAGACCGCAATCAACACCATCCGCTTCCTCTCGGTCGACATGGTCGAGAAGGCGGCATCGGGGCACCCGGGAGCGCCGCTGGGACAGGCGCCGCTCGCCTATCTGTTGTGGACGCGGCACATGCGCCACAACCCGGACAACCCGGACTGGCCGAACCGCGACCGCTTCGTCCTCTCCTGCGGCCACGCCTCGGCCCTCCTCTACTCGCTGCTCCACCTCGCGGGCTACGGCCTGCCAATGGAGGAGCTGCAGCGCTTCCGCCAGTTTGGCTCGAAGACTCCCGGCCATCCCGAGCACGAGCTGACCCGCGGCGTCGAGACTACGACCGGCCCTCTCGGCCAAGGGCTGGGCAACGCGGTCGGCATGGCGATCGCCGAGAAGATGGGCGCCCACCGCTTCAACCGCGAGGGGTTCCCGGTCGTCGACCACCGCATCTGGGTGATCGCCAGCGACGGCGACATGATGGAGGGGGTCGCCTCCGAAGCCTGCTCGCTCGCCGGCCACTTGAAGCTCGCCAAGCTCAAGGTCTTCTACGACGACAACAACGTCTCGATCGACGGCTCGACCGAGCTGGCCTTCACGGAGGACGTGGGCAAGCGCTTCGAGGCGTACGGCTGGCGCGTCCTGCGGGTGCCGGACGGCAACGACCTCGCGGCGCTGGAGGAGGCGATCGCTGCGGCCGAAGCCGAGACGGAGCGGCCGGTGCTGGTCGCGGTCAAGACGGTCATCGGCTTCGGCAGCCCGAACAAGGCCGGCACGGCCGAGGCGCACGGCGCGCCGCTCGGCGGCGACGAGGTGGCCGCCACCAAGAAGGCGCTCGGCTGGCCCACGGAGCCGGCCTTCCTGGTGCCGGACGAGGCGCGCACTCCCTTCGAGGAGGCGCGCGAGCGCGGCCGGCAACACGAGGAGGAGTGGAACGACCTGCTGCGGCGCTACCGCGAGGCCCATCCCGCGGAAGCGGCGGACCTCGACCGGCGCCTGTCCGGCAAGCTCCCGGACGGCTGGCAGGATGCCCTGCCGGCCTTCAAGCCCGGGGACAAGGCGGTCGCGACGCGCGCCGCCTCGGGCCAGGTGATCAACGCCCTCGCGCCTCACCTGCCGGAGTTGGTGGGCGGCTCGGCCGACCTCGCGCCGTCGAACAACACCATGGTCAAGGGGGCGAGCGCCTTCTCGGCCAAGGACCCGGAGGGGCGCAACTTCCACTTCGGGGTGCGCGAGCACGGCATGGGCTCGGTCCTCAACGGCATGTCGCTGTCGCGGCTGTGGATCCCCTACGGCGGCACGTTCCTCATCTTCTCGGACTACATGCGCCCGCCGATCCGTCTGGCCTGTCTCATGAAGATCCAGGTGATCTACGTCTACACCCACGACTCGATCTTCCTCGGCGAGGACGGCCCGACCCACCAGCCAATCGAGCAGCTCGCGGCCCTGCGAGCGATCCCCAGCCTGACCGTTATCCGTCCGGCGGACGCCTGCGAGACGGCCGAGGCCTGGCGCGTGGCGATCGAAAACCGTCACGCCCCCACCGCGCTCGCCCTGACCCGGCAGAACCTGCCGATCCTGGAGGAGACCGCCGCGAAGGCGCGCGATGGGGTGCCGCGCGGCGCCTACGTTCTCCATGACTCCGAAGGCGGCGATCCAGAGGTGATCCTGATGGCGACCGGCTCGGAGGTCCACGTGACCCTGGAGGCCGCCAAGAAGCTCGCCGGGAACGGCGTGCGCGCGCGCGTCGTCAGCATGCCCTCCTGGGAGCTGTTCGACCGCCAGTCCCAGGAGTACCGGGACTCGGTGCTGCCGCCGGCCATCCGCAAGCGCCTGGCCGTCGAGGCCGCCATCCCCTTCGGCTGGCACAAGTACGTGGGCCTCGAGGGAGAGATCCACGGTATCGAGCGCTTCGGCGCCTCCTCTCCCTACAAGGACTTGGCGAGAGAGTTCGGATTTACGCCGGAGAAGATCGTGGAGCGGGTGGAGGGCTTGCTTCGGCGCAACCAGAGATCGTAGCTGGCGAAAAGATGTGCGAGCTTTTGGAGGCGAAGCATCATGCCGACAAAGAGGGAGACGGTCGAGATCGAGATCAGGCTGAGCCTTCCAGACAGCGTGGCTCGGGAGGCAAAGGCATGTGGTCTTCTCGAACCGGGTTCCCTGGAGGCGATGCTCCGCAGTGAGCTGCGGCGCCGGCGTGTTGAACAACTGTTCGATGCCGCAGACCGGCTCGCCATCCTCTCCGAGCCTCCCTTGACGGAACAAGAGGTCGAAGCGGAGGTCCAGGCAGCTCGCGTCGGTCGCTGAGGCTGTGGAGGAGGTCTTGGCGGAGGGGGTGGGATTCGAACCCACGAGCCCTTGCGGGCCGGCGGTTTTCAAGACCGCTGCTTTCAGCCGCTCAGCCACCCCTCCGGCGGAGACTGCAACAGCTTACCGCGCCGCGGTAATCCTCTCCAGGCCCCCC
>DASVEF010000262.1:0-5116 GCA_036380715.1 Thermoanaerobaculia bacterium | reverse complement strand
AGAACCTCTGCCCGCACTCGGGGCAGAACTTGGGGCTCCCCTCGATCTCGACGCCGCACGAGTTGCAGGCGGCCTTCTGTTTCGTGGGGGTGCCGCACTCGGGGCAGAACTTGGCCGCGCCGGTCTTGGCGCCGCAGGCCTTGCAGGCCGCGCCCGTCACGTTGCCGAGATCGCGCCCCTTCATCCAGTCGACGTTGCGCGCCTTCTCGAAAGCCTGCTCGCGGGCGGCCTCGGCCTGGGCCGCGGCGATCTCCTCGTCCATGTCGGGGGCGCAGGTCTCGCAGAGCCCGGCCTTGCTGTTGAAGCAGACCGGCTCGCAGACGTACTGGCCGCAGCGCGTGCACTGCTTGAAGAGAGGCCGGATCTCCTCGACGGCTTCGCGCAACGCCGAGTCGTGGGCCGGCCCGCCGACGGCGCGCTGGATCTCGTAAGCGGTATCCGCGGCCCGGCCGAAAATCCCTCCGAAGAGATTGCCGGCCACGCTCGCGGCCGAAGCGGCCAGGCCCATCTTCGAGGCTTTGAAGCTCGACATGTAGCCGTTCCCGCACTTCTCGCAATAGAACTTGAACTGGTAGCCCCGGTCGGTCGACAGATCCTCATAGTTGCCGGTGAACTCAATGCGCGGCATCTGCTAGTTCCCTTTCTGTGTCTCAGGTTGGCGAAATCGTAACATAGGCGGCTCATGGAGAGCCCCGGACAGGAACGCCGCGGCGGGCGGCACCTTCTCATCGTCATCCTGGCGGTCGCCCTCGTCCTGCGCCTCGTCCACTGGTGGGCGGTGCGGGACGAGCCGTTCTTCGCCGGACTGGCCATGGACAGCCAGGAGTACGACCGCTGGGCGCGGGAGATCGCGGGCGGCGACTGGCTCGGATCGCAGGTCTTCTTTCAGGCCCCCCTCTACCCCTATCTGCTCGCCGGGATCTACGCCCTGACCGGAGGCAGCCTCGACGCCGCCTACCTGGCGCAGATCGCGGCCGCGATCGCCGGCTGCTGGGCGCTCTACCGGGCGGGACGGGAGATGGGCGGCGAGCGGGTGGGGCTCGCGGCGGCCGGGCTCGCGGCGGTCTACGGTCCCTTCGTCTTCTATGACGCCCATCTCCTCAAGGAGTCTCTCGCGGTCTCGGCGACCTGCTTCCTGCTGTGGGCCCTCGCCGCCGCGCGTACCAGGGAAGGCATAAGACGATGGCTGGCTGCTGGGGTCCTGCTGGGGATCCTCGCCCTGCTGCGCGAGAACGCTCT
The DNA here is from genome assembly GCA_036380715.1 of Thermoanaerobaculia bacterium. GTDB lineage: Bacteria > Acidobacteriota > Thermoanaerobaculia > Multivoradales > UBA5704 > UBA5704. The sequence continues at coordinate 3,877 of DASVEF010000262.1, read as the reverse complement.
GCTGCTGCTGCCGTTCCTCCTGCCTCTGGCCTGGAGCCGGGAGCGCGGCCTCAAGGGGCTCGTCCACCCGGGAGGCGCGCTCATCCTGGGACTGGTGCTGGCCCTCGCTCCGGTCGCGCTGCGCAACGGGCTCGTCGGCGGCGACTTCCTCCCCACCACCTTCCAGGGGGGTGTGAACTTCTGGATCGGCAACAACCCGGAGGCAGACGGCACGTATCAGCCGATCGTCCCCGGCAAGCAGATCCCCGCCCTGGAGCGGCGGGAACCGGTGAGGGTCGCCGAGCAGGCGCTGGGCCGGAAGCTGTCGCCGGCCGAGGTCTCGAGCTACTGGCTGGGCAAGGCCCTCGCCTGGGCCGGGGATCACCCCGGGAACTTTCTCCGCCTCCAGCTCCGCAAGCTGGGGATGTTCTGGAGCTGGTACGAATGGCCGGACGCGGTGGACTTCTATTACATTCAGACCCTCTCGCCGGTCTACCGCCTGCCGCTCGTCGAATTCGGCACCGTGTCGCTGCTCGCCCTCGCCGGACTGTGGAGGGTGCGCCGGCGTCCCGGGCCGTTCGCTCCGGCGCTCCTTTTCACCCTCGGGTGGACGGCCTCGACGGTGATCTTCTTCCTCTTCTCGCGCTATCGGCTGCCGGTCGTGCCGGCGCTGCTGCCGCTCGCGGCCGTGCCGCTCGTCGAGCTGGCCGGCGCTTGGCGGGAGCGGAGGAAGGGGCGCGGGCTCGGTATGACCCTGGCAGCCGTGGCGTTCGTCCTGCCCCACCTCGCCGGGTTCGGGCCGCGGATGGACCTCGTGCACTACAACCTGGGCCGGCTGGCCGAGGAGCGAGGCGATCCCGCGGCGGCGCACGAGCACTACAAGGCGTCGTTCCTGCTCAACCCGAGGGACTTCCTTGCCTGTCTGAACCTGGGCAATCTGGCCGCCCGGCAGCGGGATTGGGCCACGGCCCTGCGGTTCTACCAGCGCGCCGAGATTCTGGAGCCCCGGTCGGACGACGTGCAGAGCAATCTCGGGGGCGTCTACCTGGCGATCGGACAGATGGAGGAGGCGGAGCGGCACCTCGACCGCGCCCTGGCGCTCAATCCCCGGAACCTCTCCGCTCTCCAGAACAAGACCGTGCTGCTCGCCCGGCGGGGCGACCTGGACGGCGCCCGGGCTTTCAACCGCAGGCTGCTGGAGCTGGACCCGGGGAACCCGGCGGGGCTACGGCTGCGCGGCCGGCTCGGCGCGGGTGGATAGACCGCGCCGGACCCTCCAAGGCCGGAATTCAAAGATCACGTTGGTCTGATCCTGGTAGCGGACGGCGAACAGGTCGGGCCGGGCCATGGCCCAGGCGTGCTCCTGGGGGAACCCGATCTGCGGGAACCGGTTGAGAAGGAGCCAGCGGACATCCTGCTCGAGCAGGTTCTCCAGCCAGGCCTGCGGATCGGGGTCGACCCGCGGATCGCAGGCGGGGTAGTCCACCGCGTTGCGCGAGTCCCGCCGGTTCACGTTGACGTAGACGGCCCGCCGTTCGAGATGGGTCCCCATGGCCGGATAGGCGAAGTAGCTCACCGGGCTGCCCACCACGGCGACGTCGCCGCTGCCGCCGTACAGGTCGAGCCAGTGCCAGGCGCGGGCGAAGTGGCGGGTGGCCGTCTGGTGAGTCGTGAACTCCCGGAGGAAGGCCCGGCCCCGGTCGGCCACACGGAACTTCGCGAGGTACGGAGCTCCGAGGACGAGCAGGACCGCCGTGGCCGTGGCGAGCTCCCGCCAACGGCACCGGCCGAAGGTCCGCAGACGCGGAGAGAACGCGACCACCACGGCGAGGACGTCGAAGGCGGCGAGGGCGAGCCGGACGCCGCGCGGCATCTCGGCGTGGAGCATCAAGAGGTCCTGGACGAGGAGCGCCAGGGCGATCCCGCGCAACCAGCGGTCGCTCACCCCTCTCCGTTCCGCGAGCGCCACGACGCCCGCGAAGGCGAGCGCCAGCGCCCCGATCAGATAGCGGACGTTGGCGTAGACGTGCCCCGAGCTGGCGTAGGGGACCGTGAACCAGAGGAAGAGCTGGACGGCGATCTGGCTCCAGACGAGGAGCGCGGCCCGGCGCTCGACCCGGGGGAAGCCCAGGGGGAGGAGGAGCGCCGGCAGGAGCAGGAACACCTGGGGGCCGGTCCCCAGCTCCAGCGAGCCGGGATGGGTGAGCCCAAGGAACGCGTCGAGCAGCCAGCCCTTCTTCAACATGTCCCGCCACATGTAGGCGACCGTGTTGATCCGGGGGATGCTCGGCACGACCTCCGCGGTTTCGACGCCGGGGACCTGGTCGCACTTGGCGCCGAGCGGCCCCACCCCGGCCGCGACGTTCTGGGCGTAGAAGACGCCGCCGAGGAGCACCAGGAGCGCCAGCGCCGCGAGGAGCTGCCCGGTCCTTTGCCGCCAGGAGCCCCGCGCCAGGACCAGGGCCACCGGAGCGAGCGCCAGGGCGTAGGCGAGCCCCAGGACCTTGGAGCCCGCCGCGAGCCCCAGGCCGGCCCCGGCCAGCAGAGCGTCCCCCCAGCGCGGCTCGCGCATCCAGCGCAAGGCGAAGAAGGCGGCCGCCGCGATCGTCGCGCCCACGTAGACGTCCACGTACTGGGTGGCGGCGAAGCGGATCACAGTGGGCGCGAGGAAGATCAGGAACGCGGCGAGCGGCCAGTGCCGGCGCGCTCCCAGCTCGCGGGCCACTCCTCCCGCGGCGAGGGCGAGCAGCGCGGCCTGCGGAAAGAAGGCCAGGTTGACGTAGAGCTCGCTGTGCGACGGCGCCATCCACCACCAGGCCCAGACCATCCCGCCCGCCGGCTGGTAGCCGTAGAAGTGGAGCGGCTTCATGCCGAAGACCGGCGCGATCCGCCCGTCCCGCAGCCAGGTCGCCACGATCGGCAGGTGGTACATCAGGCTGTCCCAGGAGAGCGGCGGACGCAGGAGCCCGCGGATCCCTTCGGCGGCCACGGCGTGGAGAGAAATCAAGGTCATGGCCGGGTATTCGCCCAGCCGGTCGCGGAGCCGCTGTCCCAGGAGGCGCGCCGGAGCCCAGACGTCCTCCCCCGACCGCTTGGCCGTCCGGAGCAGGACCAGGACGGTCCCGGCCAGCAGGGCCAGCCCGATCTCGATCCTCCGCAGCCCCAGCTTGCCGAGGAGGAGGCCGATGGCCCCGGCTTCGGCCGTCATCGCGAGCAGCGCGGCGATGCCGAACGCCAGTGGATCGCGCACCGCCTCCTCGCGGAGGAGAAGCCGCGCCAGCAGATAGCCCCCCAGCCCCAGGAAGAGCAGGGTGATCAGCGTCAGCGCCGCGCCGAGGAGGTCGACCAGGAACATGGGGCGGGATTCTAGAGCGGTTTTTAAAGCCTGAGGGCCTCGCGGAACACCTTCTCCATCTCCACGGCCACCGCCGGCCAGTCGAAGCGCTCGGCCCGGCGGCGCGCGTTGGCCGCCAGACGGCCGACCTCGGCCTCGTCGCGCAGCAGGAGGCCGAGCGCGGCGGCCAGGGCATCCGGGTCCGGCTCGGTTTTCAGTCCCTGGACGCCCGGCTCGACCAGCTCGCCGAGGGCGCTCTCGGGGGATTCGCAGTAGACGACCGGCAGACCGGCCGCCATGGCTTCCAAGGGGAAGAGCCCGAAGCCTTCGCGCGAGGAGGGCTGGACGGCGATCCGAGCCGCCCCCATCCGCCGCCAGACCTCCGCGCTCGTCGGCAGATGCCCATGGAAGACGACCGCGCGATCCAAACCGAGACGGCCGGCGATCTCCTCCAGGCGTCCGCGGTCCGGCCCATCCCCCAGGACGGCGAGCAGGGGACCGGGATGGCCGGGAGCCAAGCGGGCCACGGCCTCCAGCAGCAGGTCGACCCGCTTCTCGCGCAGG
>DASVEF010000261.1:0-2376 GCA_036380715.1 Thermoanaerobaculia bacterium | reverse complement strand
ATGATCTGTCTCTCCTGCTCCGCTTCGACCGCCAGACCGGCACGATCCGCCTGCACGACGTGGTGCGCGCGTACCTCATCCGGATGAACCAGGAAAAGTTGCCGGCGGTCCACAAGCGCCTGCTCGACGCTTTCCGCCCCCCCTCCGGCCGCTGGTCGGACCTCCCGCGCGACGAGACCTACTCCTACATTTGGCGCCACCTGGCCAATCATCTGGTCGGGAGTGGGGAGGAGGCGGCTGTCCGCGAGCTCCTGCTCGACTTCGCCTTTCTCCAGGCCAAGCTGGAGGCGACGGACGCCAACGCCCTGCTCGCGGACTACGCCCTCTCGGCGGGGAAGGACCCGGAGCTGCAGACGATCCACCAGGCCCTGCACCTCTTCGAAAACGTCCTGGTGGACGATCGCCATCAGCTCGCCGGGCAGCTCCTGGGACGGCTCCTGGGCCGGGAGGAACCGGGCATCCGGCGCCTCCTCCAGGGAGCCCGCGACTGGCGCGGGGCGCTCTGGCTGCGTCCGAAGACCCCTACCTTGCTGCCTCCGGGAGGGCCGCTGCTCTGTACGCTCGAAGGCCATACCGGCCGGATCAGCGGCGTCGCGATCCTGGACGGCCGCCGCATCGTCTCGGGCTCTTTCGACAAGACCTTGAGGCTCTGGGACGGGGAGAGCGGGGAGGGCCTGCGGGCCATCGAGGTCCAGGCCTTGGTCGGCGCCGTCGCCCGGGTCGACAGCCGCCGCGTGCTCTCGGGCTCAGGGGATTCCATGGTCCGGCTCTGGGACCTGGAGACGGGGGAGTGCCTGCGCCATTTTCCAGGACACTCCGGCTGGATCAACGCTCTCGCGGCCTGGGATGGGCGCCGGGCGCTCTCGGCCTCCGACGACAGGACGCTGCGGGTGTGGGACCTGGAGAGCGGAGACACCCTTCACGTCCTTCAGGGGCACCGGGACAAGGTGACCGCCGCGGCGGTGCTGGACGGACGCCTCGCGCTCTCGGGCGCCGCGGACGGCGAGATCCGGCTCTGGAACCTGGAGACCGGCGCGCCCGCGGGGGAGCTGGTGGGCCACACGGGCGCGATCACCGCGCTCGCGGTCCTGGATGAGACGCGGGTGGTCTCCTCCTCCTTCACCGACGGAACCGTGCGGCTCTGGGATCTCGAAACGCGGCAGCCCCTCCGCACGCTCGGGGACGCCTTCAGCACGGTCACGGCCCTGGCCGCTCTGGATCGCCGGCGGGTGGTCGTGGTCTCCGGGCTCAAGTCCACCCTGGAGATCTGGGACGTCGAGACCGGCGGGACCCTCCGCGCGATCCAGATACACACGGCGCTCCCCTCCGCCGTGGCGGTGCTGAACGAGAGGCGCGCCGTCTCCGCCTCCGACGACGGAACGCTGAGGGTCTGGGACCTGGAAGCCCGGGAGGCGACGCCCTCTCCCGGAGCCCATTCCATGATGGTCGCCGCCGCCGCGGCCCTGGACGGCGCCCGGGCGGTCTCCGCCGGCTACAACGGGGATCTGCGGATCTGGGACCTGGAGAGCGGCAGGCTTCTCCATTCCACTCCCCCGCAATCCGGCTTCAGAGTGTTCGCGATCCTTCAAAGGGCGAGCCTGGTCCTCGCGTCGGAGCAGAAGGTGCTGATCCGCGAGATCGAGAGCGGGCGGGACGTCCAGAGCCTCGAAGCGCCTCCAGGAGGGATCGATGCGTTCGCCGCGCGAGGGCCGCGTGCCGTCTCCGGCACGCGCAGCGGCTCCGTATACCTCTGGGACCTGGAGAGCGGCGGGGCTCCGCGGCGCCTTGGAGCTCATCTCGATATCGTCGAAACCGTGTGCCTGGTCGACGATCGGCGCGCGGTTTCGGGATCTCTCGACAGTACTCTCCGGATCTGGGACCTGGAGAGCGCCGGCGGCGAGCCCGTTCGCGTGCTCCAGGGGCACGAGCAACTGATCAGCGTGGTGAAGCCGCTCGACGAGCACCACGTCTTGTCGGGCTCCTCCGACTGCACCCTGTGGCTGTGGAACGTCGAGAGCGGCGAAGGCCGGCTGATCCTGGGTCACACGGACTGGGTCAACGACCTGACGGTCCTCTCGGAGCGGCAGGTGGTCTCGGCCTCCAAGGACTGGACGGTGAAGATCTGGGACCTGGAGACCGGGCAGATCCTGGCCGCCTTTACCCTGGACACGGCGGCCACGGTCGTGGCGTTCTCCCCGGAACGGCGGACCCTCGTCGTCGGCGACGACTCCGGCGGGGTCCACATCCTGGAGATCGTCGAGCCCGATCGTCTTTCGGGGTAACGATCCTGTAACATCGGCATGAGGCGTGCAAAAGGGAACGGGTATTTCCCCCGGAGAGCATCCCGGGTCCTGAACACATGTCGAGCCCTCGATT
>DASVEF010000260.1:0-2467 GCA_036380715.1 Thermoanaerobaculia bacterium | reverse complement strand
CGAGCTGTATCAGGACTTCAACGCCGCGTTCGCCAAGCACTGGAAGGCCAAGACCGGCCAGGACCTCACCGTCCAGCAGTCGCACGGCGGCTCGGGCAAGCAGGCCCGGTCGGTCATCGACGGCCTGGAGGCCGACGTGGTCACCCTGGCCCTCGCCTACGACGTCGACGCCGTGGCCAACGCCGGCCTCCTGCCGAAGAACTGGCAGAGCCGGCTGCCCAACAACAGCTCCCCCTACACCTCGACCATCGTCTTCCTGGTGAAGAAGGGGAACCCCAAGAAGATCAAGGACTGGGATGACCTGGTGAGGCCCGGGGTCGCCGTGATAACCCCGAATCCCAAGACCTCCGGCGGCGCGCGCTGGAATTACCTGGCGGCATGGGGCTTCGCACTGCGGAAATACGGCAAGGACCCGGCGAAAGCCAAGGACTTCGTGGCGCGCCTGTTCAAGAACGTGCCGATCCTCGACACCGGCGCCCGCGGCGCGACGGTCAGCTTCGTCGAGCGCGGCATCGGCGACGTGCTCATCGCCTGGGAGAACGAGGCGCTGCTCACGGTCAAGGAGATCGGCAAGGGGCGTTTCGAGGTCGTGGCCCCTTCGGTGAGCATCCTGGCCGAGCCTCCGGTCGCGGTGGTCGACAAGGTGGCCAACAAGAAGAAGAGCGCTGCGGTGGCCAAGGCCTATCTCGAATACCTCTACACGCCCGAGGGTCAGGAGATCGCGGCCCGCCACTACTACCGGCCGCGCAACCCGGCGGTGGCGGCCAAGTACGCGCAGCAGTTCCCGAAGGTGAACCTGTTCGACATCGGCCAGTTCGGCGGCTGGGCCAAGGCGCAGAAGGACCACTTCGCCGACGGCGGCGTCTTCGACCAGATCTACGGCGGGAGATAGAGGCCTTGGTGGACGAGCGCAGAGCCCCGTTGGACGCAGGCGTGAGCCTGCCGTCCCCCCTGCCCGTCTCGGCGCGGCGTGGGGGAGGGCGGCGGCACCGGGGAGGCAGCGTCCTCCCCGGCTTCGGCCTCTCCCTGGGCTTCACGCTCCTCTATCTGGGCCTGGTCATTCTGATCCCTCTGTCGACGGTCGTCCTCAAGACCGCATCGCTCACCTGGATCGAGTTCTGGGCCAAGGTGAGCGCGCCGCGGACCCTCGCCGCCTTCCGCCTCAGCTTCGGCGCGGCCTTCGCCGCGGCGGTGATCAACGCCTTCTTCGGCGTAGTCGTCGCCTGGGTGCTGGAGCGCTACCGCTTCCCGGGCCGGCGCGCGGTCGACGCCATGGTCGACCTGCCGTTCGCGCTGCCGACGGCGGTGGCCGGCATCGCTCTCGCCTCGATCTACGCCGCCAACGGCTGGGTCGGCCGCTGGCTCGCTCCGCTGGGGCTCGAGGTCGCCTACACGCCGCTCGGCGTGGTGGTGGCCCTGACCTTCATCGGCCTGCCGTTCGTGGTGCGCACGGTGCAGCCGGTGCTGCGCGACCTCGATCCCGAGGTCGAAGAGGCGGCGGCCAGTCTGGGCGCCGGCCGCTGGGCGACCTTCCGCCGGGTGATCCTGCCCGAGCTGGTGCCGGCCATCGCCGCGGGCTTCGTGCTCTCCTTCGCGCGCGCCCTGGGCGAGTACGGCTCGGTGATCTTCATCGCCGGCAACATGCCCATGAAGTCCGAGATCACGCCGCTCCTGATCATGATCCAGCTCGAGCAGTACGACTACGCGGGCGCGACGGCGATCGCGCTCGTCTTCCTGATGGCCTCGTTCGCGCTCCTCTTCCTGATCAACTTCCTGGCCTGGCGCCGCAACCGGCGCCTGGGGCCCGTTGAAGGAGGTGACTGATGGCTGGCGGTCCCGCAGGGCGTCTGGGAGGATCGGCGGCGCGGGAGGAGGACTTCCGCGGCCCTTTGACGGAGCCGCGCTTCGTCCGCTGGATTTTGCTCGGGACCGCCCTCCTCTTCCTGGGGTTCTTCCTCTTCGTGCCGCTGCTCCTGGTGTTCGTCAAGGCGCTGGAGGACGGGTTCGGGACCTATCTCGCGGCGATCCGCGATCCGATCGCGGCCGCGGCGATCCGCCTGACCCTGCTGATCGCCTCGATCTCCGTGCCGCTCAACCTGCTCTTCGGCCTGGCCGCGGCCTGGGCCGTGGCCAAGTTCCGCTTCCGCGGCAAGAACCTGCTGGTCACGCTGATCGACGTGCCGTTCAGCGTCTCGCCGGTGGTCTCGGGCATGATCTTCGTGCTCCTCTTCGGCGCCCAGGGACTGCTGGGTCCGTGGCTGATGGCGCACGACTTCAAAGTCATCTTCGCCGTGCCGGGGATCGTCCTGGCCACGCTGTTCGTGACCTCGCCGCTGGTGGCGCGCGAGCTGATCCCGCTGATGCAGGGGCAGGGGAACGACGAGGAAGAGGCCGCCCTGACCCTCGGCGCCTCGGGCTGGCAGACCTTCTGGCGGGTGAGCCTGCCGAAGATCCGCTGGGGGCTCCT
>DASVEF010000259.1:0-12379 GCA_036380715.1 Thermoanaerobaculia bacterium | reverse complement strand
GTCCTGCCGGAGCGCTGGTCTTCTCCACGTTCTTCGGCGGCAACGCCTTCGATCACGTGTCGGGGATCGACGTGGACCCGTCGGGCCTCCTCCACATTACGGGCGACACCGGATCGGCCGTGTTCCCTTTGAAAGATCCGGTCCAGGATAGCTGCCTGCCGGAGGACCTTCCCAACGGAGTCCGCTGTCGGGACGCTTTTGTCGCCAGGATCGATCCGCGGGTCCCCTCGCTCCTCTTCTCCACCTACCTCGGCGGCTCGGTCCCCGCTTGGGCGGACGAATATGCCCAGGATATCGCCGTCGATCCCGAGGGCAACGCCACGGTGGTCGGTTGGACCCTGGCCACGAACTTTCCCCTGGTGAACCCGATCTTCACGACGAACGAGGCGGGGCTGGCCTCTTTCGTGACCCGCTTCCAGGTGACGGACAACGGTTCGCCCGACTGCTCCGGCGCCACGGCCAGCCCGTCCCTCATCTGGCCTCCGAACGGAAAGATGATCCCGGTCTCCATCCTCGGCGTCACCGACCCGGAGGGGGATTCCGTCGCCCTGCAGATCACCGGCATCACTCAGGACGAGCCCGGAGCCAACTTCTCGGGCATCGGCTCTTCCGTCGCCCGGGTGAAGGCGGAGCGGTCCGGCAAGGGCGACGGCCGGGTCTACCACATCCTTTTCGAAGCCACGGACCCCTCCGGCGCTTCGTGCACTGGCGAGGTGACGGTGTGCGTGCCGCACGACCGCGGGAAGGGGAGTTGCGTGGACAGCGGCGCGCTGGTCCCATCCTCCCGCTGACACTGGACAGCCCCGGGGCGCTGTTGGGGAAGGCCGGGTGGCATCGAGCCTCCCGGCCCTTGCCGCTGTTCGCCGATTCCTACCTTCCTGTCCCTGCCTCGGACCCCGTCTCGGCGCCCACCTCATCAGGCACGCCGTTCTGGTCCTCGTCCATCGAGGTGCCGGTGCGGATGTCGATCAGGTCGTCGATGCCGTTTTCGTTGAAGTCGGGCAGGATGCCGCCCAACTGGTAGTAGATGATGTTCTGGATTGGACTGACGACGAATTCCTCCCGCTCCGGGTCCCAGTGCCTCGCTTCCGGCTCCACCACCGTGGCGATGAGATAGGTGTAGGTGGACGGGAACAGGCTGAGCGCGTTGCCCTGCTGGCAGTACTGGACCTCGGCCGACTCGCCGTCCCCGGCGCTGCCCGCCAGACTGGATCCCACCGACCCCGCCGGGCATTCATCCGCCCCGTAGATGATGTCCACGGTGCGCTGGTCGGTGAGATTGCCGAGCGGCAGACTGACGCGGTCGATCAGCTCCAGATTCTCGAAGCGTGCGCTGGAGATGAGCTCCACCGGCACACCTTGTATATCCACCGGCTCGGCGTTCCGCATCATCGCGGCGATGTCGATCATGCGCGGCGAGCGAAACACCCGCACTTCGGAAAGCACCAGCCGGCCCGCGGCCGGATTGGTATTGAAAAAATTGACCACGAATCCGCCGCTGACCAGATCGACGTCGCCGGTGTCGTAACCCGCCAGCCGCGGCGCCAGCGGCAGGAGAGTGGTGCCGCTGAACAGTTGGACGTCGAACACGATCACCGTGGGACTGCCGGCGAACGTCGCGCCGGTATGGAAATCGGCCGCCGGCTGCACCACGCCCGCGATCGGTCCATTCCAGACCTTGGGGCTGGTGAAATCCAGGTTGTGCACAAAGTAGCTCGTGCCTTGGAAATTCTGCGAGCTCCCAGTGTAGGTGACGGTCGGGTTCTGCCACGGGCTGGCGGAGCCGTTGTACCACCAGTTGATGCTGAGGCCGGTCGTGTTGCTCAGCAGCTTCACGCGCATGCGGTCGGCGTTGACGTTGTTGGGATTGATGAAGTCCCAGTTGTGCAGCGTCTTGGTGTTAAGGCCGACGTTGTGGCCGAGGATTTCGTTACTCCGTGTCGCTGAAATGACGATTGCGGCTGGCGCGCATCTCGCCGGTGAGCCCGGTCGAGCCGGTGGCCATGATGTGCCAGTTCGCCCCATCCTCGGCCGAGACGGGGCGCGGCGCGGAATGGCCATGCGCGGCGCCGTAGTTGTGAGCCGCTTCATGCGCGGTGGTTTCGCCGATCGCGGTCGCCCAGCGCTCCAGGGTCGAGTTGGTGCCGTTGAGGGCATTGCCGGCGCCGCCGTAGGCGTCCTTGAACGACTTGGCGAACACTCGCGCGTAATCCTGCGGGTCGGCGTCATTGGTGTCGACGGCCTGCGCGATGCCGAACAGCGTGCCGCCCGCGCTGGCCGAATCCGAGCCGACGCCCACGATCTGCCAGCGCGACACAGCCGGGCTCGGCGCGCTGGTGCTGAGGTTCACCTTCACGTTGAACTCGCAGTAGTCGTCGACGACGTAGTCGAAAATACGATTGCGCAACTGCGCCGTGGTCCCGATCGACGAGTCCAGGTCGGCGACGTTGAACGCGGCCAGCGGCGAGATGCTGCCGCCCGTCAAACCGCCGGACCATGAAGGGAACGACGCATCGCTGCTGGTGGGGAGGTACACATATAGCTGGTTGCCCTTGGGCTGGGCCAGGACATTGGCCGGGCACGGGGCGGCGTGGACGCCAGCCGGTGCCGCGGCAAGCCCGAAGACTGCGAGCGCCAGCAGATTGTGCAAGATGGGGCTACGCATGCAGATCTCCTTGGGAGGACTGAATCGGCCTCCGGATGTCGGAACTTAAGCGCTCCTATTAATTCGGGTACAGCCGAACGCTTATTCGTGACACCGGGGCGGCCAGGAGACCTTCAAAGGGACTGGAACCGCCGGGGAGACACCTATACACACGCTGAGGCACCAAGCGCTAGACCGATCGCGGGGATGCTGCAGTAGGATGCTCGCCGCAGCGGTGCCACCCTCTTCCGCGCGGGGGAAGGGGAGCTGCGTAGACAGCGCCGCGCAGGTCCCATCCTCCCGTTGACGCTGACAGACCCGGGGCGGCATGGCCCCGCCCCGGGTGCGCCACCATCTTTCAGCAGTGAGGGCCGTAATTTTTCACCCTCCCGCCCGACTCCTCAGAACCAGCCACAAAAGCCAGAGGAGCAGGGGCGGGCCAAAGAGAAGCGTCGCGGACTCCAAAATCCTAATGCTGACTGCCCCCACGTCACCACCGCCCTCGGCTGCTGAAACCATCCTGAACAACAGTAAAGCCAACAGCGCGAGAATGGCGAAGATCCAGCCGACGGACAGGAGAAGGATTCGTCTTGGCGGCCATTCACGGAAATCCATGGATTCTCACCTCCCTTGAGGTTTAGCCGGTCCTCGCGGAGCCACCAGCAAAGAACGTCTCCAGCCTGTGCTTGAACTCCGTGTATTTATACACTTGGTAACGGCGATGCACAACTACACTGAGCGCGAAAGCTGCGACACCTACTTCGGCACAGGGCGTAGAATCGGATGGCACCTTAGAAGGCACGAACATCTCCCCGAGCTCAGGAGTAGTGCCGCGACGAGCTCGATTCCCGTCCAGTACTTTACTGCGACTGCAGGACCTCGGCTGGATGGACAGCGGCCGCACGGTGCGCGGGTATCCAGCTCGCGATGAACGCGACGACCAGGAGGACCGCAGGAGTCGCGCTCAGCGTCACCAGATCCGTCGGACTCACGCCATAGAGCAACCCGCGTAGCAACTGCGAGGTGGCGAGCGCGCACGCCGTCCCGATCACGATGCCGACCCCCGCGAGGCGCAAGCCATGCAGCGAGACCATGCGGCTTATGTCAGCCGGTCGAGCACCGAGCGCCATGCGAATGCCGAGCTCGCGGCGGCGGATGCTGACGCTGTACGCCAGGATGCCGTACAAACCGACGGCTCCGAGGAGCAACGTCACCACGCTGGCGATCGCGAGGAGCACGGCGAGCGCGCGAGCGCGTGCCGACGCGTCGTGCACGAGCTGCTGCAGCGAGCCCTCGTCGTATGTCGGGATGGTGGGATCCAGCGCAGCTACGATCCGGCGAATTGCCGACAATGTCTCGCCCTCTCCAGCATCCGTGCGCACGACCAGAGAGAGCGCCGGCGGCAGCGACGCGTCGGTTTCCTGCGGCCCGGCGGTGACGATGGGAAAGTACACGGTCTCGCTCGGCGGCTCCTCAAGGCCGTCATAGCGCACGTCGCCCACCTCGCCGACGATGGTGTACCAGCGGCCACCCAGCGGGCGAACGCGCTTGCCCAGTGGACTCGTGCCGGGCCAGTACCGCTCTGCGAACGCATGGCTCACGATCGCCTCGTCCACTGGACGGGTCGCATCCTGAGCGCCGAACGTCCGGCCGCGGAGCAGCGGGATGCGCAGCGCCTGAAAATAATGGCCATCCACGCGCGCCACGGCGTGCTCGGTCGCCTGAGAGGGATCGTCTTCCACATCGATTGCCATGTCGTGACGGTCGCCGCTGAGCGGCACCCAGTCAGTCAGTGCCACATCGCGCGCGCCCGGGATTGCCTGCGCCTCGCGTACCATGGCCTGGAAGAAATTCAGGCGCACGTAGCCGCCGCTGTACCTGGCGTAGGGCAGCAGAACACGCGAGGTAACGACGTGATCGGCCTCGAAACCGGGCCGCACGTCATGCAACCGAAGCAAGCTGCGCGTCATCAGCCCGGACAAAGTGACCAGCACGACGGCCAGCGCGATCTGCGAGACGACCAGGGCGCTACGAACTCGTTGAGGTGCACGGCTGCCCGCTGGTCCGGTACCGGCCCTGCGAAGTACCTGGACGATGGAGATCCGGCGCGCGCGGAGGAGCGGTAGTACGCTCACGAACAGCGCGCAGAATACGGTGATTCCCAGCGCGAACAGCAGAACCGGAGCGTCGACTCCGACATCTTCCAGACGCGGCAGCGATAGCGCCGTTCCCGTGCTCCGCACCACTCTCATGCTTGCCACAGCCAACAACACACCGGTGCCACCTCCCAGCACGCTCAGCAGCACGGATTCGCTCAGCGTGAGTGCGAGTATCCCCATGAAACCGGAGCCGAGAGCTGCGCGCACGGCGAGCTCCATCTGCGCGCGCTCGGCACGGACGAGAAGCAGGCCGGCTACGTTCGTGCAAGCGACGAGGAACACGAGCAGCACGCTGCCGAACACGAACCAGAGCAGTTGTGAAGGGGGGCCGACGATCGAATCCCGCAGCGACTGCAGGTGTGGCGCGATGTGCGTTTCCTGCCATGTGGCCGCGGAGGCGTCGCCTTGGAAATACTCACCGCGGTTGGTTAGCACCCGCGCGAGGTCCGCCCGCGCCGCCTCGCTCGACACGCCGCGTTTGAGCCGTCCGATGCCGATGAGATTGAGCGTGGCAGGACGCGTACGCGCCGGGTCGAGCGCAAGCGGCAACCAGAGCTCCACCTGGCGCGCGGGATACGCGAAACGCGGTGGCATGATCCCGACGATCGTGCGCGGAACGTCGTTCACGTCGATCTGTCGACCGATGGCGTCGGGGTCACCGTGCAGGCGTTCCTGCCAGATGCGGTGCGAGAGGACGACCACCCGAGGGGCGCCGGGCCGGTCGTCGCCCGGGGCGAACGCCCTGCCGAGCGCGGGGGGAACGCCCAAGACGTCGAAGAAGTTCGCCGTGACGCGCGCGCCACGGACGCGAACGGCGGTCTGGTCTGCCTCCGAGGGGCCAAGGTCGCCGTCGTCGAATCGCCACGCGGCCACACCGTCGAAGGCGCGCGTTTCACTCTGGTAGAGCATGACGATGGCGTCAGAGAGGTCTACCGTCGCGCGCCCGGCACTGCTAGCGGTATGCGTCAGCCGCATGAGGCGGTCCGACTCCGGGTACGGCAGCGGCGCGAGCAGGATGCCGTTCACGAGGCTGAACATGGCCGTCGTCGTGCCGACGCCGAGCGCCAGCACGAGGACGACCGCTCCAGCGAAAGTCGGGACGCGCCGGAGGCGGCGCGCCGCGAACCGGAGCTCGGACCGGGCAAGGAGTTGGCGCCAGTCAGACACTTGGCTGTCTCCCCCGGTCAGCGACACCTAGTGGGCACCTAGTGGGGGCGGTGCGGCGGAAGCCGATGCTCACGAAAGAACGCCCACATCTGGCTCGTCGCGTCAACGCCGTTGCTGGTGAACCCGGCCAGCCCTTCCGGCATCGGCTTGCCGCCAGGCCAGGTGTGGCCACCGCCCTTGACCGTGTAGAGCACCACGGCAGCGTCGTCAGCACAGTTCGTGTATTCGAGCCGGGTGACATCCGTAGCAACCACGGATTCGACGGGGTTCGGTCCGCACTGGTTTCTTCGAGCCCAATTCGACGTCCAGGTGGGGATGCTCGGCAAGACAAACGAGGCTGGAAAGACCGGCGAGCGACCGCCATGGTATGGAGTTAACGCATCAGATGTCCCATGAAATGCGATCATCGGCACCGGTCGAGGGTCCGTACACCAGCTCCAGGGCAGTGAGTAAGCTGCCGCCACCATCCCGACCGCCGCGATCCGATCGGACAGCGTGCAGGAAAGGACGAAAGCCATGCCTCCGCCATTGGAAAGTCCGTTGGCATAGATCCGCGCCGGATCGATGTTGTAGGCCGCCTCCAGCGTATCGATCAACTCAGAGATGAATCTGACATCGTCCAGGAGACCGGTTCCGTGGTCCACGCTCCAGGCCCCGGGCGCGCCACTTCCCGCCGGGTAGACAACAATGAACCCTTGGCTCTCGGCCAGCCGGTTCCACCCGCTCGTGTCCCTCTGATGGGCCGGCCATGCTCCCCCGCCGTGCATGCTGATGACGAGAGGCGTCGGCTGGGAGCGGTTGTAGCTGCTTGGGACATAGAGCAGATACTCCCGCCTCTGGCCCGACAAGACCATGGCGCCGCTCGTTCGATTCAGGAAGTAGTAGGACCCCGAGGCCAGAAGGGCCGACACCACGGGCAAGCCGAGAACCAGCACTGCGCGGACGACCATCCTCCCAGGATTCATCGCCGTCCTCGACGGCCACCCATGCCGGTTCCCCGCGAGCGCCAGTGGCGCCGCGGAGAGTCGCGCCAATGGGATGGCCAGGACCGCGACCAGCGCCAGAAAGTAGCGCGGGATGAGCGGTGTGGTGACGAGCCATGCGAGCAGGCCGTAAAGAGCGAGCACGACGACGAGCCAACCGGCCGCGACGGTCACGAGCGTGCGGTCGTTGAGCAACCGCTGGCGACGGAGCCGCGTGGCGATCGAGGCAGCGGCGGACAGTTTGAGGCCGATCAGGGCAGCGGCGATCCAGGGCAGAGCATTCGTGGCCAAGGCCATCACGTACAAAGAAAGGATCCATCCGGCGATCGGCCCGAAGACGACGAGAAACGACAGGACGAACAAAACGCTCGATTTGACGACCCATTCGCGGCCGGTCAGGCCGATATATAGATTCTGCACGAGCTGCCTCCACGTCAACCCGAACAGTCCCAGGAATACCAGCAGCACGATCGCGACAGCGCGGAGCGTCCCTTCGGCTTCGATCCACTGAATTGTTCGTTCGCTCACCACCGGCCAGGTAGAGGAGAACGTGAGCGCGAACGGGATGGCGATCACGACCAGCAGCCACGCGGCCAGCGTGCTCCAGAGCGCCACTTCGAGCCGGGCGGCGACGAGCGCGGCGCTGGTCAACGGCCGCGTCGCATCGTAAGGCGTCACGCCCCAGGAAGCGGGTCTATCGGGACTCCACTTGCTGACCGTCGCGGCGGCAAAAGCGGCCATGAAGGACGGAGTGAGCAGCACGCCGAGAAGCGTGTAGAAGACGAGCTCCGGCCGGTCGTCGCTGGCGACGAAAAGAAGGGCCAGCTCGAACGGCAGCAGGAGGCCCATCCATGCCGGTAGCCGCAAGCCCTGTCGCCGCCACTCGAACCACGCTTGAGCGCGGGCGGGCGAAGAAAAATGGACTCGCCGGCGCGGCAGGAGATCGGCGATCTGTCCTGGCCGGGCGAAGATTCCCCGCCAATCGGGTACGTCGCCGCGGCGAGCCCGCGCAACAGCAAAACAGGCAGCAAGATAGGCGAGCGGAAGCTGCGGCGCCAGGAAGGCCATCATCTGGGGCTCGGTGGCTTCGTAATGGATCGCCAGGAGAACGACGGCGTCGAGCGAAACCAGCCACAACACGGCGACGATCACACGCAGCCCCGGCAAACCGTAGGGCATCCACATCAGCACCTGCGTCCAGGCGAGAAAGGCCGCGGCCAGCAGTCCCGGCCAGATCAAGGGCAAGTCGACTCCAAACGGCAGCAGTACGAACAGCACCGTTGTCAACCACAAGCTCGCCATGGCCGCCGTGCCATAGAGCATCGGCCAGCCCACGAGCGCCCTGGTCGTCACCGGCAGGGTGAACATGCGGGCGGGAAAAATCGATTGGCGCGCGGCCAGGTCCCCGGCAAGGCCGAAGCTGAATACCGCCAGGAAGTACATGAATATCAGGGAAAAGGGCCCGATCAGCACGGCTGCCGTTTCATTGGGAGTATCGAGCTCGATGGGCTCCCACGGTCCGGGGATCAGGAGCTTGATCGTCCCCAGGACGAGCGCGTAGCCGGCCAGCGCGATCAGTGCGAAGCGATGCCCTTGGCGAAATTCCCAGGCGATGGCGAGAGCTGGGGAACGCACGATTCACGCCTCGGAGCCTGACGCTGCGGCCATTCCGACCTGGGCGACGAAAATCTCGTCGAGAGTGGGGACACGCTCGGCGACGATACGCGCCTCCCAGCCGGCGGCGGCCTTTTGCAGGTCGGCCGGGCTGCCGCGATACACGGCTGTCCATTCCTGGCCTTCACCGTCCCATCGCAGCACACCCGCGACAGCCGGAGGCCGAGGCCGAGAATCTGCGAAACGCACGGTCAGGCAGCGGTGCGATTCCTTGATTCCGCGAAGCGGCGCGCTCAGCGCGATCGTGCCCTGGTGGATCATCGTGACGTGATCGGCGACCTGCTCCACTTCCTCCAACAAGTGCGACGAAAAGAGCACCGTGCGGCCTTCATCGGCAATGGTGCGAACGACGGCGCCGAGAATGTCGCGGCGAACGATGGGATCGAGGCCGGACGACGGTTCATCCAGCACCAATAATTCGGGCCGATACGCCAGCGCGATGAGCAGTCCCGCCCGGGCCTTCTGCCCCTTGGAGAGGTTCCTGATTTTCGCCGCGGGGTCGAGTGCGAACTTCTGCCGCAGCTCCTCGGCGTAAACATCGTCCCAGGCGGGGTAGAACGCGCGCGAGTAGCGAATGAGCTCGTCAACGCGCATCCAGCCGGGGATGTCATTCTCCTCGGAAAGATAGCCGATGCGCGACAGGACGCCGACGGGATCGGCGACGGGATCGAGTCCGAAGACGCGCACCGAGCCGCTTTCCGCGCTTAGCAGGCCGAGGACATGTTTGATGAGCGTTGTCTTGCCCGCTCCATTTGCGCCGACGAGGCCGTAGACCGCGCCGCGCGACATGGACAGGCTCACCGAGGCAAGTGCCGTCCTGGCGCCGAAGCGGCGCGTCAGCTCCGACACGTTGACGACCGATTCATTCATCTTCGAACCCTCGTTGAGGGCCGATCTTAACGGGGCACCGTTCGGGCCTTCAAGGCTTACGCCTCTACTATGCCCGAGGGCGTGCCCGGCGCTGTTTCCGGCGTCAGGACGCTGGGGCTGCTTCGACCGGCCCCCTCTGGCCACGGAGGCCCCGCCTGGCTCGAGGTTCCTGGACACTCGGCCGATCGGCGCCGCAGCGGTGCCACCCTCTTCCGCGGTGCCACCCTCTTTCGCGCGCTTCAGCGTTTTCCCTCTTTGCTCCTGCGCTCTCCGGGCTTGCTCACCTACCCATCCTCGGACGATGGAGGAAGCCCGCAACCGAGGATCTGAAAAAAGTATGCGAGATTGGCGACCTGTTTTACGTCTTCTAAGGGGCATGGCAAGAAGACTGCGCTACATGCCCCCAGAGGGAAGCGGTCTCGTGGAGGTCACCACCCGCACCGTCCACGGCCGCTTCCTGCTCGCTCCTTCTGCGGAGCTCAACGATCTCATCCTCGGCGCCCTCGGCCGCGCCCAGGAGCTCTACCCCGTCGACCTCGTCGCCTTCGCCTTCGCCTCTGGCCATTACCACCTGCTGCTCCGGGTGGACGACACCCGCCAGCTCTCCTCCTTCATGAACCACTTCAACTCCAACCTTGCCCGCGAGGCTGGCCGCTTGGCCGACTGGCGCGAGAAGTTCTGGTCGCGCCGCTTCCAGGCGATTCCGATCAGCGACGAGCCCGAAGCACAGATCGAGCGCCTGGCCTATGTCCTCAGCCATGGAGTCAAAGAGGGCCTGCTCGAAAGTCTGCGGGATTGGCCGGGCGTGAGCGCCGTCCGCGCTCTCCTCGACGGCGAGCCTCTCGTGGGCCACTGGTTCAACCGCTCGTGGGAGTACAGCGCCCGCCAGAGAGGCGAGTCGTTCCACCGTCTCCAGTTCGCCACCGAGTACACCTTGCAGCTCGTGCCGCTGCCATGCTGGGAGCACCTCGATCCCGAACAGTACCGGGAAAAGGTTGCGGAGCTCGTGGCCGAGATCGAGGCCTGCGCCGCAGCCAAGCGCGAGGCCTCAGGAAAACCGGCGCTGGGCGTCCAGGCGATCCGTGCCCTGAAGCGCCACGACCGGCCGGTGAAGCTCAAGAGGTCGCCCGCCCCGCTCTTCCATGCGGCCAGCCGGAAAGTCCGTCGCGACCTCTACCAGGCTTACGGCGAATTTCTGGGCGCATTCCGGACCGCGGCCGAGAAGCTCCGTGCGGGAATTCGAGACGTCGTCTTTCCTGCGGGATGCTTCCCGCCCGCGCTGCCTTGGGTGACAGGGTAGGCGGCGACAAGAGCGTTTCAAGGCCGGTCCTGAAAATCCACGCCTTTGCCCGGCCCGTCTACTCTCGTGGCACGGGAATGGGGAGTCGTGTCGTTCCGCGCGCTTAGAACCTACCAACGGCAAGCCCAGAACCCCTCGACAAGCGCCCTCGCCCCTCCTCACAGCGCAATCACGGACTGTTCGGCGCGCAGAAGTGCCTCGCTGCACCCCAATAGCGATCGGAGAGCCTAGAAACGGATGGCACTATTCCCAGCCCTGCTGGAGCGGAGCTGGGCTCTGCGGCACGACGATCCGGCCCAGATGGTCGAGCTCGCGCGCTATGCCGTGCTCGTGGCCTGCCAGTTGGACGTCCAGCGGTACGGCTTCGCGCAGGCCGCCGACCTCCAGTGCCGCGCCTGGGCGGAGCTCGGCAACGCCTGCCGCGTGTCGGAGAACCACGGCCGGGCGCAGGAGTGCTTCGACCACGCGATCGAGCGCTACCTGCGGGGCACCGACGACGAGCTGCTGCTGGCCCGCGTTCTCGACTTCCAAGCTTCGCTCTACCGGGCCGAGCGCGACTTCCCCAATGCGCGCACGGCTCTCTCCCTGGTCTACGACATCTACCGCCGCCACGGGCAGCACCATCTCGCGGGCCGCGCTCTCATCAGCGTCGGCATTTCTATCGGCTACTCCGGGGAGCCCGAGAAGGCCTGCCAGCTCATCCGCCGCGGGCTTGCCTCCGTGGACGAGCGCGAGGAGGCCAACCTCGTGTTCACGGCCATCCACAACCAGATCTGGTTCGCTCTGGACTGCGAGCGCTTGGACGAGGCGGAGCGGGAGCTCTTCCTGAACCGCGGGCGCTATTACGAGGCGGGCGGCCGGCTGAACCAGCTCAAGCTCCGGTGGCTGGAGGCCCGCATCGACGCGGGGCGCGGGAGGATCGAGCGGGCCGAGCAGATCTTCCGGGAGGTGGCGGCGGGGTTCGAGGAGGCGAACCTCGGGTACAAGGCGGCCCTCGCCTCTCTATACCTGGCCGAGATGCTGCTGCGCCAGGAGAAGGTCGAGGAGTCGCGGCAGGTAGCCCTGCGGGCGGCGGAGGTCTTCCAGAGCCTGAAGATCCACCGCGAGGCCCTGGCGGCGGTGCTGTTCCTGCGGCGGTGCTTCCGGCAGCGCCAGGCGACGGCGGCCGTGGTCAAGTCGGTCATCACCTTCCTGCGCCGCGCCGAGCACGACCCGACGGCGCGGTTCGAGCCGCCGGCGCTGTAGGGGGCTCGGTCCTTGTAGGCCGCCGTTGCGGACCCTCACCCCCGGCCCCTCTCCCCTCGGGAGAGGGGGTCAGGGGGTGAGGGCGCGGTCGGCGATCCGTCGAATGGCCTTCAGCAGCAGCGCCTCCAGCATCCTCTCCAGCTCCGGGCCTGCCGGCTCCCGGGCCGGCTCCTCCGGCGGCGCTTCGCAAACGGCGTCCGCCGGCGGCCGGAGATCCTGCAGGGCCACCCGCACGAGCTCGTAGGCGGAACTGTGAGCGGCCGGCATGTGCCGAAAGGCCACCGCGAAGACTTCCTCCGGCTCCACGTTCAGGACGCGGGCGATCTCCACCACGTGC
>DASVEF010000258.1:0-25479 GCA_036380715.1 Thermoanaerobaculia bacterium | reverse complement strand
GGGGGGCGGGCGGCGGGGGTCCTGAACAGGGCCCGCGCCGCCACCGGAAAGCAGGGCTGTCACATGAAGTAGCCGGTCACGTCCAGAATCACATGGACTCGACCAGGCTGGCCGCTCGGGAAGGGAACCGCGGCGAAGACCGCCAGGTCCGGTGCCGAGGCGGCCAGGGGCACGATCGCGCCGTTGGCCAGGGCCAGCTCGTTCAAGATGAAGTTGATGGTGGAGACAACCGGCTGCGCGGCATCGCTGGGGTAGAGCGTCAGGTACCCATTGCCGTTCGGTTGCGTGATGGTCACGTTCAGGGCCACCGCCTTGGCGCCGGCGGGCACGCCGCATTGCCCCTGGATCGGGAAGGTCCGGCTGGTGTTGTGAGTCAGCACCGGACCACCGGTCGGTCCGTTCGGGTTGCGCGTGTCAACGATCCGGCAAGGCGTCAGAGCGTGGAACCGGAACGGCCCGGCCGCTCCGGCCGGCACCGCAGGCACGACAAATGACGCTGCCAGCAGCAGTAGCGCTACCCGAATCATGGTCTTGTTCATGGCTTTCAACCCCCAATATCATCGGTGTTCTTTTTTTGGATTATAACCCACCGGGTTCTTTCCTGTCCAGTATAGCTTCGCGAGCTGCGCGGAAGCCGGCTGGCGCGTCCGGGGCAGGGCATTGCGGCCGGGCCGGTTTGGCCTTAGGCTTCCGCCCGCATGTCCCTCCAGATGCCGGCTTGCACCCCCCTTCCACAGCCCTGGAGAGTCTGCCGGTGAGCTGTCCGCCGCTGGTGGTCGCCGGTATGCACCGCTCCGGCACGTCGCTGGCCGCCTCCGTGGCCGCGGCGGCCGGCGTGGATCTGGGCGAGCGGCTGCTGGAGGCGGACCCGGCCAACCCACGAGGCTATTTCGAGGACGTCGGCTTCCTCTCTCTGCAACAGCGGATGCTCACCGACTCCACGCCCGCCGACGACGGCGGTCACCGCGACTGGGGGTGGACCGAGGGCGAACGGCTGGACCCGGGGCGGTTTTCCCTCTACCGCGAGGAGGCCCGAGCCCTGGTCGAGGCCCGCCGCCGCACGGGTCGGCCGTGGGGGTGGAAGGACCCGCGGACGACGCTCGCCCTCGACTTCTGGGACGAGCTCGCGGGGGACGCCCTCTACCTTCTCGTCTACCGCTATCCCTGGGATGTCGCCGACTCGATGCAGCGGCTGGGCGCCGAGGTCTTCCTGCGCAACCCCGAGTATGCGCACCGGATCTGGGCCTTCTACAACCGCCACCTCCTGGGCTTCCACCGGCGGCATCGGGAGCGCTCGCTCCTGGTCAGCGTCAACGCCCTGATGCGCCATCCAGAGCGCTTCCGGGTCCTCCTCGCGGAGCGGTTCGGCCTCGACCTGCCGGAGGAGCGGCTGCGGGAGACCGTGGAAACCGGCCTGCTGCGGACGACCGACGGCGCCGATCCTCTCATCGGGCTGGTCGCCGCGACCTCCCCGGAATCGGTGCGGCTGCTGGCCGAGCTCGACGCCGAGGCCGGCCTGCCGTCCACCGGCCTGTGGGAAGCCCGCCGCGCCGATGAGCACCGGGCGCTCTCCACCCCCGGCGCGGCGCCGGTCCGCCTCTCGGTCGTCATCCCCTGCCTCGATCACGGGGAGCTCCTGGTCGAGGCGGTGGCCAGCGCCGAGCGCAGCCTCGCCGAGCCGTACGAGCTGATCGTCGTCGACGACGGCTCGCGGCAGCCGCGGACCCTGGAGGTGCTCGCCGCGCTCGAGGCCGCCGGCTATTTCGTCGTGCACCAGGAAAACCAGGGGCTTGCCACAGCGCGCAACCGGGGGATCGAGCTGGCGACCGGCCGCTACGTCCTTCCGCTCGACGCCGACAACCGGCTCCGGCCGGGGTTTCCCGAGGCGGCGATGCGCGTCCTCGATGAGGATCCGAGCGTGGGGGTGGGCTACGGCGACCGCCTGGAGCTCGGGCTCCGCTCGGGGGCGGTCCAGGTCCCGGAATTCGATCTCGACACGCTCCTGACGGGCAACTACATCGATGCCTGCGCCCTGATCCGCAAGAGCGTGTGGTCCGTGTGCGGCGGCTTCGACAGCGGCATGCCGCACCAGGGCTGGGAGGACTGGGAATTCTGGATCTCGGCGGCCGGGCACGGCTGGCGCTTCCTTCACCTGCCTGGAATCGCATTCGAGTACAGGGTACGCCCCGGCTCGATGATCTGGCGCCTGGCCAGCCCCGAAGTCGGGAGGCCCCTGCAGGGCTACATCGTCGAGAAGCACCGGGATCTCTATCTGCAGCGCCTGCCGCAACTCTTGATGGCGGTGCAATCCATGCAGCGCGAGTCACGGAGCCGCCTCGACGAGGCCACGCGGCTCCGGCGGGAGGCCGAGGAGCTCTCGGAGAAAACGCAGGAGCTCGTCGAGGAGCGGGACCGCGCCGCCGGCCGGCTCGACGAGGCCGTTCGCGACCGGGAAGCGTTGGAAGCCGAGCGCGACCAGCTCGCGGCCGAGCGCGATCAGCTTGCGGCCGAGCGCGACCGCCTGCTCGCCGACCAGGAACGCTGGCGGGCCGAGCGCGACCGGGCGCTCGTGGATCAAGCCCGCCTGGAAGGCGAACGGGACCGGCTCTATCAGGAGTTGGCATCGTGGCGGGAGCGCGTGGCTGTCATGGAAGAGACCGGTGCCTGGCGCTTGCGCAAGCGCCTGATCCGGCTCAAGCATACCTGGCGCAGGCTCCGGCCTCTTTGACCCTCTAGCTCATGTCGCCGTAGTTTCCTATAAGATGTGCGCTTAAGCCCAATGCTGCTTCTACGCCGCCGCCCCACGCTCGAAGTCCATGTCCCGGTGAGCCCGACGCCGACATTTCTCAACATGGCCCACTATCTCACGCGGTCGTTACGCGTCCGAGGAGGCCGCTACCGCGATGCGCCGATCGTCTTAACTATAGGGGCTGAAAAGCGCGATTCCGACCTCGCCCGCAACCATCCCTGGATAGCCGACAACGGCGTCGAGGTCCGCTGGGTCGACGAGGAGCTCTTCGCGCGCGAAAGCTGGTACGCCACAGCGTGCGAGCGCTTCCGCTACGAGTTCACGAGCGATGTGGTGCTGGCGCTGGACGCCGATACCCTGATCGCCGGCCCGCTCGATGAGCTGGTCGAACAGGCCCATCGGACGGGGGCAGTGTGCGGCGTCGTGGCGCACATACCGCCGCTCCCTCGGCGCGAGCAGTGGCAGGAGATCTATGACTTCTGTGGCCTGGGCGAGCTCAAGACCCCGTGCCAGCACACCGGCTGGGGCTACATGTTCCAGGACGAGTCGCTGCGCTATTGCCCGCCGTACTTCAACCTTGGCGTGCTGGCTGCCCCAGCCGCGGTGATGAGGAGCATCGGCAAAGCCATATACGAGCTGATGGCGGTCGTTGACGCCGTCCATCGTACGAGTTACCGCGTCCAGATTGCGGTCTCTCTCGCGGTGACTCGGTTCTGCCTTCCCTTCCGCGCATTGCCTTTTCGCTGGAACTTCGTCAATGATCCCTTGCTCGAGGCTCTTCACGCGGACGAGCTCAGCGATGTTCGCATCATCCATCTCTTGCGTAAACATCAGATTCATAAGGACGAGCTCTATTCCAGCCTGGAGAACGTCGAGGCCATGCTGGCCCGTACCGATCTGCGGGTGATCAACGAGCTCGCTCAGCGGCTGATCGGTGAGATCCACCCGAAGGTCAAGGCCGAAGGTGCCGCCCGGCTCTGTGCATGATCGCCTTCGTCGAGGCCAAGCGGCCGGACTACGAGCACATCCGCGAGCTGCTGGCGCGCAGCGAAGCGAGCGGCGTGTGGTCGAACTTCGGCCCGGTGTCGCTGCAGCTCGAAGAGACCGTGGGGGAGATTCTCACTGTGCCGCACGGCCGCCGGGTGATCGCCTGCGCCAACGGTACCGTGGCGCTCCATGGCCTCGTTCAGCTCTACGAGCACGTCGCGGGACGTCCACTGCGCTGGGTTGTCTCAGCTTTCACCTTTTACGCGCAGCGGCAGGGTCCGCTGGCCGCCGCGCGAGTCCTCGACTGCGACGCACAGGGATTCCTAGATCTCGGTGCGCTCGCCGTCCTACCCACCGAGTCGTACGACGGGATCGTGGTGACCAACCTGTTCGGAACGGCAGCCCACATCGAGCGCTACGAAGAGCTCGCGGCTCGCGCCGACAAGATTCTCCTCTTCGACTCGGCCACCTGTTTGGGCTCAACATACAACGGCGGGCCTTTCGGCAGTCTTGGCGCGGGGGAGATCTTCAGCTTCCATCACACCAAGCCTTGCGGTTTCGGCGAGGGAGGGTGCGCCGTGGTGCCCGCCGAGCTCGAGGACACGTTTCGCTCGCTGATCAATTTCGGGCTCTACAAGGGGATTGACACCGGCGCGCGATCGAGCAACGGTAAGATGTCCGATGTAGCCGCCGCCTTCATTCTCGACCGGCTGCGTCGCCATGAAGTGATCCGCGCGGCCCATTTACACCAATTCCGGCGCTTGGCCGGCATCGCCCGCTCCCTCGGCCTCGAGCTTCTCGTCGACGGCGGGAAAGAGGGGTTGTTTCCGAACCTGGTGCCGATCCTGTTCCCCAAACCGGTGGGGCTTGAGCGGCTGTCAGGCGGCCCGCTGGTCGTTCACAAGTATTACAGACCGGTCGAGTCTCGACCTCGAGCCGACGCGCTTTACGACCACGTGGTGTGCTTCCCGTGCCATAGCGGTGTGGCCCAGGCTTCGGACGACGAGCTGCATGCGGCTTTAGCTGCCTTGATGCGCTAAAGGAGGGATGGATATGGGAACGCTTTCTCCTGATCAGATCACCCAGCTCGGCCTCGCTGCCGTGGGCACCGACGTCACGATCAGCGACCGGTGCTCGATCTATGGTGCCGGCTCGATCAGCATTGGAGACCACGTACGGATCGACGACTTCGCTATCCTCACCGCGCGCGAGCCGGTGGTCATCGGTTCCTACGTACACATCTCTGCGTTCGCCTTTTTGAGCGGACCGTTCGGCATCGTCATCGAAGACTTCGTCAACCTTGGGCCCCGGGCGGCGCTGATGTCAGGAAACGACGACTTTTCGGGTCAATGGCTTCCCGGTCCGGTCGTTCCGGAGGAGCTGCGCAATGTACAGGGAGGCTGCATCCACCTCGGACGGTACAGCATCGTGGGAACCCACAGCGTCGTCCTCCGTGGCGTGAGCTTCGGCGAAGGCGCCGCTGTCGGCGCCCTCTCGCTGGTCAAAGATTCGCTCGCTCCATGGGGAATCTATGGCGGGGTTCCTGCACGGCTGATCCGGCCTCGCGGCCGGACCGTGGAGGCGCTTGCCGCCCGTCTCGCGCGGGAAGGGTTCTAGGCGCTGTCCTCCCGGCCTCGTTCGGAGGCCGGGAGGGGAGGCGAAACAGCGCTATTGCGGGTCGAGCGGACTGAGTACGATAGCGGTGTCGGCGTCGTTGTTCTGGTAGGTGAAGCAGTTGCCGCCGGCCGTAGCCACGGCGGTCGTATTGCCGGAGATGCTCGTGTTGCCGACACGGACGGTGCTATTAGAACAAACGACCCCCGTCCCGTTGTTGGCTGCCACGCTACCCTCGATGTTCAGCACGGCGGCACCGTTGACGGCCGAGAAACCGGCGGCCGAGTTGCCCGCGGCGACGCTGTTGTGTATCGAGGCGGTAGAAGTGCCTTGATTCTTGAAGCCGAAGATGTTGTGTTCCATCCGGACGTTATCGAGCGACGCTTTCACGATGGCGCTCCCGCTGGGATTGATGAAGATGCCACCACCCGTATTCTGGCCGTTATTGCGGACGATCGTATCCTTGATGTAAACCTGCGTAGTAGCCGCCGCGGTCGTCGCGATCTCGATACCCGAACCGTTGGTGCCGCGGAAATTATTGATGGTGCACTTCTCGACGTGGAGAGATCCAAGGCCGCCGAGCACCTTGATACCGACCAGGCCGGTCCCGAGCCCTTCGATGTCGAGGCCGCGCAGCACCACGTTGCTGGCCGTCGTCGCGTTGATGACGATGGCGTTGACGCCCGACACGAGAACGCCGGCCTCAAAGCCTTCGCTGGAGATGGTGATGGACTTGGTGATGGTCACCCCGCCGAAGCCGCCGGGATCGAGGACGTTGATCTCGCCGTTGGTCGCGGTCTTCGAGATAGCGCCCGCGAAGGTCTTGCAGGGCGCCGTGCGGCTGCACGGATTGGCGTCGTCGCCCACTCCCGAGACCCAGGTGCGGGTCGCTTGGGCGTGCAGCAGGGAGCCATTGAGTGCGAGAACAGCGGCGGCGACAAGGATTCTCTGGTTCCAACCCTTCATGATATCTCTCCTCTTCAAGTGAAAGGTCAAGGGCTTTTTCTCTAAAGCCTTGACGTTCCCGGACTTACTCGGTCTATCCCCCTACAATAAGCCGGCAGCGTCAAAACGTCAACATCTTCAGGCGAGGAGAGGGCGGTTTTCGTTACAAGGCAGGAGAGGAGACTGCGTGGGAATGTCCGGTCGTTCACGGCAGGCGGGCGTAGACGCCCAGGAGCTGGTCGGAGGGGAGGAGGTGGATGAGCACCGGCAGGACGGCGACCAGAGCCAGATAGGAGGCCAGCGAAAGGGGCGAGGGACGGCGGTCCATGTGCAGCCGGGACCACAGGCCTCGCATCCGCAGGCTGCGCAGAGGGCTCTCGACCCGCGGCTCGAAGCCGTGGCGCCGCATCAGCCGCGCCAGGTTTCCTGGGTTGAAGTAGCTGAGGTGGGGGCTCGGATACCCCTTCTGCCACAGCCGGTGGAGGAGGTCCTTGCGGCCGATCCGCG
Source organism: Thermoanaerobaculia bacterium (assembly GCA_036380715.1). GTDB lineage: Bacteria > Acidobacteriota > Thermoanaerobaculia > Multivoradales > UBA5704 > UBA5704. Next base: position 18,677 of record DASVEF010000258.1, on the reverse strand, counting down.
CCAGCGGGCCGGAGACGCGGAAGAGGAAGCCCCGGCTGTCCGGAGAGCTGATCACCAGCAGCCCGCCGGGACGCAGCAGGCGGCGGCAGGCGGAGAGGACGGCGTCGAGGTCGTGGATGTGCTCCAGCACGTCGTTGAAGGCGATGACGTCGAAAGTCTCCCCGGGAGGGACCGCGTCGGGGAAGTAGCCGACCCAGACCTGGAACCCGTCGCCTGCCGCCGCGGCGGCGATCCCGGGGTCCGGCTCGAGGCCGGCGGGGACCATGCCGGCGTCGCCCGCGGCCTTCAGGAACCAGCCGTAGGCGCAGCCCACGTCGAGGAGCCTCTTGCCTTCCACCGGACCGAGCCGCCGTACCGCGTCCAGGGTCCGCCGGTAGTTCTCGTCGCGCAGCGAGGCGAGCCCGCTGACCCGCCGCGACTCGTCCAGCGCCTGGCTCTCCTGGAGCCGGTCCTCGCTGCCGAGGGTGGAGCGCCAGAGCCCGCACGCGGGGCAGAACAGCAGCCAGCTCTCCAGCCGGCCCCGCATGGAGGCGCCGCAGGCGGGGCAGGGGTGTCCGTCCGATGGATTCCCGTTGTTTGACAAGGAGTAGTCCTGTTCCTACGATATCGTTCCGTTTGGCGCTTCCCGATGATGAAAACCCCTGTAACGACTCCTGTGGCCGAGATCCGATCCATGCCGTCGCGCCTCGAGCTCGCGGACAGCCCGGCGCGGGTGGCGGTCGTCATTCCGGCGTTCCGGGTCGCCCGGCATATCGAGAACGTCATCCGGGGGCTGCCGGATTTTATCTCGGACGTCATCGTCGTCGACGACGCCAGCCCGGACGAGACCGCGCAGATCGTCGACGGCCTCGCGGACCCCCGCATCCACCTGCTGCGCCACGAGCGCAACGGCGGGGTCGGCGCGGCCATGATCACCGGCTATCGCCACGCCCTCGATCTGGGAGCGGACGTGGTCGTCAAAATGGACGGCGACGAGCAGATGGACCCTGCCCACCTGGCCCCGCTGATCGAGCCGATCCTGGCCGGGGAGGCCGACTATACCAAGGGCAGCCGGTTCTTCCATACCCGCCAGCTCCGGCAGATGCCTCTGCTGCGGCGGATCGGAAACCTCGGCCTCTCCTTCCTGACCAAGGCCTCCTCGGGCTACTGGGACGTCTTCGACCCGACCAATGGGTACACCGCGGTCCACCGCCGGGTGCTCGAGGCGTTCGACTGGCAGAACATCGACCGGCGCTGGTTTTTCGAGACCTCGATGCTGCTCGAGCTGAACCTGGCGCGCGCGGTCGTTCGCGACGTGCAGATGCCGGCCAAGTACGCCGACGAGCGCAGCTCGCTGTCGGCGGCGAGCGCGCTGTTCCGCTTCCCGCGCAAGCTGCTCGCCGCCTTCTTCCGCCGGATCTGGCTGCAGTACTTCGTCCGCGAGTTCTCGCCGGTGTCGCTGTTCCTGGTCGCCGGCCTGCCCCTCGCCGTCTTCGGGTTCGTCTGGGGAGTGGTGCACTGGGTGCGGTCGGCGCAGACCGGCGTCGAGGCTTCTACGGGGACGGTCATGGTCGCCGTCGTGCCGCTGATCCTCGGCTTCCAGCTCCTCCTCCAGGCGGTGAGCCTCGACATCCAGAACACCCCCAAGCTGCCCCTGTCGCGGTCCTCTCCCCGGCGGGCGCGGGAAGGCTGAAGCCGGCCCGTCTGCTGCCGGCTGTCTACTGAAAATAGCCGAAGACGTCGAGGATGACGTGGACCCTTCCGCCGGGGGGCATGCCGACGTTCACCGACAGGTTGCCCCGGCCGTCGAAGGAGAGCGGAAGGACGGCGCTGTTCGAGCGGCTCTGCCCCGCCTTGAAGTTGATCGTGCTGGTGGCGGGGATGCCGTCGCCGGCGGGGTAGACGCGGAGGAACCCGTCCGCGTTGGCCGAGGTGACGGTGACGTTGAGCACGACCGCCTTGGCCGTCGGCGGCACGCCGCAACTCTTGTAGGGGGTGTTGACGATGGTGATGGCGCGATCTTCGTTGGCCACGAGCTGCGGCCCGCCGTAGGTGAAGTTGCCGGGATCGCGCGAGTCGGAGATCCGGCACGGAGTCACCGTGTAGAAGTCGAGCGGCGGGCTCGGCACCGCGCAGCCGGTCGTGTCCGGCGCCGTGGCCCGCCGTCGCGGGTCCTGCCGGTACATCGGCCACGGCTGCGGGCCCACGGCGGGCCCGAGGTTCCAGGCGTAGACCCCGAGGTCGTCCGGGTCGGGGACGATGTACCCCGAGGCGCCGACGAGCACCAGGGTGCCGTTGTCGTCGAGGTCCGCCGCGGCCGGCCCGAACACCTGCCGGTTGGTGTCGTACATCAGCTTGCCCGCCTCGTAGGGCTGCCCGTTCTCCGAGAGCTGCACGCCGGTCCGCGAGATGTGCGCGACGTCAAAGCCGACGCCGCCCACGAAGATCGAGGCATCGGGGCTGCCGGCGCCGAAGCGAACCACGATCGCCTCGGCCAGCGAATCGGCCGGGGTTCCCGTCCAAGCCGTCGTGGGGCGGACCGGGAAGCCCGGGAGCGCCGCGCCGTCGCCGTTGACCGCATGGAGCCACCCCTCCCAGGGGTTGGAGCTGCTCATCCGGGTCGCCGTGGCCACCACCTCCAGCGCGGCGTCGCCGTCGAGGTTCGCCAGCGCCGGCGAGGTTTCGGAGTGGCCGAGGAGCGCCACAGGCCAGCCCGGCGGGATGGAGCCGTTCCAGCTCCAGGCGTGGAGCATCCTCCCGGCGGTGTTGCTGAAGGGAGGCGCCGGAGGACCCGTGCCGACCACGATCTCCGGGCAGCCGTCGCCGGTGATGTCGCCGACGACCGGCGAGGAGAAGATCCCGACCGGCGTCTGCCCGGCCGCATAGGTGACGAAGCGCGGGAAGCCGGGGAACTGCGAGCCGTTGCGCCGGAAGATCCAGAGGGCGCCGCCGGTGGGGGTGTTGATCGGCGGCGGCTCGGTGTGGACGTCGGCGCCGATCACGATCTCGAGCGTGCCGTTGCCGTCGAGGTCGGCCAGGGCCGGCGAGCTCCAGATCGTCTCCCGCACCGACACCGGCCAGCCCGGGAGGTGCGCGCCGTTGGTCCCTTTGAGCGCGTAGACGCGGTGATCGAAGGAGCCGAAGACCACGTCGTCGCGGCCGTCGTCGTCGAGGTCCCCCAGGGCCGGCGTGGAGTACACGGCGTCGGGCTGCCCGTCGGGTCCCTCCACGATGTCGAGCAGCCCGTCGAAGCGCCAGAGGACGGTCCCGTCGGCGTTGAAGGCCGCGACCTGCCCGCGCTCCTCCCCGGGATTGGCCGTGCCGCACCCCACCACGATCTCCAGCGGCTGGTCGTTGTCGAGCTGGCCCGCCGCCGGGCTGGAGGCGATCTCGGAGGGCATGGTCTGGCCGAGCGGCGCCCAGCCGGCGCGGATGCTGCCGTCGTGGTTGAAGACGATCAACCGGCCGGCCTTGGTGCCGACCACGATCTCCTGCGCGCCGCCGTTGTTGTCCAGGTCCACCACCAGCGCCTTGCTGTAGGAGACGATCCCGGCGTTGACGACCTGGACACCTTTTGGATTACCGAAACCCGCATGATAGGGGGCCTGCGTCTGCGCCCACGCGGCGTCGCCGGCGAGGGCCGCGGCGGCGAGGCAGGAGCTGATGAAGGCGCGGCGTCTCATGGCGGGAGTAGTCTTGCGCAAACCGTGCCGTCGCGTCCAGCCGCCCGGGGGACCCTCACCCCCCTTGCCCCCCTCTCCCACCCGCACTCACACCCACCCGGGAGAGGGGGGAGCCGATCTTCGCTTTCGCTTTGCTCAGAAGGACCTCTGGAGCGTTTCCCCCTCTCCCGGTGACGGGAGAGGGGGCCAGGGGGTGAGGGCTCAGCGACGCGGGCCTGCACTTTCGAGACACCCCCCTAAGAGGCCGGGAGGACCCGCAGCCGGGCCACCGGGACGGACTTCTTCATCTCGACGGCCCCGTCCTCGGAGCGCTCGAACCAGAGCATCGGCTCCACCAGGAGCTGCTCGACCGGGTTCACCTGCCACCAGACGGCGTCCGCCTCGAAGGAGCCCGCGCCGGTGTCCAGGCTGGTGACCTGGAGGTCGACCGGCCGGCCGTCGAGCGCGCCGCGCGAGGAGCGGTCGCGGAGATCGAGCTCCAGGCTGCCGTGCCGCACCCGCTCGCCGGGCGGGAAGTCGAGGCTCCACACCCCGAACAGCTTCTGCTGGCGCGGATCGATGACGTGAAAGCCGAGGCGGTAGACGTTCTCCCCGGAGCTCTGCGGGCGCACGACCACGGCGTCGAGCCGCACGCGTCCCTCGTCCAGGACCTCCTGCTCCAGGTAGGCGGCGCCCGTGCGCAACGGCGCTCTCTCCAGGCATCTTCCCGCCTGGCCCGTGACGGCGCCGAGGACCTGGACGTCCGCCAGGATGACCTCGCCGACGGCGTGCGCCATCCCGATCCGGCCGTCCGCGGCGCAGGAGAGGTCCACATCGAGGAGCCAGCCGCCGAGGCCGAGGGCCACCGGCGGGCCGAGGCCGGCGATCTCCAGCCGGCTGCCCGGGTCCAGGCTGTAGACGCGCACCTGGACCGTCAGGGGCTTGCCGGGGCCCAGCTCTCTCATCCGCGCCTCGGTGCCGAGCCTGGCTTCGAGAGCGCCGCCCGACGAGGCGAGCGCGAGGGTGGCCCGCTCGGGCCAGGCGAGGTCCCAGCGGAGGCTGGCCAGCGTGGCGTCGCGCCGTTCGCGGAGGTCGTAACGGCCGCTGTCGCCGCGCCGGACGTAGCTCGCCGGGTCGTACCACGGCTCGTCGAGAGCGACCGTCCGGCGCCGCGGCCCGTCGAGCTGCTTGTCCACCACGGCGTAGCGGTAGAAGGCGTTGGACGTGCCCGGAGTCTCCACATGGCTGATCCAGAGGCGCTCGCGGTAATGGATCTTGCGGTCCTTCAGCAGGTAGCCCAGCCAGTGCTGGTGCAGGCCCGGCGCCAGATCGATCAGGATCCAGGCGTCGCGAGGGGCGGTGCGGGCCGCCTGCGCGATCCCGATCAGCTCGCGGCTCACCACGACCCTGTCCTGGAGGACGTAGGACTGCGTCCACAGGGTGTGCTTGAGGTTGATGCCGAGCAGCAGGAGGGCCGCGCCCGCGGCGATCCATTTCCGGGCGGGGAGCCGGGACCGCCAGACCGCCGCGATGCCGGCGGCCACCAGCATCATCACCTCGGCGACCACCGCGGAGACCGCCTTGAAGTAGCCGTAGGGATAGCCCGCGCCCCACCGCTGCTGGGCGGCCAGGGCGGCGCCGGTCAGCAGCAGGGCGGCGGCGGCGAGGCGGGCGCGCGGGCCCAGGCGCCACCAGCCGTAGACCGCCAGCCCGGCGAAGGCCAGCCCGAGGGTTGTCAGGACCGGCATGGGCACGCGTTTCCAGCCTTCGCCATAGGCTGCCGCCGCGTGGGCGATCAGGCCGAGGACCTCGATGACCGGAGGGAAGACGAGGATGTTGCCCGGTCCCACGTTTTGCGCCGCGCTCGAGGTGAGGGCGCCCGACAGCAGGCCGAGCTCGCTCGGTGCGCGGGCGAGGGCGAAGCCGTTCCACAGACCCGCCGCGGCCAGCGCTCCCATCCACCAGAGGGAGGCCCGTCCGAGGGCGCGCAGGCGGGGGCCGCGGGGGCGGAGGAGCCAGGCGAGCCCCCAGAAGAGGAGCACGGCGGCGAGCGCATGCAAGGCGTAGATCGGGTAGACCGACACCAGCGCGCTGAACAGCACCCCGAAGAGCGCCGCCATCCGCCACTCCGGCCGGCGCTGCGCCTCCACGCCGAAGGCGAGCACCAGGGGCAGGAAGCTGATCGAGACGACCTGGGACAGGAAATTGTCGTACACCGGCCAGAGCAGCAGGTTGTGAGCCCCCACGAGGGCCGCGGCCAGCAGCGCCGCCCGGCGCGAGAAACCGAGAGCGGCGCGCCCCAGGACGTACACCGAACCCGCCATCAGAGCGACGAACAGGGCCGGCACGATGCTCAACAGCTCGTAGCTGCGCAGGCCCGTGAGCAACCCGAGCACCCCCACCAGCATCACGTCGCCGGCGCGGAGCCGGCCGATCTGGGCCCGGACCCAGCCGAGATAGGGCGTGCCGGCCTCGATGTCCGGGAGCTGCAGCGGAAAGTCCTGCAGATACTCCGAGCGGACCGCGTAAGAGATGCCGTCGACCGTCGCACCGATGGTCGTCAGGTGTCCCACGACCAGGAGGGGGGCCGCGGCCAGGAGGAACGAGAGCAGACAGATGACGAGCGCGGCGGCCGAGCTGCGCGGAAAGCGGCGCAGGCGCCGGTCGAAGACGAGCCAGGTCCACCCCGCGGCCGCGAGACCGATGAACAGCCAGAGGACGGAGCGCAGCGACGCGCCCGCCGCGCTGGCGTAGTGCCCCACCGCCGAGATCAGGGCGAAGCCCAGGTAGGGAGCGATCAGCGGCAGCGCCGGCCAGTAGCGCCGGGGCAGGAGTGGACGCGCCACCAGGAGCCCGCACCCCCACAGCAGGGCCGCCGCGACGGCGGACACGCCGGCCAAGCCGAAGAGGACCCTCATGCGGATGCAGAGAGAGAGGTCGGGAGAACCTGCATGATGAGGCGCACTTTAGCAGACCCGGCGGCGCGAGTCCCGCTCCTGGCGGGCTCCTCTCGCAAGCCGTGCTATCCTTTCGCCCCTCTTCAAGGCCAAATTGGCCTGTCCACAGGAGCTGAAGGTCCGTTGAACGGAGACATGAGCCCCGACGAGCTCAAGCTGAGCGTCATCATCCCGGTCTACAACGAGCGATTCCTGGTCCGGGAGCTCGTGGAGCGGGTGCTCGCGGTGTCCGTGCCGGGGCTGCGCGAGATCGAGGTCGTCATCGTCAACGACGGCTCCCGCGACGGCACCACCGAAGTCCTGCGCGAGATCGCGGCGGAGCACCCCGGCCGCATCCGCCTCTTCGAGCAGCCCAACCAGGGCAAGGGCGCCGCCATCCGCAAAGGCATCGCCGAGGCCACCGGCGACCTCATCCTCTTCCAGGACGCCGACCTCGAATACGACCCCCGCGACTACGCGCGGCTCGTCCGTCCCTTCCTGGAGGACGGCGCGGACGTGGTCTACGGCTCGCGCTACCTGCCCAGCGAGCGCCGCCGGGTGCTCAACCACCGCCATTCCATGGGCAACCGGCTGCTCACCCGAATGAGCAACTGGTTCACCGATCTCGACCTGACGGACATGGAGACCTGCTACAAGATGTTCCGGGCTCCGCTCCTCAAGTCGATCCCCATCCGCTCCAACGACTTCGCCATGGAGCCGGAGATCACGGCCAAGATCGCCAAGCGCGAGAGCCGGGTCTTCGAAGTGCCGATCAGCTACCTCGGGCGCACCTACCGCGAAGGCAAGAAGATCGGCTGGAAAGACGGCTTCAAAGCCCTGCGGGCGATGGTCAAGTACTGGCTGGTGGATGACGTCTACGCCGAGGACGAATACGGCTCGCACATCCTGCACAGCCTGGAGCGGGCGCAGCGCTTCAACCGCTGGATGGCCGAGTCGATCCAGCCCTGGGTCGGCGCCCGCGTGCTGGAGATCGGGGCCGGCATCGGCAACATCACCACCTGGCTCCTGCCGCGCGACCTCTACGTGGCGAGCGACATCAACCCGCACTACCTGCACTACCTGCGCAACCTGTCCCTGGGCAAGCCCTACCTGAAAGTCGACCGCATCGACCTCGAAGACTCGCGGTGCTTCGAGCCCTGGGCGGGGCGGTTCGACACCGTGGTCTGCCTGAACGTGCTGGAGCACGTGCGCGACCCGCTGGTCTCGCTGCGCAACATCGCGAGCGTGCTGCAGCCGGGCGGCCGGCTGGTGCTCTACGTGCCGCAGGGGCAGCACCTCTATTCGAGCCTGGACGAGGTGCTCGGCCATCGCGTCCGCTATTCCCGGGAGACGCTGGCCGAAGAGCTCCGCACGACCGGCTTCGAAGTCGAGCGCTTCCAGGACTTCAACCACTTCGCCATCCCGGGCTGGTTCCTGAACGGCAAGATCCTGAAACGGCGCCACTTCAGCCGCGTGCAGCTCAAGATCTTCAACATGATGGTGCCGGCCATCCGCCGCGTCGACCCTCTGGTCCCCGGCCGCGGCCTGGGCATCATCGCCGTGGCGAAGCGGCTGTAGCGTTCCCAAGGAGACCCAATCATGAACAGAGCGCAACGGGCTCTGGCACTGTTCGTCCTGTCGCTGTCGTTCCTCTGCCTCGGCGCGGCGGCTCAGGTTCCCGACGTGATCCTCTACAACGGGAAGGTTTTCACGTCCGATCCTGACAGCCTGTGGGCCCAGGCGGTGGCCGTGGAGGGCAAGAAGATCCAGGCCGTCGGCGTCAACGCGGCGGTGCTCGGCCTGGCCGGGCCGGAGACCCGGCTCCTCGACCTGGCGGGCCGCACCGTGATCCCGGGCCTGAACGATGCGCACGTGCACGCGCTCATCCCCCAGGGCGTGCTGCTCAACAGTCCCGATTTCCTCCCCGGACCCGGGCCGAGCGTGCAGGAGGTCCTGGACCTCATCGCCGACGCGGCCAACACCTATCCCGCCGGCACGTGGCTCTTCGCCATCGTGGGGACCAACTTCAGCGAGGACCCGCAGGCTAACCGCTTCACGCTCGACCAGGTCTCTCCGCACCACCCGGTCAAGCTGGAGCTGTGGACCGGGCACGGAATGTATTTCAACACCAAGGGATTGCAGGTCCTGGACGTCGCGGAGAACGCCGCGGACCCGTTCGGCGGCTTCTACGAGCGCATGCCGGGCACGGATGTCCTCAGCGGCGTGGTCCACGAGTACGCCGAGCACCTGATCCGGCGCCGCTTCGCCGAGGAGCTCTCCGACGCACAGATCGCCGCGACCTATCAGGCGTTCGCCCAGCGGGCGGTGCGCCTGGGCCTCACCAGCGTGCAGGACATGTCGGTCGGGCTCGACCACGCGAGGAGCGTCGGCATCCTGGGGCAGCTCGACCTGCCTCTGCGCTGGCGGGCGATCTGTTTCCCGCTGACTCTGGGGGAGACCTGCCACTCCGGACCCGCTCCCTCGCCGCGGGTGACCCCGACGGGCGTCAAGTGGATCGGCGACGGCACGCCCGTCGAGCGGCTCGCTTTCATGACGGAGCCGTATGCGGACCGGCCGGATACGCGGGGCCGCTTCAACTTCCCGGCCGCCGACTTCGGCGCCATGGTGCGGCGGGGGCTCTTCGGGCCCTTGAAGAAGGACCAGCTCCTGTTCCACCTGGTGGGGGACGCCGCGATCGGGACGCTGCTCGACGAGATGGAGGCGACCGCTCCGGCCGCGCACTGGCGAAGCCGCAGGACCCGCATCGAGCACGGCGACATGATGTCCCCGGCGGACCTCCAGCGGGCGCGCGACCTCGGGATCGTGGTGGTGCAGAACGCCACCCATCTGGCCCTGCCCGACATCTTCCAGCGCTACTCGCCGCAGGTCACGGCGCACGCGCAGCCGCTGCGCTCTCTGGTCGAGGCCGGGATCCCCCTGGCTCTGGGCACCGACGGGATCGGCAGCATGGCCAATCCCTTCCTCGACATCATGCTCGCGAACCTGCATCCGGACCGCCCGTCCGAGGCCCTGACGCGCGAGCAGGCGGTGATCGCCTATACGGCGGGCTCGGCCTACGCCGAATTCGAGGAGCACCAGAAGGGGCGCCTGGCGCCGGGCCAGCTCGCCGACCTGGCCGTGCTGTCCCAGGACATCTTCACTGTGCCCTTCTTCCTGCTCCCCGGCACCGAGAGCGTGCTCACCCTGGTGGACGGCCGGATCGTGTGGGACGCGGGGGTTGTGCAGTAGACCGCTGAGCCCTCACCCCCTGGCCCCCTCTCCCGTCACCGGGAGAGGGGGAAAACGCAGAACAGAGAAGGGTCGGGTGGGAGCACACGAAACTGGAGTAGCAGACCCTCACCCCCTGCCCCCATAAGCGCTAACTTTGCCGCCAAGCGATATGCCGCATCCCCACTGTAGAGACGCCCCGTGGGGCGTCTCCCTCGGTCCGCGGACCCGGTGAGGTCAAATTTCGCAGCTGTGGAGCGGAGACGCCCCACGGGGCGTCTCTACAGTGGGGGAGAGGGGGAAAGCGCATTGGAAATCCTCATCCTCTCTGAGGGAATTCCATCCCTCCGCTCGTTTCCCCGCTGCGTGGCCGGCGTCGGGCCGGCCCTGAAACGAACGATTCGCCGGGCGTCCGGCATTGAGGCCATAGAAAGGTACGTCATGTCGCAGCTCCGGCCTCACCGGCTTCGCCACGGATTCTTCCTGGACTCTCCAGCTCTTCGAGGAGAGATAAGCTTCGCTTTTTCCTCTCTGGAATTTTAGTCTGCGCGACAGGGTTGACCGGTGCCCAGCCGGTCGCTACGGCTGCACACCCAGAAAGGAAATATGTATGACTCTTTTCAGGAATTATTCCCTCTTCCCCGTGCGGCTCCATCTGGTGGTTTGCGGGCTCATGCTGCTCCTCGGAGCGGAACCGGCCAGGGCGCAGATCCGCACCGTGCTCGTTTCTCCGGTCCCAGGAGATCCGGTGGCGAGTGGCACCGCACTGCGCAATGCTCTGGCAGGAATTCCCTCATCCTCCTCCACGGATCGCTGGCTCCTGAAGATTGAGCCGGGGATCTACGACGTCGGAACCACTTCGATCCGGATGCGATCCTGGGTGGATATCGAGGGATCAGGGATCGGAGTAACGACGATCCGTGGCAGCGCTCCAGCCTACGATGCCACAATCCGTGGTGCGAATAACGCGGAGTTGCGTCTGCTGACCGTCGAGGCCCTGGGGAATACAGCCACTCCTTTTCCCGTCATAGCCATGGCAAACTCCGACGCCTCCCCTCGGCTCTATCGGGTGAAGCTTTTTGCCATCGGAGATGGTGCCTGGGGAGTACGGAACATCAACGCAGCCCCAGTGATCGAAGAGTGTGAAATTACGGTCAGCAGCACGAGCACAGCCAACATGGACTCGGTCGGCATAGCCTTTCGTGGCACCCCTCCACCGGCCGGTCGAAGCTCGATTTTCCGTAGCAAGATCTACGTCTCCGGCGCAAAAAACAACTATGGTGTGTTCATGGGGGAAGCGCAGTTCGTCACCGAGATCCGCGATTCGCGGGTGGATGCAGTGGGTGGAACAACGGCCCATGGAGTCTACGCTGTTAGTTCTAGCTGGACAGGGCAAGAGACTCTGCGGATCAGGGACACCGAGATCTACTCCTCTGGAGGCAGCTCCGCCTCCTACGGAATCAACTTTGAACCTGGAACATCAATTGTCCTTAACGTTAACGAAAGCAGGGTTTGGGGCTCAACCTATGGAATCAGGCAAGGAGGAGCAGTCCCGATGGGAGTGCAGGGGTCATTCGTGCTCGGCGCCACTCAAGCTATCCGAGCCGAGGGAAATCTCTCGGTCGCTAGCACACATCTCGAGGGCGGACCGGTAAACGCCCAGGGTTGGTATGGCTGCATGGGTGTCTGGGACGAGAACGGCGTGTTCTTCACCAACTCGTGCCCGTAACGACAGGGTATGTCGGAAGGCCGGGTCACCGGCGACTGCACAGTCGGGAGCAACGATGTGCCGGTCGCCGGCATCGTCCTGGCCGCCTGCCATCTGCGAGTCGTCGAAGCGCCAAAAGGCTTCGCGGGAGGCGCGGCGTCGAGCCTCAGCATCTTCAACCCTGCCGGCCTCACCGGCTTCGCAACGGGCTCTTCCTGGACGCTCCAGCTCTTCGAGACAGGGTAGCGCGACATCCTGTCAGAACCCCGCCAATGCGTGACGACGTCTCCTGACGCCGTCGCAAACATGGCGCGACACCGTCATGATGACAAGACAGCCGTGACGAAGTCTCCGGAAGCCGACTCAAATGGCTCAACCCCGTTACGAAGTCGGGAGCCGGCATCGCAAAGTCTCTCGACCACAGAACAGCGTGCAGCGACATTGTAGCAATGTATGCGGACATCGTCGCAATGTCTGGCGAAGTCGTAACGACATAGCGTAGCAATGTAACGAATTAGGCTGTCGATGTCGTGATGTCTCCTGACATCGGAACGCCGTCGTGCAACATTGTTACAGAAACGAGGCGTATTGTAACGATGACTCCGGAAATTAGTACAACATAGCTCGACATCGTTACGATTACTGAAGACGGTGTTGCAATGTCTCTCGACAACGCATCAATGTGGAGCGACATTGTAGCGATGTACGCAGACATCGTCGCAATGTCTGGAGCAATCGTGGCGACATGGAGCGACATCGTCGCAATGTCTATCTGCCGCGGAACAACGTGGAGCGATGTTGTAACGATGTCCGGCGACATCGCTACAACGGAAGCAGACACTGGAGCGACGCGTACGGACATCGGGACAAAATTCCGGGACATTGGCGCCCCGTCTCCTTCTTCGGAAGCGACGGATCGGGACATCGGGCCGCTGCCGAGCTGCGGCCTAACCGTGATCATTCTCATCTTTGCAGAGCGCTAGCAATCCCTTCCGACCCTTCTTCCAACGAGACCAGCAACCCGGTCCGGAGCTGCGGCAGCCGGTCTCCGACCGCTCCCAGATCAAACGCCACCACCGGAACGCCAGCCGCAACGCATTCGTCGAGGACGAGGCTGTACGTCTCCGGCACGATCGAGAGCAGAAGCGCCAGATCAACCTTGTCCCGGCGCAGGAGGTGGGGCAGAGTCCCCTTCCGGTAGTAGCCGCGGACCCGTACCCGGGGAAGCCGCCGCAGGCGGGCCAGCAGCTCGGGGTCGCCGCCGCCGTAGGCGGTCCAGCGCAGGCCTTCTCCCTCCATCCGCCGGACTACTTCTTCGAAGACCAGGGCCCCTTTGTGCGCCTGGACTCCGCCGACGAGGGCGATGTGGCGGACGGGACGAGGTTCCTGGTGTGGTACAGACGCGACCTCGGCGCCCGCTGGTGCCACGACGCGCTGACGTTCCGGGGAGAGGCCCGGGAACAGCTCCATGGAGGTCCGCTGGAGGAATTCGGACGGGAAGGTGAGGGTGGAGGCGGTCGCCAGCAGCTCGGCCTCGATCTCCCGCCGTTGACGCTGGAAATCGTCTTCGACCGGCCAGTCCTGGCGGAGGCAGTTTCCGCAGCGGGCGAGGTCGCGCGAGTACCAGCAAAAGCGGAGGTGCGGCTGTTCCAGCAGGTGGGGACGCGGGCAGAAGGGCGCGAAGTCATGGAGGGAGAGGGTCAGCTCCAGACCCTCTCGGCCGAGCCGGAGCAGGGAGACAGGTGGGAGCCCGGCCAGCCCTTCCGCGTGCACGGTTTTGGCGCCTACGATCCGGACGGCCTCGCGGACCGCGCTCTCGAACGCTGCGTCCTCCATAGCGATGGGGGAGGGCGGATTGCCCGGGAAGCTCATCGCTCTCCGCTCGCCTCCCGCTTCGACCTCCAGCCGCCAAGCTCCCGCCTCGGAGTAGAGCAGAGCCGTCGGTTGTCGTTCCGCGGCATCTTCGATCCGCCTCAGGAGCTGTGCCTGAACGCCGCCTAGCCGGGGGGCCGGCGGGGTCGCGGAGACGGTGAGGACGGGGATGGGGGAGGCCGGACGCCAGCCTGGCGGAGCCGGGGTGAACGAGCGGCGCCTGCGGGCTTCGGCGATCCGGTCGGCGGTGCGGTCCCTGACGGAGAGGAGGCCTTCCGTCCGGAGGACCCGCCAAGCGACGCCGAGCTTTTTGAGCACGCTCATGGCCAGCCCTCGTAGAGGGCGCAGGCGTGTAGCCCCGGGCGTGAGCCCGGGGAACCGGAGGCCCCCACCCATCCAAGCCCCGAAGGGGCGACGGAGCCGAGGAGGGTGCGTTGAAATACCTTCGCCCCTTCAGGGCTCGGGATGTGAGGGCTGATCGTGGAAAGCCAGGCGTGGCTCACCGTCATCTCCGCCGCCGGTGCTTCCCGGTCATGGTCCGCTCCAGCGACGCTCGCTGGGCCAGCACCTTTTCGTAGACCTCTTCGATCTCCTCGGCGTGCTGGTCCATGCTTTTGACCGGCGGCAGGGCGGCGGCCCAGCGGTCGAGCTGTCCGGGATCGGCGATCAGGCGCTCGATCCAGGCGCGGAGGGAGGCGGGGTCCTCGGGATCGAAGAGGGCTCCATAATCCTCCGTCCCATCGAAGATCTCCGGCAGAGCGCCGCGGTCGCTCGCCAACACTGGGACGCCGTGGTGCATGGCCTCGCGGGCGACCAGGCCGAAGGATTCGAGGCCGAGGGAGGGGACGATCAGCGCGTCGGTCTCGGCGAAGATCTCCGCCTTGCGCTCCTCCTCGAAGCGCCCGCGCAGCTCGACCGCGCCGGTCCCTCTCAGGGCTTCAATCTCGCGGGTGTAGGCGGGGTCGATCGTCGGGTCTCCCCAGACTGTGAGGGTCGCGCGGGCGGGGTCGATTCCGGCGAAGGCCGCGGCGGCGACATGGATCCCCTTGTGCGGCAGGATCGAGCCGATGATCCCGAAGCGCAGCGGTCCGCCGGGTTGGCGGGCCGGGCGCTCGGAGCGCGGCGGGAGGTCGATTCCGTAGGGGATCACGAAGGCCTTGTCTTCCGGCCGCAGGTAGCCGAGATCCAGGTAGCTCTGGTGGATGAAGCGCGAGCCCATGACAAAGGCGTCGGCTTTCCGCAGGGCGCTCTTCATCGTGGAGAAGCGGTAGCCGTAGAGCGACCGGTTGAGGAGCGGGGCCGGAGGAAGGCCGGTCAGCGGACGGCAGGCCGAGCACTTGCCGGCGCCCGGGCCGCTGCACAGGCGCCTCCAGGCGTCGAGCAGGTTGACCCGGGCGCAGGGCTGCCACCAGTCCTGGAGCTGGAAGAGGACGGGGATGCCCCGCCGCGCCGCCGCTCCGACCAGCGAGGCCGCGTGCCCGGCCAGATGGTGGACGTGGAGGAGCCGCGGGTTGACCTCGTCGAGCAGGCGGGCGAAGTCGGCCTCCAGGGTCCGGTCGCGCAGGGCGTTGCGCGACAGCGGGTCGCGTTGAGTGAAGTTGTTGACGATCAGGCGGACGCGGACGCCGCGGTCGAGCAGCTCGACGGCTTCCCCCTTGGGCCGCTCGGCGTCGGCGATGCGCGCATAGACCGTGACTTCCCGGTGCCGGGCCTGCCGCCAGGCGAGCCAGGCGGCGTAGAGCTCGGTGCCCGCGGGGTTCCAGGGAGGCCAGCCATGGACCAGGTGGAGCACTCGCTCGGGCCTCCCCGGCGGCTGGGCATGGCGCGCGGGGCGGAGCTCGGTCAGCACCCGCTGGCGGAGGGGGCGGACCGGGTCTTCGCGGATGAACTGCGCCACGGTGGCCAGGTATTCGGGATGGAGCCGGCGCATGGCCCGGTGGGCCGACTGCACCCGCCGGACCCGCCGGGTGCCGAAGCTCCGCTGCCCCTCGTGGAAGATGAAAGTCGCGTCGTCCAGCACGTGGGCGTAGCCGGCCTTGAGCGCCCGCATGCAGAATTCGCTCTCCTCGCCGTACCCCTCGCCGAAGCTCTTCTCGTCGAAGAGCCCGACCTGGTCGAGCGCTTTTCTCTTGATGTAGAGGCAGACCCCGACGCCGGTCGGCAGGCGCGGGTAGGCGCGCCGGGAGCGCGACTCCACCAGCCGGCCGAAGCTGGCCACGTCCCAGCCGGTGGGCAGGGCGTTGGTCTCCAGGAAGCGGGGGAGGGAGCAGATCGTCGCGCTGTTCGAGAAGGGGGTGACCGTGGCGATTTCCGTCGCCGAGTAGGCCGCCTCCTGGAGCCTGGGGAGCCACCCCTCGGTCACCTGGGTGTCGCTGTTGAGCAGGATCACGTCGCGGTCCGAGGCGGACATCCCCCGGTTGACGCTGACCACGAATCCCCGCCGCTCCGGGTTTTCCAGGATCAGGACCTCCTCCGGACGCTCCCACCGCAGGCGCTCGATCCGCTCTGCGGTCGAGGGGGGCTGCGGCCCGTCCAGCACGATCACCAGGCGGTCGCGTTCCAGGCTGGTGTGGGCGAGCAGGCTGTCCAGGCAGCGCGCGAAGGCCTCGGGCGCGCCGGCGACGGGCACGACCACGTCGACGGGTCCGGGCGGACGGTCGAGAGGGACCCGGGTCGGGTCTCCCGCCAGCGGCAGGGGTGAGGGTCTCATGCGCGAAATCACGGTATCACGCTGACCCACAGAAGCGGCCTGCCGGGCGGGGGACCCTCACCCCCTGGCCCCCTCTCCCACCCGCACTCACGCCCACCCGGGAGAGGGGCGCCACCACCCAGATCCTTCGCTTCGCTCAGATGACATTGCACCGGTCATTCTGAGCCTGAGCGCAGCGAAGAATCTGCTTTCCCCCTCTCCCGGGTGGGAGTGAGTGCGGGTGGGAGAGGGGGCCAGGGGGTGAGGGTCGGGCGGGGGAAGGCTCCGCCTCCGCGCGACTTTGACGGAGCCCTGCGGTCGGGAGGGCGATGGGACTTGGCCTGCCTCTTGCTGTAAGCTCCGGGCCATGACAGAGAGAAATCGCGAAATCCGTACAGCTTGCGTCACCGGGGGAGCGGGGTTCATTGGCTCCCATCTGGCGGACGCCTTCGTAGCGCGTGGGCTCCGGGTCCTGATCATCGACGACCTGTCGGGCGGCCGGCGCGAGAACGTTCCGGAAGGCGCCGAGCTGCACGTGCTGGACATCCGGTCGCCCGAGGCGGCGGCCCTGGTCCGCGAGTCGGGCATCGACGTCCTGGTCCACGAGGCCGCGCAGATGGACGTGCGGCGCTCGGTCGCGGACCCGGTCTTCGACGCTGATGTGAACATCCTCGGCGGGCTCAACCTGATGGAGGCGGCCCGTCATGGCGGCGTCCAGCAGGTGCTGTTCGCCTCCACCGGCGGCGCCATCTATGGCGAGCAGGACTTCTTCCCGGCGACCGAAGAGCATCCCGCGCGTCCCATATCCCCCTACGGGGTGAGCAAGCTCTCCTTCGAGCGCTATCTCTTCTACTACCACACGGCCTACGGCATCGACGCCACCTGCCTGCGCTACGCCAATGTCTACGGCGAGCGGCAGAACCCGCACGGCGAGGCCGGAGTGGTGGCGATCTTCCTCAACCGGCTGCTCGCGGGGCAGGCCCCGACGATCAACGGCGACGGGCTCCAGACGCGCGACTACGTCCACGTCTCCGACGTGGTGAAGGCGAACCTGGCGGCCCTGGGCCAGCCGGGGTTCCATATTTACAACGTGGGCACGGGGATCGAGACCACGGTGGTCGACCTCTACAAGGAGATCGCGCGGGCGCTCGGGACCGGCCTTCAGGCGAGCCACGGTCCGGCCAAGCCCGGGGAGCAGAAGCGCTCGGTCATCGATGCCGGCCTCCTGCGCGGGGAGTTGGGAGTCTCCGAGCCGATCCCGCTGTCCGAAGGCCTCCAGCGGACCGCCGACTGGTTCCGTGAGGGAGTGGAGCGGCAGAAGACGTTTGCTCCCATGAGCCCGGGTCTATAGAATCCGCGGCCTACCGGGAAGTAGTCACTGCAGGCTCTCCCTTTCACAATCAGGAGGTAGTTTCATCATGAGAAGGCTCATTCTCGCGGGTATCGTTGCGCTCAGCGCGTTCGCTGCTGTCCAGGTCTCGGCTCCCCAGGCCAGCGCCGCCGGCAAGTGCGACAACGTCCGTTGCATGGAGTGCCCGGTCGGCTACGTGTGGGCGCCGACCGGCAACGACTGCTGCCGCTGCGTGCCGGCCTAGCCTGCCCGCGGTTCTCTCCCGGCCGCGGCTTCCAACCGCGGCCGGATTTTCCCAAGTCAGGTTTCTCGCGCTTCAATCTCGACAGGGTCCGCGCATTCCAGGAACAGCTCTACCGCTTCCTTGAGGTTGGCGGTCGCCTCCTCGATCGTGGCGCCCTGGCTGGCAATGTCGAGCTCGGGGCAGAGGGCCACGTAAAGAGCTTCTTCCTTCTCCACAATGGCAGTGAAGCTGTTGCCGGGCATCTGAGTCTCCTCCTCTGGACCAGCGTAGCAGCAGAGGAGGGATGCAGGGGATTTTGGGAACTCGAATTCCTACCACGCCGTCTAATTAGCTCAGAACGGGGAGCGCTCCCGAACACTCATCGCCTCGAGGGGTTTTCGAGGTGGAACGATCAACTCCTGCTATGGAGGAGAACGCAAATGTTCGAGAGCTCCTTGATCGACCTGGAAGCCAGAAAGCACCCGCGCCGCCGGCGTTGGGCGCTGTTTCCTCTCGCAATCGCGCTGCACCTCGGCGCCCTCGTCTCGTTCACGTTCGCGGGATACTGGCAGGTCTCCGAGGTGCCGGAGCCACAGCTCATCCCCATCCGGTGGGTCAGGATAGGTGATGATCCACCTCCGTCGCCACCTCCGGCGGGTAGCGGCCGGACGTCGACTCCCACGGTCAAGCCGACCGTGAAGCCGCCGACGCCGGTGGCTCCGGACCAGTCGGTGCAGCCGAAGGATACGCCTGAGGACCTGCCCGATCCTGTTCCAGGCGATCAGGTCGCGGACGTGGAAACCTCGGGCGGGCACCCCGACGGCGTTGATGGCGGCCAGGAAGGAGGCCAGAAGGATGGCGTCGTCGGCAGCACCGGCACCGGGCCCGTTGGCTCCATCGGCATCGGAATCACGGGCACCCTTCCGCCGGCTCCGGTCGAGGATCAGCCGATCCGGGTCTTCGGTGCGGTGAAGCGTCCCGAGATGCTGTCGGGTGCGCAGCCCCGCTACAGCGAGACGGCGCGCAGAG
>DASVEF010000257.1:0-6970 GCA_036380715.1 Thermoanaerobaculia bacterium | reverse complement strand
GTCACGTTCAAGGCTCCGCCTGTACCTGTTTCAGTGAAACCCTGGAAGGAACTGGTCCTTCCCTTACCGGCAAGGAGAGACTTTATGAGCATTTTTCGCCGCCTCCCGAAACGGCCTCTCGTCCTCGCGTTGCTGCTGATCGGAATCGCCCTGTCCACCAACCTTTTCGTGCCCAATGAGGTTGCGGCCTGCGGCGGCCACGAGAGGCTCACCGTCTTCTACGCTGAGCCGGAGAAGATCAACGTCTGCGGCGAGTGTGAGAAAGACTGCTCCGGCGTCATCATCTGCTGGGGGACGCGGACGGATTACAGGGATTTCTACGTCGCTCCCTGCGACGAGCCCTGCTATTGAAAACTCTCCCCCCGGCCGCTTGGCCGGGGGGGAGCCCACACCTCTCGGGATCAGCAGCTATAGATGCACCATCGCCAGCAGTTCTGCGTCACGATCTTCTCGCAGCACGCCGGATCGGCGTTGCAAGAAGGATAGATCCCCCCGCCGCTGGTGCAGGAGTCGTACTGGTATTCACAACTGCTGCAACACGGAGCGGCGTAGGCGTTACTTTGCTCGGCGGGCGTCGCGAGCACCCCAGCGAGCACGCCCAGGAGAACGAGAAGCGAGAACAGCCGGATTCGAGTCTGTCTGGACATGATTTGCTCCTCCTTTCGGAAAAGCCCCGCTCTCGTCAGCTCGAGAATCAGGGCGTATAGCCTACTTCGATATTGCTCATAGGGCGAATCCTACACCGGTCCGCCAAAAAGCAGAAAAGCCACCCTCTTCGCCGAGGCTAGGCCTCGGGCAAGAGGATGGCCTGTCTGAAGCCACCCGAAGGCGGCACGGCTCAGCGGCTGTTGGCGTCGGCGACGACCAGGATCTCCTGGGCGAGAAGCTGTCCGCCGGTGTTGCTCAGCTCGACCTCCACCACGTCACCACGCTCGAGATTCTCGGGGTTGTACCGACGCCCCTCGAACTCCACGATCGTCCGGGTGTCATAGCGAACGACGACGATGTTGTCCCGTCCGGAGCTGTACCCCGACGAACGCTCGATCTCCACGGTGCGGTCGCGGGTATCGACGTAGCGGACGGTACCCCGCAGCTCGTTTGAAGCGAGGTCATCGTCGCGGGTCCCGCCGATCCCGCCGGCGGTCGCATCATAGAGCACCTCGATCTGCTCGACGAACAGGCGGTCGCCGCTCTGCTCGACGTCAGCCGCGATGCGGTCGCCGCGCTCCAGATCCTGCGGCCGGTAGGTCCGACCGTCGTGCTCCACCACCGTGCGGTCGTCGTAGTAGAGGACGAGCTCGTCGTCACCGTTCCGGAGGTCGTTTCGGTAGCCGGCCTCGCCGTCCACGTAGATCCGCTGGTTGAGGGTGTCCACGCGCTCCACGGTTCCCCGCACATCGCTGATGCTGTTGCCGTACCGGTCGTCGGAAGTTCTGGTGTCACGGCCGCCGCCCAAGATGTCGCCGACGCCCGACGAGCCGCAGCCGCTGAGGAGCGTCGCGATCACGAGGGCGGTCAAAAAGCTGGTCGACTGAATCCTTCTCATAGTCATACCTCCCGTAAGTACTTCCCTCCCCGTCCAGCAGAGGGGAGTTGCAGGACTCGTGCCGACTCCCCGGCAAAGGATTTCAACGGCGGGGCTGGCGGTCCAGGAAGAGGTCGCCGCGCAGCCGCTCGCCTTCGGGGCAGAAGAAGCGGTCCAGGTCCGCCGTGCCCTCCATGTGGGTCGAGGCGAGCAGGGTGAGCCGGCCGTCGAACGATCCGCAGGTCGAGCCGAAGGTCCGCCAGGTGAAGCGGCCGGCCGAGTCCACCTCACCGTCCAGCGACCAGACGAGCGCGCCCACGGACAGCAGCCCCGACACGCTCCTCCCCCTCTGCGTCAGGTCGAAGAACGCCACGGTCTCGCCCTCGTCCGTGGCAAAGACACCGCTCCAGAGCCCCTCGATGCTGCGAGGAGGCCGGGGCTCGGTCGGACCGTAGCCGTCATCGTCGTCGTAGCAGGCTGCGAAGGCGAGGAACAGAACCGCGAGGAGCGCGAGCGGATACGACTTCAAGCCGCGCATACCGGATTCTCTTGCGAAATAAGTGCCACGTCAGGCCGCGCTCCGCTTCGAAAGAGCCCCCAAAACCTGTTCCACATCGTCCTCGTACTGGAAGCCATGAGACTTCTCGCGCCCCTCCTCAGCCTGCTCCTCCTGCCGGCACCGGCTCCTACACCCGCCCCCACCGCGGCTCCGCCCCTCCTCTTCATTCACGTCACGGCGATCGATGCGACGGGCGCGCCGGGCAAGCCGGACCAGACGGTCCTCGTCCAGAGCGGACAGATCGCCGCGATGGGGCGAACGGGCAGCGTCGAGGTGCCCGCGGGGGCGCGGGTGATCGACGCTACGGGGAAGTACCTGATCCCGGGACTCTGGGACATGCACTCCCACCTGGGCGAACGGGAAGCGACGCTGCCGCTCCTCTACCTGGCCTTGGGAGTGACCGGCATACGAGACATGGGGAGCGACTTGGATTTCGCCCTGGAGATGAGGAGGGCTGTGGAACATGGGAAGCACGTGGGGCCGCGGATCGTCACGGCCGGCCTCATCCTCGACAACGCGCCGCCCGACTGGCCATTCCGCAGGAAAGTGAGCAACGCCGAGGAGGCCCGCACAGCCGTGGCGGACCTCCAGCGCCGCGGAGTGGACTTCCTCAAGGTCCACAACAACCTGCCGCGGGACGCCTACTTCGCCATTGCCGAGGAAGCCAGGCGCCGGGGCCTGCCCTTTGCCGGACACGTGCCTCTCGCCGTGACGATTCCTGAAGCCATTCAAGCCGGGCAAGCGAGCATCGAGCACCTGAGCGAGCTGCCGGCTGACTCCGCTCGAAGCCCTCCAGACCGCCACGCGCAACCCGGCGCGATTCCTCGGCCGCGCCAACCTCGGCACCGTCGAGCCCGGCAAGCTCGCCGACCTGGTCCTGCTGGACGCAGATCCCCTCGCGGACATCCGCAACACCCAGAAAATCGCGGCGGTGGTGGCGCGAGGAAGGCTCTACGACCGGGACGCCCTCTACCGGATGCTGGCCGAAGCGGCGGAGCGGGCGGGACGGGAGTAGATCAAGAGTCCATTACATGATCGGATCGTCTGTCCTGTCCTCAGCCTGCGGCAGGCGGCGGTCTCGATCATAGGGCGGATCTTCGTGCTCAGGCAGACGATACGAGGGCCAGTCCTCCAGCCAGCGCCACCGGTCCTCTTCGCCGGCGTAATACTTCAGATACAGGCGCGTGTCCTCCTCGTTCCCGCTGCCGACCAGATCAAAGTGATAGGCGTAGGCTGAGTTCTCCGGCATCAGGACGATCTCCTCCCGAAACATCTCGCTCCACAAGTAGACATACAGCTCGCGATCACTCAGATGATTCGTGTTGTGGAGAAAGACTCCGAGCAGCGCGAGCCCGTTGATGACCTCCCACAATTTGACGGTGAGCTGCGCATCGTCCAGCGCATCCGGCGGCGGAAGGGATACGCCGGACTGCGGCAGCATGGCGAATAAAGATCTGGGCTCCTGATCCTCGAAATCGGCGACGCGGTCCCAGAATTCGTCTTTGAGATCGTCCGGATCATCCGTTGACATACACCCTCCTATAACTCTCCTCACTCAATCTTCGTCCGTGGCAAACAAACCTGTGACTCTCCGTCCGTCGAGAAAGGCCGCCAGGGCGAGGTCCCAGGCGATCTGGCCAAACCAGGGCGTGTCGAGGCGAAGCTCTACCCAGCGGGCTCTCATGAGCCTTTCGCAGACTTCCTCGAATTCCGCCTCACGACCGCAAAGGGTGAGCCCCGCCGCCGACCTCCAGGCGAGCAGCCGTGCCCGGGCTCCGAAAGGAGAGCTGCTGTACGCGCCTCCCGAGACCGCTGCGGAGAATAGAAGAGCGAAGGCACGCGAAGGGGAGATCTCGGCTCCCTGGCTCGCCTCCAGGCGCACGCCGTCGAGACAGGTAAGAGGGAGCGACACGCAGATCTGCAAAAAATCGAGCGCGCCCTGAGCGGCCTCCTCCAGGACAAAGGCGGCCGTTTCCGCCTGGCCGTTCGAATGATCAATCCAGTCTGTGACGACGCTGCGCATCCGCTCCGCATCCGCATCGGGGATGCTGGAGAGCCGCAGGCGATCTCGTCTCAGCTCTCGGAGGTTTTGCAGCGCGGGCTCAGGACCCCAGGAGTAACCCGAGTGAGAAACACCGAAGGAAGGGAGCGACAAGCTCAGCTCGGCTTCCGTCCGGCGCAAAGGAAGCCATGCGAGATCAGGAGCCTGGTGCTTCGCCCCTTCCCAGAACCGAGCCACAGACGGCATTTCGAGGCAGGGATACCCGCGAAGGACCATCTCTTGACACAGATGCAGGAACGTCTGCTCGGTTCCAGGCGCCTGGGAGAGCTCGGTAAACAGGCTTTCCAGAATCGCCGGACCGTGGGCCTGCGCCAGCCGGGCCGCGATCTTGGCGGAATGATCGCTCCTGGAGGAAGGATCAACCGCTGGCCGAGACCGCAGGCCGAGGAGGAGAGCCTGGACGGCCCCCTCCCATCCTGTGCTCAGACAGAGATGATCCTCGACGCGCTCGGCGATGGATTGCACCGCCCAGGCTGGAGCTCGCCCCTCAGTCGCGGCATCCCTGAGCCCGTCGAGCAGCTCGACCAGGGCGGCCACATGACCCTCTTGGGCAAGCCCGTCGACGATCTCCCATTGGGGGCGGACATCCTTGGGCCCTTTGCGGAGCGCGGCGAGGATTTTCTGGACCCTTCGGGCTTCTATCACTGAGCTACCAGGCGTCGTTGAGAAAATATTCATCGCGAGGGTGGAGGTCGTGGTTGAAGTGCTCGTCCGGCAGGGCCACGACCTTCCTACGCTCCCACAGGCGCTGGAGCTTCTCGCGCTCGAAGAATTCGACCAGCCGCCGCCTCTGCTCCGGATTGAACGAGGTTTTCAGGCCTACGCCCGCGAGCCGCTGTTGCAGCGTGGGACGGTGGAAGCGCAGCGGCTGGTTGCTGGCGACGACGAAGCGGGAGCCGAAATAGTCGGGCACTTCGCCGATCGCGACGTGGCGGAACGCCCGCCGAATGCTGTTGAGAACGCGATCGGAGGCGATCCACTGCACGAACAGGCCGTCGTCGGCGAGCCGGCTCGCCACGAGCTCATAGAATTCCACGGAGTAGAGATTGCCGGAGTAGGCCGAAGTGGGACGGACCACGTCGACGACGACCACGTCGTAGAGCTCCGTTCGCGAGAGGAGCCAGCGGCGGCCGTCCGCGGTGATGAGATTGATCCTCGGATCGGCGAGCAGGCGGCGGCTCGTGATGGACCCGCGCCCGGCCAGGTCCGCAATGAGGCGCTTCTCGCCACCGCAGATCTCTACGCAGTCGACGCGCCCGATCCGGGGATCCTGGGCCATCGCATACGCGGTCGAGCCGATCCCCAGACCCACGGCCAGCCCGCGCTCGGGGCGTTCGTGCATGAGCGAAGGCAAGAGGCCGATCAAAATGTGAAAGAAGTCGTAGGGGTGACCGTTCTGCCAACTGCCGTTGATATAGAGAAAGGATTGAGGCCCCTCCTCCACCAGGCTGGTCACGCACGCGCGGTCCTCGGCCACCTGGAAACGATCGAGAGGAACGCTGTTGAAGAATGCCCAGAAGCGCTCGTTCGATGGGAAGGCCGCCACGCAGGCGGTCATCAAGCCGGCCACGCCGATGGCGCCCGCGATGCGCCGGCGGACCGTCGACAGCCGCACCGCCGCGGCCAGGCCGGGCAGGATCAGCACGCCCGCCAGCACCTGCAGCGTGCCCGCGGTGCCGATCCGGTCGAGGAGCACGAAGCCGGTCACCGCGCCGCCGAGGACGTTGCCGCAGATGTTCGAGAAAAGGAGCGTGCCCGTGCGCCGGCCGAGCGAGTCGAGCCGTCGCGCGACCAGCGCCTGGATGAACGGGAAGGAGGCGCCCATGAGCAGGACCGGCGCGCCCATGACCAGCAGCGGCGCCACGACGTGCGCGTAGATCAGCCTCGCGGCGTCCTGCGCGCTCCGGATCGAGTACCCGCCGTGCATGAAGCCGCCGGTCGTGTAGTAGCGGGTTACGAATTCCTTGATGCCGAAGGCGTCCGGCGGATGGAAGAGGACGAGCATGCCCAGAAGCGAGCTCGCGCCCACTCCGAATTGCAGCCACAAGAACGACTGGTCCGGCCGTTCGGCCCTCCCCGCCCGCCGTGCCGCCAGGCTCGCGCCCAGACCGAACAGCAGCAGGTAGATGGCCAGCACGGTCGCGAAGGTGTAGGAGTTGTTGCGCCAGATGGCGTCGATCACCCGGAAGTAGACGACCTCGAGCCCGATCGCCACCGCGCCGGTGAGGCCGTACATCAGGAACCACGGCCACACCCGTTCCCGGGCGTCTCCAGCCGCGGTGTCTGCGGTTGCCGTCACGGCCGCCGGCGTTTCCAGTCTGGCCGTTCTCCACGGCAGCAGGATCACCACGGCGGCGATGAGGTTCAGCGCGCCCGCGATCCGCACGGTGGCGACGAATCCGAGCTCCCCGAGCAGCCACCAGCCTGCGACCGCCGCGCCCGCCGCCGCGCCGAGCGTGTTGACGGCATAGAGCCGTCCGACCAGAGGAGCGATCTCGCGCGACGCGGCCACGGCGCCTCGCGCGAGCAGCGGCAGCGACAGGCCCATGAGCGTCGTCGGGATGACGAGGAGCAGGAAATGGAAGCCGAACATCGCAAGGCCCGAGTCGAGCTCCGCCGCGAACCGGCGGTAGACGTCGTAGAAGAGCCACAGGCTGAGCCAGGCGAACGCGCCGATGCCCGCGTTCGAAAGCGCGAACACGAGCAGCGACCGCTTCGCTCCCAGGCGGTCCGCAATCGCGCCGCCGGCGAGGCTGCCGAGGCCGAGGCCGGCCATGAACGCCGTGACGACCGTGGTCGCGGCCAGCAGATCGATGCCGGCGTG
>DASVEF010000256.1:0-30051 GCA_036380715.1 Thermoanaerobaculia bacterium | reverse complement strand
GCATGAGCAGGAGTCTGTCCATTTCAGAGGTCATGGCCCGGCTGGAGACGCAGATCGCGTTTCACCGCGAGCGCCAATCGTTCCACGCCGAGCAGGAGGCGCTGCATCGTGAGCAGGGAGGCCTGCACGCGGCCGAGCTCGAAAGGCTGTCGCGGAACCTCGAGGCGTTCAAGGCCGCGGCCGACTCCGTCGCGGAGATGGCCGGCAAGGCGCTGCCTCCAGGTATGAACCGCAAGGAGATCGAGGAGGTCGACACCGGCCGGCAGCGCCGTCTCACCCCGATGGTCGCCCGGGTCGTCGCGGACATCCAGCCGACGACCCGTTTCGGCCCTGTGTGGATCGCCCAGGAGGTCAACCGCCGCTTCGGCGAGATCCTGCGCAAACCGGTCGACGCCCGCAAAGTGTCGGCCGTGCTCCGGCGGATGGAGAGGAACGGCAAGCTCAAGGTGGCCCGCCGGGGCGGGCCGTACCGCGAGGCGATGTACGTGCAGGTCGTCTAAAGCCTAGATCTCCACCCCCGCCATCAGCCACAGCATGATCGCCTTCTGGACGTGCAGGCGGTTCTCGGCTTCGTCGAAGATGCGGCTCTGCGGGCCGTCGGCGACTTCGGCGGCGACCTCTTCGCCGCGGTGGGCGGGGAGGCAGTGGAGGAAGACCGCCTCTTCGCGGGCGTGCCGCATCAGGGCGTTGTCGACCATGAAGCCCTGGAAGGCCTTGAGGCGCTCCTGCGCTTCGGCTTCCTGGCCCATGGAGGCCCAGACGTCGGTGTAGACGGCCGAGGCCCCCTCGACGGCCTCCCGGGGGTCGTGGGTCAGGAGCACCCGGGTGCCGGCGACGTGGGCGTCCTGGCGGGCGAGATTCGCGTACTTCTCCTTGACCTCGTAGCCCTGGGGCGAGGCGACGGCGACGTCCATGCCCACCTTGGCGGCGCCGAACATCAGGGAGTGGGCCATGTTGTTGCCGTCTCCCACGTAGGCGAGCCTGCGGCCGCGCAGCGCTTCCAGTCCGCCGAAGATCTCGGAGAGGGTGAAGTAGTCGGCCAGGGCCTGGCAGGGATGGAGGTCGTCGGTCAGGCCGTTGATGATCGGGATCGAGCCGTAGCGGGCGAGGTCGAGCACGGTCTGGTGGGCGAAGGTGCGGGCCATGATGCCGTCGATGTAGCGCGAGAGCACCTGCGCGGTGTCGGAGATCGGCTCGCCGCGGCCGAGCTGGATGTCGCGGCTGGAGAGGAACAGGGCCTGTCCGCCCATCTGCGCCATGCCCGCCTCGAAGCTCACCCGGGTGCGGGTCGAGGACTTCTCGAAGATCATGCCCAGGGTCTTGCGGTGCATGTGGTTGTGGTATTTCGCCGGGTGTGCCTTGACGTCGGCGGCGAGCCGGAAGAGGCCGGCGACGTCCGCCGCCGTCAGGTCGTGGATCGAGATCAGGTGACGCGTAGCCATCGGGTCTCCTCAGAGATCAGGAACACAGGGTTGGTCGGAAACGGGTCTAGGGACCGCCGTCGGGCACGAGGAGCGTACCGCTCTGCCCTTCCATGGCGGCCGCGAGATGCTCCACGTCGGTGATCAGCGCCTTGCGGCTGGTGGCGGCGACGAAGTCGATCGCGGATTCGATCTTGGGGCCCATGCTCCCCGGGGGGAACTGCCCCTTGGCGAGCAGCCGCCGCGCCTCGGCGAGCGGGAGCACGGGGAGCGGCTCCTGGTTCTTCTTGCCGTAGTTCTTCACCACCTGGGGGACGCCGGTCAGGATGATGAAGAGGTCGGCTTCCAGCTCGCGGGCCAGCAGCGCCGAGGTGCGGTCCTTGTCGATGACCGCCTCGATCCCGCAGAGCTGGCCGTTCTTCTTGCGGATGACCGGGATGCCCCCGCCGCCGCCGGCGATCACCAGGTGCCCCTGGTCGAGCAGGCGGCGTACGGACGCGACGCCCAGGATCTCCAGCGGCTGCGGGCTCGCCACCACCTTGCGCCAGCCGCGGCCGGCGTCTTCGACCATGTGCCATTTGAAGTGGCGGCGCAGGGCCTGGGCGCGGTAGCGGGAGAAGAACGGGCCGATCGGCTTGGTCGGGCTCTGAAAAGCCGGGTCGTCGCGGTCCACCACCACCATGGAGAGGACGGTGCTCACCTCGCGCCGGAGGTGGGCCGCGCGCAGGCGGTTGCGCAGGGCGATCTCCAGGAGGTAGCCCATGCCGCCCTCGGTCTGCGCCACGGCGACGTCGAGCGTCCCCGGCGGGATCTTGGTGGCGGCCTCTTCCATCTGGATCAGCACCTGTCCGACCTGCGGGCCGTTGCCGTGGACCACCACGAGGTCGTAGCCGCGCCGCGCGAAGCCGACCAGCCAGCCGGCGGCCTCGGTGGCGCGCTTGAGCTGCTCCTCGGCGGTGCCGTCGTCCTCCGGCCGCAGCAGGGCGTTGCCGCCGAAGGCGACGACGCCGAGCGGGCGCTTGCTGTCCCCCTTTTTCCGTTTCTTGCTCGCGTCCGGCTTCACAGGGAGTCTCTCTGCAGGGGCATGGTCATGCAGTGCGGCCCGCCGCGGGCGCGCGACAGCTCGTTGTCGAACAGGGCGACGGCCGTGCGGCCGCCATCGAGGAGGCCGTGCTCGCCGGACAGGGCCTCGTCCGTGGTCAGGACGCGCCAGCCGCGCTGGCTCAGCTCCTCCAGCGTCCTGCGGTTGCGGCGGTAGAGCAGGATCACCCCGGGGGCGACGGCGAACGAGTTCGCGCCGTCCGTCCACTGCTCGCGCTCCTGGTCGATCGCTTCGACCGACCCGCCGCAGGGGACGACTTCCAGCTCCATCCCGAGCTCCGCCAGGGCCTCCAGCAGCGAGGGGCGCAGGGTGAAGGTCAGGTCGCGGGCGTAGAGGTCGACCCTGTAGATGTGGGCCGACTCCGGCCCGCCCGACTGGACGACGGGGACGTGCGCGAGGCAGGTGCCGCGGTCGATCAGGGTGAAGACGGTGTCCAGGTGCATGTAGGAGCGCTTGCGCGGCAGCTCGACCATGAGCAGATGGCGGAAGGAGGTCTCTTCGAGGCGCAGGTACTCGGCCAGGACCTCGGCCCCGCGGCGGTTGGTCCGCTCGGAGAGGCCGACGAGGACGATCTCCGGGCTCACCACGAGGATGTCGCCCCCCTCCAGGCTCGGATATTGGAAGTTGGGGTTGTGCTCCGGCGCGCCGGACGGGGGCACGTCGATGTCGAAGATCGCGGCCGACCCGGCGAAGGCCGGATGGTGCCGGATGAAGGTGCGGGCCAGGAGCGGCTCACGCTCGCGGGCGTCCGTGGCCATGGACGAGATCACCACCCGGTTGCCCAGCACCGCCTGCGGGTCGCGCTGGAAGAAGTAGTTCGGCACCGGGTTGAGCTGGAAGAACTGTTGGCGGCCCGCGTCGGCGTCCTCGGGCGAGCAGCGGACCCCTTCGATCAGGCTCGCGGCCAGCTCTTCCGGCGACATCAGGGCCAGGTGGCCGACCATCCGCGAGGAGACGCCGTACTCCCGTCCCAGCTCCTCCAGGAGCTCGAACCGGGGCTCGCCGTGCTGGAGGACCTCGCTGAGCAGGGTCTGGGCGTCCAGCACCTCGACGCCGGCCCCTTTCAGGATGTTGCAGAAGAGGTCGTGCTCCTCGCGCGCGTCCTCTCCATAGAGGATGTCGTCGAAGAGGAGCGCCCCCATCATGGAGGGGACCATCCAGTCGATCTCGCGTCTCGGCCGGTGGACCAGGACGCGCCGAAGGCGTCCGATTTCGGAATCGACTCTCAGAGGCATGATGAACGGCTTGCGCGGCGGAAGGAGACACACCCCACGGAAGCGGGGCGGATTGTAGCAGAAGCCTTCACCCCCGGCCCCTCTCCCAGAGGGAGAGGGGGGAAATCTCGCAAGAAGGCAAAACAGGGGATTCTTTGCTGAGGTTCTCCCCTCTCCCGCTCGCGGGAGAGGGGTCGGGGGTGAGGGCCTGCTAGGATTCCCGCCATGCTCTCCGAATCCCCTCAGAACCCCCTGTACGAGAGGTATGCCTCGAAGGAGATGGCGCGGATCTACTCCGCATCCAATCGCTATGGAACTTGGCGACAGCTATGGATCACGCTTGCGGAGTGCGAACGAGCGCTGGGGCTGCCGATCACCGAGGAGCAGATCGCAGCCCTGCGGCGAGTCGCGGACGACATCGACTTCAACCGTGTGGCCGAGATCGAGCGGCGGACCCGGCACGACGTAGTGGCTCACCTGCGGCACTTCGCCGAGCAGGCGGACCGGGTCCACGAGGGGGCCGGGGGCATCCTCCACCTTGGAGCGACAAGCGCTTTCGTTCTTGACAACACCGAAATCCTGCTGATGCGCGAGGCCCTGGAGCTGCTGGCGGCGCGGCTCGCCGCGGCCGGCTCGGAGCTCGCCGGCTTCGCCCGCCGCACCCGGGCGGTCCCCTGCCTGGCCTACACCCACTTCCAGCCCGCGCAGCTCACCACCGTGGGCAAGCGGGCGTGCCTCTGGCTGCAGGACTTCCTGATGGACCTCGCGGAGGTGCGGCACCGCCTTGCGGCCCTCCGCTGCCGCGGGGTCAAGGGGACCACGGGGACGCAGGCGAGCTTCCTGACCCTGTTCGGCGGGGACCACGGGAAGGTGCGGGAGCTCGACCGGCTCTTCGCCCGGCGGATCGGCTTCGCCGAGAGCTTCCCGGTGACCGGCCAGACCTATTCGCGCAAGCAGGACAGCCAGGTGCTCCAGACCCTGGCCGGTGTCGCCGAGAGCTGCCACAAGTACGGCACCGACCTGCGCCTCCTCCAGGGGGTCGGCGAGCTGTCCGAGCCGTTCGACAGCGAGCAGGTGGGCTCCTCGGCCATGGCCTACAAGCGCAACCCGGTGCGGGCGGAGCGCATGTGCGGCCTGGCGCGGCGGCTGATCACCGACAGCTTGAACGGCCCTCTCAACACCTCCACGCAGTGGCTGGAGCGCAGCCTGGACGATTCGGCCAACCGGCGCCTGGTGCTGCCCGACTCGTTCCTCTGCGCCGACGCGGTCCTCGGCCTCGCGGCGCACATCGCCGCCGGCCTCGTGGTCCGCGAGACGGTGGTGGCCGCGCGGGTGGCCCGCGAGATCCCCTTCATGGCGACCGAGACGATCCTCATGCAGGCGGCGCTGCGCGGCGGCGACCGGCAGCACCTCCACGAGAGGATCCGCGTCCACAGCCTGGAAGCCCAGGCCGCGCTCGAGCGCGGGGGTGAGAACCCGCTGATCGACCGCATCGCCGGCGATCCCGATTTCCGCCTCACCCGCGCCGAGGTGGAGTCCTGGATCGACCCGATCGCCTTCACCGGCCGCTCCGCCGAGCAGGTCGACGACTTTCTGGACGAGGTCGTCGCGCCGGCGCTCGCCGGCGCCCAGGCGGCGGAGGTCACCGCGCCACGGGTGTGAGCCCTCACCCCCTGACCCCCTCTCCCGGGGGGAGAGGGGGAAAAGGCAGGGCAGGCGAAAGCGACCTCCTCCCAAACCGTTCTGCCAAATTTCACCCCTCTCCCTCCGGGAGAGGGGCCGGGGGTGAGGGCCTCCGGGGCGGCAATCCAGCGAAAATTATCAATGTGCTAACATGTCTTTCGAGCGCACCAGCAGCACGCGCTGAGCTAAGAGCTCTCACGAAGATGGCTCGTAACCACCTTACGGAGAACACCATGCCCATGCGCAACTCACGAGAACGATCCCAGAGCGCCCATGCCGCACTCGCCTTCCTGGTCCTCTCTCCCCTTCTTCTGACCGCCTGCTCCGCGAACCGCCGGCCGCCCACATCGGGTGTCGGGAGCTCTCCGGTCCACCGCGGGATCGCCTCCTGGTACGGCCCCAGGTTTCACGGCAGGCGGACGGCGAGCGGCGAGCGCTACAACATGAACGACCTCACCGCGGCCCATCGCACCCTACCCTTCGGCACCCTTGTCGAGGTCCGGAACGTCCGCAACGGGCGCTCGGTGGTGGTGCGGATCAACGACCGGGGGCCGTACAGCAAGAACCGGGTGATCGACCTGTCCTTCGCCGCGGCCCGCGAGATCGGCGCCGTGCTGCCCGGGACGGCGCCGGTCGAGCTGTACCTGTCGTCCACGGGCGGCGCTCCGCCGCGCTTCACCGTGCAGGTGGCCGCCTTCAGCGAGGAGGACCGGGCGCAGGACCTGAAGCGCGACCTGTCGCGCATCTATCCGGAGGCGGTCGTCCGTTCCGACGGCACCTGGAACCGCGTCCAGGTGGGAGCCTTCGAGGACCGCGACCAAGCCGAGACGCTGCGCCGCGAGCTGGCCGCCCTCGGCATGACGTCGTTCGTGGTGGCGGCCCACTGATCCGGAGGCCGGAATCCGGGGCTGCCGGAGATTGTTGTAGCAACCGATGGCAAGGCAACGTGTGTTCGTGAACGCGCCGCCGGAGGCGCGGCGGTCGGCTGCCCCCTGGCTCGCGGGTCTGGCTCTCCTGGCGTTCCTGGGAACCTCGATCTTCGGCTTCGGGGAGGAGACGGCCGGACCTCCTCCTCTGGCGGAGAGCGCCGCCCCGGCCGCAACGGTCGAGGAAGCAAGCTGGAGCACGGCCGGGCGAGCCCGGCAGGGGCGCGCCTCCTGGTACGGCGCCGAGCTCCACGGCTCCCCCACGGCCAGCGGCGAGCCGTTCGACATGCACGCCCGCACCGCCGCCCACCGCAATCTGCCTCTCGGCAGCTATGCCCAGGTGCGCAACCTGGAGAACGACCGGGAGGTTCTGGTCAAGATCAACGACCGGGGCCCCCACCGCCGCGGGATGATGATCGACCTCTCCTACGCCGCCGCGGAGGATCTGGGGATCGTCGACGCCGGCTCCGGCCGGGTCGAGATCACGCCGGTCGAGCCGGCGCCGTAGCGCCTCCCTTCCCTCTCTTCAGCTCTCCTCTCCCAGGCTGGCCAGGAACTCCTTGATCCCCTGGTCCAGGCGGTGGCGGTCGCGGTGGCGCTGGAGGGCGACCTGCACCAGGCGGTCGACCAGCTCCGGGAGCGGCACGCCCGAGAGCTCCCACAGGCGCGGGTACATGGAGATGCTGGTGAAGCCGGGCAGGGTGTTGACCTCGTTGACGTAGACCCGGTCCTCTCCTTCGAGAAGGAAGTCGACCCGGGCGAGCCCCACGCCGCCGATCCCCACGAAGGCCCGCACGGCCAGCTCGCGCAGCCGGTCGGCCACTCCCGGCGGCAGGTCGGCCGGGGCGATGAGCTGGGCGGTGTCCTGGAGGTACTTGTCCGCGTAGTCGTAGAAGTCGTTGCCGGGGACGATCTCGCCGACCGCCGAGGCCTCGATCTTCTGATAGCCGAGGACCGCGCACTCCAGCTCCCGCCCCTGGACTCCCCGCTCCACCAGGACCGTGTCGTCGAACTGCAGGGCGAAGCGGACAGAGGTCTCCTGGCATTCGCGGTGGCTCACCTTCTTGACCCCGACGCTGGAGCCGCCGACGCTCGGCTTGGCGAAGAGGGGCAGGGGGAGCTTGTCGAGGCGGCGCAGGAACGCCTGGGGGTCCGCCTCGAACTCGTTCTTGTGGACCGCCTCGAACTCCACCACCGGCACGCCCGCCGCCTCCATCTGCCGCTTGAACAGCAGCTTGTCCATGGCGAGCGCGCTCGCCGTCACGCCGGGGCCGACGTAGGGCAGGTCGAGCATCTCGAAGAGACCCTGGAGCGTGCCGTCCTCTCCCCAGGTGCCGTGGACGATCGGGAAGACCACCTCGACGCCCGAGGAGATCAGGTGCTGCAAGGTCGGCGCGACCGGCACGCCGAGCGGATCGATGGCCCGCACCTCGCCGCCGAGGACGGCCTCGGACGTGCCGTGATCGATCCAGCAGCCGTCCTGGGCGATGCCCAGAGCGGTGACCCGGTGACCGGCCTGCCGCAGCCCCTGGGCCACGGTGCGGGCCGAGCGGATCGAGACCTGATGCTCGACGCTGCGACCTCCGAAAACGACGCCGACGTGCGCCATGGTGATCTCCTTGTTCGATGACCGGTGATCCCGGCCACCCAGGCCTGGGGTTGAAACCCCAGGCTGGAATGTACCGCCCATGCGGGCGGTCCCCCTTTTCAACTCGCCTCTTTGTCTCGCCCGGAAGGGCGACACAACCCAGCCTGGGGTTTCAACCCCAGGTCCGGCCCGGCGCGCCTGCAATCTCCGGACCGCTACCGCCGGCCCAGGTCCACCCTCCGCGCGCTGCGCACGACCTCCAGCGCGGTCAGGCGCGCCAGCAGATCGTCCGTGGGCTCCTGGTCCAGGCGGAGGACGGCCATGGCGTTCCTCTCCTCGCCCGGCCGGTCGTCGGTCCGCGCGAGGTGGATGTCGGCGATGTTGACGCCCGCATCGGCGAGCAGGGTGCCGACCCTGCCGACGACGCCGGGCACGTCCAGGTTCTCCAGGAACAGGAGCTTGCCCTCCGGCCGGAACTCCAGCCGGTAGCCGCCGAGGCGCACCACCCGCAGGTCGCGCTCGCCGAACAGCGTGCCGTCGAGCTCGATGCTGCGCCCGCCGCCGCTCAGGGTCACTCCCACCAGGTGAGGGTAGTCGCTCGCGGCGCTGTGGGTCGAGCGGACGACCTCGACGCCTCGGCTCTCGGCGATCCGCTCGGCGTTGACGTAGTTCACCGCCTCGCCGAGGAAGGTCGTGAGCACCCCCTTGAGCGCGGCGACGGACGCGGGCACCCGGAACGCCTCGTCGATCCCCCACAATTCCACCTGCAGCCGCTGCGGCGCGGCCCCCAGGAGGAGGCCGGCCATGCGGCCGAGGGTCTCGCCGAGCGCGAGATAGGGCTCGGCGCGGCCTCCGGTCGGCCGGAACGGCAGGTTGACCGCGGCCACGGCGAGCGAGCCTTCGAGGGACGACAGCACCATCTCCGCGGTCTCGGTCGAGATCCGCTCCTGGGCCTCGCGGGTCTGGGCGCCGAGGTGGGGCGTCGCCACCACTTTGGGGTGCTTCACGAGCCGCAGGTCCTTGGGCGGCTCTTCGGCGAAGACGTCCAGGGCCGCGCCGCCCAGGTGCCCCGACTCCAGGGCTTCGAGCAGGGCCTCCTCGTCGATGACCCCGCCGCGGCCACAGTTGACCACCAGCGCCCCCTTCTTCATCAGGGCCAGCCGCTCGCGGTCGAGCAGGTTGCGCGTCTGGTCGGTCAACGGCGTGTGCAAGGTGATCACGTCGACCCGCGGCAGCAGGTCCTCCAGCGACAGCAGCTCCACTTCCAGGCGGCGGGCGGCCGCGGCGTCGAGGAACGGGTCGTAGGCGAGGACCTGCATCTCGAAAGCGCGGGCGCGGGCGGCGACCCGCTGGCCGATGCGGCCGAAGCCGACGACGCCGAGGGTCTTGCCCTGGAGCTCGACCCCCACGAGCTTGCGGTCCCAGCGGCCGGCCTTCATCGAGGCGTCCGCCTCCGGCACCCGCCGGGCGAGCGACAGCAGCAGGGCGAAGGTGTGCTCGGTCGCCGAGAGCAGGTTGGCGGTGGGCGCGTTGACGACCAGGATGCCCAGCTCGGTCGCGGCTTCCACGTCGACGTTGTCGACGCCGATGCCGGCGCGGCCGACTACCTTGAGGCGCTTGCCCGCGCGCAGCAGATCGGCGGTCACCTGGGTCGAGCTGCGCACCACCAGGGCGTCGTAGCCGGCGAGGATCTCGGCCAGGCGCGGCTTCTCCTCGGCGGTGAGCTGATGGACCTCGGCGCCGGATTCCTGGAGCATGGCCAGGCCGGCGGGATCGAGCGAGTCGGCGATCAGGATGCGGTGCATGGGTCAGCGCACGGCCGCCCTGGCCGCGACCTCCTCCAGGATCTGATCGATCTCGGCCAGCAGAGCGTCCAGATCGCTCTCCCGGACCTCGCCCATGTGGCCGATGCGGAACGTGGTCGGCTTCCAGTCGCCGTAGCCGCCGCCGATGGTCCAGCCGCGCTCGGCCAGCCCTTTGACGATCGCCTGCGGATCGACCCCCGCCGGAGGCTTGAGGCAGCTCACCGTGAGCGACCGGGCGTCGGGGGCCGAGGCGTACTCGCAGCCGCGCTGCGCCGCCCACTCCGCGGTGCGGCGGTAGAGCCGCTCGTGCCGGGCCCAGCGCGCCTCCATCCCCTCGGCCAGGATGATGTCGAGCTGGCGGTCCAGGGCATAGAGCAGCGGGATGGCCGGGGTCGTGATGAAGCCCCCTTCGCGGTGCTTCTCGCGGTAGCGCAGCAGGTCGGTGTAGAAGCCCCGGTGCGGCACCTGGGCCGCCCGCTCGGCCGCACGATCGGAGAGGGTGAAGAGCGTGATGCCCGGAGGCACCGCGATCGCCTTCTGCACGCCGGCGAGCACGATGTCGAGCCCCCAGGCGTCGGCCTCGACCGGAGCGCCGCCCAGAGATGAGACCGTGTCCACCAGGACCAGGGCGTCGCTCTCCTCGCGGATCACCCGGGCGACGTCGGCGATGGGGCTCATCACGCCGGTCGAGGTCTCGTTGTGGACCAGGGTGACCGCCTCGTAGCGCTTGCGGCGCAGCGCCGTCCGGACCGTGTCGGGATCGATGGCCTCGCCCCAGGGGAACGCAATTTTGTCGGAGCTCCTGCCCACGGAGCGGCTGATCGAGTGCCAGCGCTCCGAGAAGGCGCCGTTGGTCAGGTTCAGCACGTCGGAGGCGGCCGTGGAGATGACGGCGCTCTCCATGACCAGGGTCGAGCTGGCGCTGGCGACCATGACGTCGCCGGACGTCCGGAGCACCTGCGGCAGGCGCTCGGCCATCTTCAGGTAGAACGACTTGAACCCGGCCGACCGGTGCCCGACCATGGGCTTCGTCATGGCCTGGCGGACCTCTTCCAGCACGTAGCTGGGGCCGGGGAGAAAGAACTTGATCTGCTCAGTCACGGCGAACCTCGCATCTCTTGAGTGGGGTCAAAAGGTAGGGCCGTCCTCGAATGCCGCATTGTGGCAAAAGGGAACTGGAGAGGCAAGCGTAACCTACGGCCCTTCCGATTCGTAGGATGAGCCATGAGCACGTTCTTCCAGGACCTCCGATACTCCCTCCGCCTGCTGGCCAAGAGCCCGGGCTTCACGGCCATCGCGGTGCTGACGCTGGCGATCGGCCTCGGGGCCAACACGACGGTGTTCAGTTGGATCCAGTCGATGCTCCTCGAGCCTCTCCAAGGAGTGCCGGATCAGGACCGGATCCGGATCATCACGGGGATGAGCCGGAGCGGCGACATGCGATCCATGTCCGTTCCGGACATCCGGGACATCCAGAAGATGGACGCGCCGCTCTCCGTGGTGGCGTACCAGATGACGTCTCTCAACCTGACCGGCGGCGAGCGGCCGGAGAGGGTGTGGGCTTCGGTCGTCACCGGCAACGTGTTCGACGTCCTGGAGGTGCGCCCCGTGCTCGGCCGCGCGTTCCGGCCCGAGGAGGACGCGGCGCCGAACGCCTATCCGGTCACCGTCCTCTCTCACGCTTTCTGGAAACGGCGCTTCGAGGGCGACCCGAAGATCATCGGCCGGACGATCCAGCTCAACGGCCACGCCTACACCGTGATCGGCGTCGCTCCTCCGGACTATCTGGGCGAGCAGATCGCGATGCAGATGGACCTCTGGATTCCGATCGCCATGCAGGAGCAGATCATCGCCGGAGGGAGCCGGCTCGAGGAGCGCGGGCATCACTGGCTGCAGGCGATGGTACGCCTCCGCCCGGGAGTCACGCAGGAGCAGGCGCAGGCGGCCCTCGATACGCTCGCCGCCCGGCTCGCCAAGGAGTACCCGGAGACGAACGACGGGCTGCGCTTCCCGCTCTACCGCTTCTGGAAGTCGCCGACGGGACCTTCGGGCTTCCTGGCGCCCGTCCTGACGGTCCTGGGCACCATGGCCCTCCTCGTCCTCCTCCTGGCCTGCGCCAACGTCGCCAACCTCCTGCTGGTGCGGGCGATCAGCCGGCGCAAGGAGATCGCGATCCGCCTCGCCATGGGGGCCGGCCGCGGACGGCTCATCCGGCAGCTCCTGACCGAGAGCCTGGTCCTGGTGATTCTGGCCGGCGGGCTCGGCGTCCTCTTCGCTCTGTGGGGCACCCGGCTCCTGATCGCCTTCCTCCCGCCGATGGACGCTCCGCTCGCCTCCACGTTCGGGCTCGACGGCGAGGTGCTCACCTTCGCCGCCGTGCTGGCGCTGCTGACCGGCCTGCTCTTCAGCCTCGCGCCGGCCCTGCAGCTCTCCGCGCCGGGCGTGGCTTCCACCCTGCGCGACGAGGGAGGCTCGGTCGCGGGCGGGCGCAAAGGCTTCCTGCGCAGCTCCCTGGTGGTGACCCAGATCTTCCTCTCCTGCGTCCTGCTGATCGCCGCCGGCCTGTTCGTGCGCAGCCTCGGCAAGGCCTCGGAGATCGACATCGGCTTCGACTCCCGCAACCTTCTGCTCGCCGCGGTGGACGTCTTCCCCAACGGCTACGACGAGGCGCGCGGGACCGTCTTCTACCGCGATCTGCTGCAGCGCCTCTCAGGCCTGCCCGGGATCGAGTCGGCCACGGTCTCCACCCTGGTGCCGCTCGACTTCGACAGCTGGTCGAGCAGCCTGGAGGTCGAGGGCTATCAGCCGGCGCCCAAGGAGGAGATGTCCATCGGATTCAGCATCGTCGGGCCGGACTACATGAAGGCCCTGGGCATCCCCCTGAAGGCCGGCCGCGACTTCACGTTCGCGGACCAGGACCCGCCGCGCAAGGACGGAGAGGGGGACGACGACGAAAAGCAGCCGCCCGGGACCATGATCGTCAACGAGACCATGGCGCAGCGCTACTGGGCGGGACGGCAGGCTCTGGGCGGCCGGGTGCGGCTCTGGAACCGCGACTGGACGGTGGTCGGGATCGCCAGGAACGGCAAGTACAACGAGATCGGCGAGGCGCCGAAGCCCTATTTCTACGTCCCGGAATTCCAGGCCTACCAGAGCCGGATGGTGATCCACGTGCGCACCGCGGGCGACCCTCTGGAGATGGTCGAGCCGCTGCGCTCGGAAGTCCGGGCGATGGACCCGAACATCCCGCTCTCCGCGGTCAAGACCATGGAGGAGCACCTGCGCCTGTCGGTCTTCGCGCAGCGCTTGGCCGCCACCTTCCTCGGCTCCTTCGGGCTGCTCGCGCTGCTGCTGGCGACCATCGGCCTGTACAGCGTGATCCGCTACACGGTGTCGCAGCGCACCCGCGAGATCGGAGTCCGCATGGCGCTCGGAGCCCGGCCCGGCCAGGTCGCCCGCCTGGTCCTCGATCAGGGGATGATCCTGGCCGCGGTCGGCCTCGGGATCGGCCTCGCCGCGGCCTTCGGGGTCACCCGCTTCCTGGCCAGCCAGCTCCTGGGAGTCAGCGCCACCGACCCACTGGTGTTCGTCGTCGTGGCCCTGCTGCTCGCGGCGGTTTCCGCCCTGGCCTCCTACCTGCCGGCCCGGGTCGCCGCGGCGGTGGACCCGATCGTGGCGCTGCGGAGGGAGTGAGCGGCGCTCAGAAACCCTCGTGCCGGGCGCCGCCGTGAGCCCTCACCCCCGTCCCCTCTCCCGTCACCGGGAGAGGGGCGCCACCGCCCTACCCTCATATGGTTCGCTTTGGACGTTTTCCCCCTCTCCCGGTGACGGGAGAGGGGGCCAGGGGGTGAGGGCTCACCAGGGGTGAGGCTTGCGAAGAGCGGCAACCAACTGCTCGGTCCCGTAGGAGCGCGCCGCCTCTCCAGACACGGCCACGGTCCAGGAATCGCCGGCCGGCCGGAGATACGGCGCCTCAATCCCGCCCCGGACGAGGACCAGGGCGCAGCCTCGGAAGTGCTCGCGGAGGAGGTCGCGGAGGACCGGCTCACCTTGCAGCGGCTTGACGGAGACGGTCCGCCCTCCCCCAACGGCCACGGCCCGCAGGACTCCCGCGCCGGCGGCGGCCTGGAGGTCCTCGGGCAGGGGCTCCGCGGGAGCGAAATCGAGCCAGCCGATCCGCAATCCCTCGGCGCGGGCCGCTTCGATGAGCGACGCGAAGCGGTCCGGCGCGTCGTCGACGCGGAGGAGGTGGGGGGATTTCAAGCGCGGGCCTCGGGGTACAGCAGGATTTCCCGCCGTTCCTCGCGGAACGCCGCCTCGTCGGCGGGCCAGGCCGCGATCCAGTCGGCGAGGCCGGAGCCGCTCTCGATCGCCTCCCGGTAGTCAGATCCTCCGGTCAGGAGATCGATCGCCGGGCGGTCGGAGACGAACTCGTAGGGGGCCTCGCGCCAGGCGAAGACCTCCGGGGCGAGACGGCGGACCGCGGCGAGCAGCTCGA
The DNA here is from genome assembly GCA_036380715.1 of Thermoanaerobaculia bacterium. Taxonomy (GTDB): domain Bacteria; phylum Acidobacteriota; class Thermoanaerobaculia; order Multivoradales; family UBA5704; genus UBA5704. The sequence continues at coordinate 15,814 of DASVEF010000256.1, read as the reverse complement.
CGCCGGCGCGGTAGGAGCGGAAGGCATCCGCATCGCTCACCAGCAGCTCGACGCCGCCGCAGACCTTCTTCGTATGCTTCTGGTACTGCGGCCGGAAGTAGGTGGGCAGGAAGACGATCCCGGACAGGCCCAGGCCGTTCATGGCGTCGGCGAGCGCGACCGGATCGAGGCCGGGAGCGCCGGTAAGCTGGAACGGCCGGGTCGTGCCCCGTCCCTCCGACAGCTCGGTCGCCTCGACCAGGCAGCCTCCGGGATAGACCACCGCGGCCGCCAGAGTCGGCATATTCGGCGAGGGAGCGATCCAGGGGAGGCCCGTCTCCTCCCAGCTCATGCCGCGGGTCCAGCCCTCCATCGTCCAGATCTCCGGCTCGCCGGCCCAGCCGCGCCGCCGCGCCTCCAGCCTCACCAGCTCGCCCAGAGTCAGACCGTGGCGCACGGGCAGCCGGAAGGCGCCGACGAACGATTCGTAGCCGGGCTCGAGAAGGTTGCCTTCGACGACCTCGCCGCCCAGCGGGTTCGGCCGGTCGAGCACCCAGACCTCGCAGCCCGCGGCGAGCGCCGCCTCGGCGGCCCAGACCGCGGTGGCGGCGTAGGTGTAGTAGCGCGATCCCACGTCCTGGAGGTCGATCACCAGCAGGTCGAGCCCCGCGAAGGCGCAAGGGCAGGGCTTCAGGCTCGCCTCCGAATCGCCATAGAGAGAGACGATCGGCGCGCCGGTCCACGGGTCCCGCTGGCTCTCGGCGGCGACCATATCCTGCTCGATCCCATAGAAGCCGTGCTCCGGGCCGAACAGAGCCGCCGGAGCTCCGGCCGGGCTCGCGGCCAGGGCGCGGTGGATGGGCCGCGCGTCGCGGGTGATGGAGGCGCCGTGCGCCAGGAGCCCATAACGCCGGCCGGCGAGGCGCGAGGGACCGGCGAGCAGACGGTCGAGGCCGGTGAGGGTCATGCGTCCCTCCGAGCCGCCGTACAGCCTGGGGTTGAAACCCCAGGCTGGCATGTATCGCCTCTCCGAGGCGAAGGGGCGGGAGGGGAAGTCGCTCCGCAGGAGCGAAACAACCCAGCCTGGGGTTTCAACCCCAGGTCCGCCGGCGAACCCAGGCCCCTCACGCGTCCCTCCGGTAGCCGCCGCTCCGGCCGCCGCTCTTGGCCTCCAGCCGCAGATCGGTGATCACCACGCCGCGCTCGACCGCCTTGACCATGTCGTAGAGAGCGAGCGCCGCGGTCGAGCAGGCAATCATCGCCTCCATCTCGGCGCCGGTGCGGGCGGTGACCACGACCCGGCTGCGGATCTCGATCCCCTCGGGGATCGGATGCAGGTCGACCTCGACCTGATCGAGAGGGAGCGGATGCGCGAGCGGGATCAGGTCGGAGGTCCGCTTGGCCGCCTGGATGCCGGCGAGGCGGGCGACCGCAAAGGCGTCCCCCTTGGGCAGGTTGGCGAGACGGATCAGGGTCTGGGCCGAGAGCAGAACCCGGCAGGACGCCTCGGCCACGCGGCGCGTCACCGGCTTTTCGGAGACGTCCACCATATGGGCGCTGCCGTGCGGATCGAGATGGCTGAACGAACCTTGCGAGCTCATAGAAGGGTCAGGTCTCCCAGAAGTGCCGGTATGCTAACACCCCGATGAGACTGGCCATCGTGGTCCCCGCCCTGAACGAGGAGGAGGCCCTGCGGCGCAACCTGCCGGCCGCCCTGGCCGCCGCCGACGAGGTGGTGGTCTCGGACGGCGGCAGCACGGACCGCACCGTGGAAGTGGCGCGCCAGCTCGGCGCCCGCGTGGTCTCCGGCCCGCCGGGGCGCGGCGTCCAGCTCACGCGGGGCGCCGAGGCGGCCGCAGCCGACGTCCTCCTCTTCCTGCACGCGGACACGCGCCTGCCGCCGGACGGCGTCCGCGCGGTCCGCGAAGCCGTGGCCGGCGGCGCGGTCGGCGGGGCTTTCTGCATGCGCTTCGACGTCGACCGCCCGATGCTGCGGCTGGGCGCCCGCCTGATCAACCTGCGGACCCGCCTCACCCGCCTGCCGCTGGGCGACCAGGCCCAGTTCGTGACACGCGAGGGCTTCCGCCGTCTTCAGGGATTCCGCGACTGGCCGATCCTGGAGGATCTGGACTTCGCTTTCCGGATGAAACGGGTGGGGAGGACGGCCCTGATCGAGGACCGGGTGACGACCGGCGCGCGCCGCTTCGTCGAGCAGGGGATCGTGCGCACGGTATCGACGAACTGGCTGATCTGGGTGCTGTTCCTGCTCGGCGTGTCGCCGCAACGCCTGGCCCGGCTCTACCGGCACATCCGGTAATCCCTTCCCTGAAACGACGGAGCCCTGTAGCGCCCCTCCGCGCCACAGGGCTCGGCGGTCCTTCGCGAAGGTCCTCTTCTACTTGCGCCCGCGCTTCTTGGTGTTGACGGCCTCTTTGAGCTCCTTGCCGACCTTGAACCGGACGCCCTTGCTGGCCTTGATGTTGATCGATTCGCCGGTCGCGGGATTGCGCCCCTTGCGCGCGCCGCGCTCGGACACCGAGAAGCTGCCGAGACCCGGAATCCGGACGGACTCGCCGGACCTCAGAGCATCCTTGATCGCGTCGACCACCGCGTCGAACGCCGCCGTGGCCTGTCTCCGGGTCAATCCCTCCACAGAATCCGCAATGCTGCCAATCAAGTCAGCCTTACTAGCCATCTCTCTCCTCCTTGGGTTCGTTTTTCAGGGCGAAGTGACCGCCGGAAACGATATGGCAACCCGGGGGGGCTGTCAATGGGGAAAAGCGCGCGAGAAGCCTTTAAATCCGGGCTTTCGCGAGCACGCTGACCGAGAAGCCGTCGTGGTCCCCGCCGGTGAGGATGCGCCAGGCTCCGGGGCCGGAGATCCCGCTGTCCAGCGGCCTTTCCAGCACCTCTTCCAGGGGCAGCGGGCGAAGCTCGGAGCTCGTCGCGAGAAACCGCGACACGACGTCCTCGTTCTCCTCCCGCTCCAGCGAGCAGGTGATGGCCACCAGATGCCCGCCGGGCGCCACTCGCGGCGCCATTCCCGACAGCAGACGCAGCCCTTGCTGCGACAGGCGTCCGACCTCCGCCTCGCTGATCCGCCACTTGAGCTCGGGATGCCGCCGCAGCGTGCCGGTGCCGGTGCACGGCAGGTCGAGGACCACACGGTCGAAAGAGCCTCGCCACGGCGGCTGGCCGGCGTCGGAGACGGCGAGCGGCAGCGAGCGCCGGAGGCGGAGGAGATTGCTGCGCAGCAGAGCGGCGCGGGAGAGCGAGAGGTCGGCCATCACCGGGCGCACCGCGGGCTCGTGCGCGAGCAGCGAAAAGGTCTTGCCCCCGGGCGCCGCCGCCGCGTCCAGGACGGTCTCGCCGGGCCGCGGCGGCGGGATCAGCGCCGACGCCTGGCTCGCCTCGTCCTGGATGTAGAAGTCGCCGCGCGCGAACGCCGCGGTGGCCAACGGATTGCCCCGGCGCACGGTGAGGCCGAGAGCGGAGAGGGCGGAGGGCTCGACCTCCAGCCCCTCGTCGATCAGCGACTCGGCGAGCAGCTCGCGGCCTCCGCGGTCGCGGAAGGCCAGGAGCTGGAGCGGCTTGGCCCGGTTGTTCGCGGCCAGCAGGTCGAGCGTGCGCTGGCGCCCGAAACGGTCGAGCCAGCGCCGCACCAGGAAGTCCGGATGGCTCATCTCGATCGCCAGCCGCCGCGCCGGGTCGGCATCGCTCACCGGCCAATCCTTGAGGTCCGGCGCGCGGGCGATGCGGCGCAGCACGCCGTTGACGAAGCTCGCGCCGCCTCGGTGAGTGACCTGGTGCGCCTGCTCCACCGCCTCGTGGACCGCGGCGTGCGCCGGCACCCGGTCGAGGAAGAGGAGCTGATAGGTGGCGATGCGCAGCGGCGAGCGCAACGCCTCCTCGATCTGCTCGAAGCGCCGGCTGCTGGCCGCGGCGATCACATGATCGAGCCGGCGCAGCCAGCGCAGGCTCCCCATCACCAGCTCGTGCAGCAATCCCTGGTCGCGCTCGTCGAAGCGCGCCATGGCGCTCTCCAGGTACGACTCGGCCGGCGCGAGAGAGCGCAGGGTCCGCTCCAGCACCCAGGCCGCGGCGGCGCGCACGTTGTCCTGCGGCGTCCGCCCTGGAGCGGCCCGCCGCGCGGCCCCCGGCCGGGCGATGGTTGGAATGGGATCTCGCCGTTTCGACATGCTGCCTGTAGAGGACGGCTCAGGAGAGCTTCTCGCCCGCCCGCAACCTCTCTCCATTCAAGAAGTCCGCCGCCTTCAGCGGCTTGCGACCCGGCCGCTGGAGCTCGCGGACGCCGAGCGCGCCGCCGCCGCAGGCCACCGCCAGCAACCCGTCCCGGAGGCCCAGGAATGTCCCGGGCTCCTCCCCGGCCGCCACCCCCTCCAGCGCCTCCGCCCAGACCAGCTTCACCGGCTCGCCGCGCAGCTCCGCGGTGAGGCCGGGCCAGGGCGTGAAGGCGCGCAACCTGTTGAAAAGCTCGCGCGCCCCCAGCGACCAGTCCACCCTGCCGCTCTCCCGGGTCAGGCGGGGAGCGTAGGTCGCCTCCGCCGGGTCCTGCGGCCGCGGCGCGAGCGTCCCCTTCTCCAACTTTTCTAGCGTGCGCACGACGAGCCCCGCACCGAGGTCGGCGAGGCGCCGCGACAGCTCTCCGGCGGTCTGCGAAGACCCGATCTCCGTCTCCTCCTGGAGCAGGATCGGACCGGAGTCCAGCCCCTCCTCCATCAGCATCGTGGTCACGCCCGTCCGCGTCTCGCCCGCGGCCACGGCGGCCTGGATCGGCGAGGCGCCGCGGTAGCGCGGCAGCAGCGAGGCGTGCAGGTTGATGCAGCCGTGCCGCGGCAGCTCGAGGAGGGCGCGCGGGAAGATCTGCCCGAAGGCGACGACCACGGCCGCGCCGGGCTCCAGAGGGCGCAGCTCGTCCAGGAACGCGGGATCGCGCACCTTCTCAGGCTGCAGCACCGGCAGGCCGTGCTCGCGAGCCCACCGCGCCACGGGCGGGTCCTGGAGCTGCCGCCCGCGCCCGGCCGGCCGCGACGGCTGGGTCACCACCCGCACGGGAGCGCGCCCGGACTCCACCAGGGTGGCCAGCGTGGGCACGGCGAGCTCCGGCGTACCGAAGAACAGGATGGGGGAGGCGTCCGGCATCCCGCGCATCGTACACCGGAGCCCTCACTCTCCTTCAGGACCTCTCCGGCCGGGATCGTCCGGCAGCCGGGAGAGCGAGAGGGAGGCCAGCACCGCGATCGCTCCGGCCAGCGGCACGTGGTGCCGCGATCCGCTCTCGAAGACGCTGTCGATCGCCCAGACATAGAGAAAAGCGAAGAGGAGCAGGAGCAGGCCGGCGGGTACCGTTCCGCGCGTCCGCCGGCCGGCGAGGCCGAGGAGGATCAGCAGCCAGACGGCCCACCACCAGCCGCAGGCCAGGAGCTTGAGGCCGGCATAGAGAGCGCCCCCCATTCCCAGGCCCCGCTTCAAGGTCTCGTAGACCCCCACCGCGTCGTCCCCGAGGAACAAAATCTGCTTGCGCACGGACAGCGCCAGGAAGTCTCCCGGGTTCTCCCGGATCCACTCCAGTCCCCAGCGATAGCCGGTGTCAGACGCTTCGAGCTCTCCCATGTGGTCCATGCGCCGCTCGCCGAGCCCGAAACCGCCGGTCGCAACCGGGTTGTTCGCCCGGTAGAAGACGGCGCCGCCGTTCGTCGCGAGCACCGGCCGGCCGAGGACCCGCTCGTTGCGGAAGATCCATGGGGCAATGACCAGGGCCATGCCGGCCACCAGCAGCCCCCAGGACGGCGCGGCGCGGCGGAGAGGTGTTCCGCCGGCCACATCCGCCGCCACGAAGGCCGCCGGGAGGAGAACGATCGCGGGCTGGGCCAGCGTCGCAAGCCCGAGCGCGCTCCCCGCTCCCGCCCGCGACAGCCAACGCAGCCCCGCGGAACGGGCATCCTGGCCGGCAAGATAGAGAACGAAGGAGAGCGTCAGCGCCAGAGCGGCGACCGCCTCCTTGTTGGCGATGCCCGACGAAGTGATCAGGTTCGGCCAGAAGGCGAGGAGGAGCGTGGCGAAACGCGCCGGTCCCTCTCCCGCCAGCCGCCGCGCCAGGACGTCCGTCGCGAGCAGGAGCCCGGCGAACAGGGCCAGATTGAGGAGGATCACCGCGGCGCGGCCGATCCCGACGAGCCGGAAGGTGGCGGCGAGGAGAAGCGGCAGCCCGGGCGGCCATTCGGCGCGGGTCCCCGAGAGCGGGGTGACGTACGACTCCCCACGGGCGAGCTTTGCCCCGAGCGCAAAATAGGTCCCGGCGTCCGAAGTCTGCGGCGCGGGGAAGGCCAGGACCCAGACGAGCCGGAGGAGGAGGCCGGCGAAGAGGATGCCGGCGAGCCAACGGCCGCGCGGCACCCGGGCGAGCCGCTCCGCGAGCGAGCCCAGACGCGCCCGGATCGGCTCTCGCCCTCTCCAGACGAAAAAGGCCGCCAGCACCGCCGCTCCGAGAGAGACGGCGGTTCCCAGCCCCTCCCGCCCCGGCACCGCGAGCTCCCAGCTCAACTGGGGGACGGCGAACAATACCTCCAGGCCGACCAGCAGAAAGGCCGTTAGACCCAATCGGTTGGCGCCGCGGAGGAACGCCCCGCCTGCAGGACCGGTCTCGTTCTGCTGTCGATTCATGCTCTTCACCCCCATGGCGAGCCCAGCACGGACCCGTAGACCTCGCGGTAGCGGGCATACATGGCGTCGAAGGAGTAGCGCTCCTCGGCCCGCTTCCGGTTGAGAGCGCCGAGCTCCCGGCGGAGGCCGGGGACGCGGGCCAGATCGGCGATCCTGCCGGCGAGGTCCGCGGCGGCGGCGCCGTCCAGCGGGACCAGAAAGGAGGCCTGCTCCGGAGGGAGCATCGACCGGACGTCCCCCACGTCGGTGGATGCGACGGGCAGGGAGGAGGCCATGGCTTCGAGGAGGGCGACAGGCATCTGCTCGCTGTCCGAAGCCAGGGCGAAGACGTCCATGGCCCGGTAGAACGAGGCCGGCGCCTCCTGATAACCGGCGAAACAGACCCGGCCGGCGAGGTCCGGCGCCGCGGCCCGGGCCTCCAGGGCCGGCCGCTCCTCCCCCTCCCCCACCAGCAGGAGGCGGACGTCAAACCCCGCGGCCCCGGTCTTCGCGACCGCCTCCAGCAGCCGGAAGTGGTTCTTCACCGCCCGCAGGCTCCCCACCGTACCCACCACCAGTGCCTCCGCCGGAATGCCCAGATGGGCGCGCAGCCCGGGGTTACCGTCGGCGGGCACGAAGCGGTCGAGGCGGATGCCGTTGGGGATCAGCCGCACCCGCTCCGGCGGGAGCCGCCACAGATCGGCGGCGAAGTCCCGCAGACGCTCGGAGGGGACCACCACGGCCTCCACGCCGGGCAGGACGAGCCGCCGCGCCCAGACGCGCCGGCGCTTGAACCGCTCCGTCTCGTCCTCGTTGAACCCCTCTTCGTGATGGATCACCCGCCGGAAACTGGCGCTCCGGGCCGCGAGGAGCATGTCGAAGGCGCCCCAGCCGTAGGTGAGCACGAGGTCGGGCCGCTCCTCCCGGTGGAGCCGGCGGAGCCGAAGGGCGGTTGCGAGCGACCCGGCCTTGGGCGGCGCCGGCAGGATGCGCACGTCAGCGTCCGGCGGAAGTCGCTCCGCCGCGTTCGTCCTGCCATTCATGGACAGGATGGAGTGACGGAGGTCCCGCCCGAACGCGCCGATCAGCTCCACCGTCCGCAGCTCCGGACCGGTCGGCACGAAATTCGAGAAGACGTGCAGCAGATGGGGCGCGCTCACCCGGGCCCGCCGCCGACTTCGGGCCGGTCGGCATAGATGCGCACGGTCCGGTCGAGGAGACGCTCGCGGTCCTCGATGGGCCTCCAGCCGAGGACCTCGCGGGCGGTGCGGCAGGAGAAAGCGGGAACGAGCGCCCGCGACTTGAGGTCGCGGTAAGACGGGAAGGTCACGCCCGGCCGGCGGCCGGCCTTCTTCACCACCCACTTGCCGATCTCCAGGATCTGGCTCAACCACAAGCGGCGCGGGTGGAAGTGGAGGTCCCGCCCGGTGGCGAGCCGCAACTGGTCCACCACCTCCCGGGCCGAAAGCAATGGCCGGCCGCAGAGGTTGAGGGCCTGCCCGTGGAGGCCATCCCCCTCGTGGAGGGCGATCCGGACCAGGGCCTCGGCCACGTCGTCGGCGGTGACCAGAGGGAGCGGATGCTCCCCCAGCCCCCACCCCACGCAGTGGTTGTCTCGCACCCACAGGCCGAGCCCCAGGTGCTGGAACGGAGCGCCCTCGCCGAGGACGACCCCCGGCCGGGCGATGACCAGCGGCAGGCCGCGCTCGCGATGGAGGGAGACCAGGGCGCGCTCGGTCTCGGCCTTGCCCCGGCTGTAGATGTCCCGTGCCTCGGGCAGGGGGTCCGTATCCAGGGAGTCCTCCAGGACGTTGGTGCCGCAGTCGGCGCCGCCATAGAGGGCGGCGATCGACGAGACATAGACGAAGCGCCCGACGCCCTGGGCCAGCGCCTCCTCCGCCGCGTCGACCGAGCCCCGGATCATGGAGCGCTCGATCTTCTCCCAGGTATCCCCTCCGCCGGTGGCGAGGTGAAGGACGGCCCGCGCTCCCCGGAAGGCCTCGGCCAGAGAGCGGCGGTCCTCCAGGCTTCCCCGCAGCAGGCGCAGGCGACCTTCCCGCGCGGCCGCGAGCAGGCAGGGCGGCAGTCCGTGGGCGCGGCGCACCACGGCGGTGACCGGGACGCCGCGAGCCAGGAGCCCGTCCACCACCCGGCGGCCGATGAAGCCGGTGCCGCCGAGGACCACGACCTCGCCGGGGCGGGGCGGAGCCGGCTCGGCGAGGAGCTCCACGGCGGGACGGCTCTCGGGAACGGCCCGGTCCCTCCGGTCACGGGAGGCTTCGGCCACGGCCTCGCACCACTCCAGCACCTCGGCTCCCCGGGAGGCGTCCACCGGTGGGGTCTCGCCCGCGCGCAGAGCGGCATAGAACGCCTCGACGGAACCCCGCATGCCCACGAAGAAGCTGTCGGCCCGGCGACCGAGGCCGAGGGTGTAGAGGGCGTACCCGAGGAGGTTCCCCCGGGTGTCCCGGCGCAGAGAGCGAGCCCGCCGGCGGCCGGCGAGAAAGCTGTTCCAGAAGTCGAGCCAGGGGGTCTTCTCCTCGCAGGAAAAGAAGTTGTGGCCGAGGTCGGCCTCAGCGGAGCCGTCGGTCCCCAGGACCTCCAGGGTCCAGCGGTGGAAAGGCCGGCCGAAGGCCATGTAGATCTCCGCCGTGCCTCTCTCCCCCCGCGCGGCCACGAGCCACCGCTCGTGGAAGACCTGGCCGGGGTGAAGCTCCCGCGTGCCGAGCAGGGTGGTCCGCGCCTCCCGCACCGGGCCGATCAGGGCGTGGAGCTGCGAGAGCGGGTGGGGGGCCTGCTCGAAAATGATGTTCTCGGGCTCCCGGAACATCCAGTGGGAAAAGTCTCCGGCGTCGAGCTGGGCGAGAGGCACCGAGAGGTAGATCCGCACGTGCTCGACGCGGCCGATCCGGCCCGCCCGAACCAGGGCCAGGAGGCGGGCGAAGGCCGGGTGGTGGAGGTTGTTGTGGTTGACCCCCAGGGGGACCCGCCGCGCCTCGGCCAGCTCCGCCAGCTCGCGCGCCTCGCGGCTCGACAGGGCGAGGGGCTTCTCTACGAGCGCGCCGATCCCCGCCTCCAGGAGCTGCCGGGTCACCCGGGCGTGGAGGTCCGGCGGGGTGAGCACGTGGGCGACTTGGATCCCGAGGCCGGCGAGCTCCTCGACGGACGCCACAGCGGAGGGGATGCCCCACCGCCTCGCCAACGCCCGCGCCCGCTCGAGGTCCGGATCGCATACCGCGGCGATCTCCAGGCCGGGGACCTCGGCCATCACCTCGGCATGAAAGCTGGCCACGTACCCCGCTCCGACGAGCGCGGCGCGGATCTTCGGCACCGTGGAAGCCGCGGTCTTCTCGCGGGCCTGGAAGGCCCAGGGGAGGTGCCAGTCAATTCTTCGGTGATACGACGGCATGGTTGAAGCTCCTTCACCAGTGCACCCACCCACTCCCGTGGCCACAGCTCAATATGCGCACGCCTCCCTTGCTAATCGGCTGTTAAACCAATACTACAAGAATGCCCAGGGGAAAGGATAGGCCCGGGCGAGAGCCGTTTGCTCAGAGAGGAGAAGGTGCCAGCAGACTGTCGATAACTTCTCGCGTAGCCGCCGCGGCATCGCCGCTATTGGAGGCCACGGCGACAGCGGCATCGTGCTCCGGCGATCGCGATCCGGACGAAGAAAGTGCCGCCGCTTCCTGCGCCGTAATGCAGAACACCCCAGCGCGCGTCCCGGCGAACGCCCCATCCAAGCGTGAAGCCCTGGTCCGCTCCGGTAGGCGTCCTGTGCAGCCTGCTGTAAGCGGCTCGAGGAAGCAGCGCCTTCCTGCCCAACAGACCGTTGAGATGATCGGCGGCGTAGAGCCCGAGATCGCCGATCGAGCTGTTGATCGCTCCCGCCGGCCAGAGAGCGGCGGGAAGCAGATAGGAGTCGTCCAGCGGCTGCTCGACGAGCATTCCGTTCTGCCGGAAGTGTCCGCGTGGCTGCTCGGGCGTCTGTGAGGTCGCGGGCCACCCGAACCCCACGCTCGTCATGCCCAAGGGTTGCGTGAGCCGGCTTCGGACCAGGTTTTCCCAGGACCTTCCCGTTGCGCGCTCCAGCATCGCCGCCGCCGCGGTGTATCCCACATTCGAATAGGCGGCGTCGCCCGTGGCGTCGTTGGGCTCCTCGGCGGCAAGCACCTCCGAAAGAAACGCCAGCCGCTGCTCGGTCGGCGAGCCCCGGAGCGCCTTCAATTCCTCCAGGCGATGAGGGCCGAACTGCGTGTACGCCGGCATCCGCGCGGCATGCGCCAGGAGCTGCTCCAACGTGGCGCCCTGGTACTCGCGCCGCGCGCTGCGCAGCTCCGGCAGGACGTCGGCCAACCGGGAGGTCCACTCCAGGCGGCCTTCCTCCACGACGATCGCCGCGAGGGTGGCTGTCATCGATTTCGTACAGGAAGCGATGTGGAAGCGATCGTCGATGCGAAGCCGGTCTCCATCGCTCATCCGCCGGATACCCGCCACGGCGCTCGAAACAACCTGGCCGCCCCGTACAACGGCGGCGGCGAGCCCGGGCAGGCCATGCTTTGCCCGGACCTCCTCGAGCTCCTGCTCGAGGCCTGGAGTTTGGGGGGGTGGGCCGACTCTGGGCTGGCGCGAGTCCTTGCACGACAGAAGTGTCAGCGCGAAAAGGCCCCAGCAGATCCAGCGCATAGTCACTGTACGGCAGGCGGCCGCCGCGGGTTGCAATCGACGAGGTCGCCGCCGCCTCTGACTCGACGGGAAGGGCTCTCAGAATAGAAACGCGTATCCGAGCTTCAGGAATACCGTGCGCTCGGTCTGGGTGAGATCGATCGCGTCGACCCCTTGGTGGAAATCCGAATAACCCACCAGGAGCACCGTCTGGGCGTTGAGGCGGTAGGAGAACAGGAGCTGGGATAGGAGCTCCTCCATCTTCCGGTCCACGTCCACGGTGTAGAGGTCCGGGTCCCTCTCCAGCCATTCATATTGCAGGATCGCTCGCAGGAAGCTGCGGCCGTTGAAGTGATAGAGCAGGCGGGTCTGGGCGAGGTCGACCTTGAAGAGGCGGCCGCCCTGGACGTCGAAGACCTGGTGGTCCCACCCGAGATTCCCCTGGAAACGGCGGCCCAGCTTGACGTCCATGCTCGGGGAGATGGTGACGAAATCACCTTGGCGGTTGTTGACGAAATCGATGGCCTCGCCCCAGCGCACCGCCAGGCCCACGGTTGAATCTCCCGAGGGCTGCATCTCTCCGGCGATGCTGTAGCGGGTATTGTGATAGGTCGCGTCCTGGAAATGCTCCTGGTTCGGAGCGATCCCGAGGCTCACCGTGCTCTGCCGAGGGCCCTGGTAGGTGAGCACGAGGTCCGAGCCCCACTCGTTGAAAGCGCCGTTGTACTCGCGGGTGCCGTCGGCGCCGAAATAAACATACAGATTGGAGAACCAGCCGCCCTCCTGGCCGCGGATGCGCCGCTCCGCCCAGGCCTGCCCGCTCCGCACCCCCACCCGGTCGATGAAGCCGCTGTCTCCCCGGAACCCTGGATGGAGCTCGTTGTAGGCGGTGGCCCACGACCAGTTGCGGTCCGAGTGCCGGTAGGTCGCCGCGAGGGCGTGGCCGTCGAAGCTTCCCACAGATTCTCGCCGCTCCCGCGCGAAGGCGTCAGGATAGTCGGTCGTTGAGCCGGCGACCTGATAACGCACCAGGTCGCTCGCGGTGAAACGGTAGACGCCGTCGATCCCGGCCACATGGTTGCGGTAGTCCTCGCCCTCCCTCCCCGCCCACAGCACTCCCAGAGTCGATGTCTTCCCAAGGTCCCGCCGGTAGCGCAGCGCGCCGCTGGTGACGTCCTGATCGATCGTGACGAGACGCGAGGACTGGCTACCCGGAAGGATCAGGTTGTTGATCCGGTCCTCGGCAAAGAAGGCGCCGAACGCGTTGGCGTCCTGCTTGCCCGTGACCTTGAGCCCCGCCACCGGATCGGCCACCGTGCGGGTGAACACCAGCGGGAACTGGGTCTCGAAGAAGTCCGCTCCTTCAAGGAAAAAGGGGCGTTTCTCCGGAAAGAAGAGCGCGAAGCGCTCGTTGACGTCGAGCTGCGCGGCGTCGGCCTCGACCTGCGAGAAGTCGGGATTGACGGTGAGGTTCAGGGCGACGTTCGGCGTCACCCCCCAGCGGGCGGAGACCCCGGGCTCCAACTCGTCGCCCGCGCTCTCGAAAGAGCCGCCGGCCTCTCGTTCTTCCGAGATGTTGCCGGTGAGGGTCGGCGTGACCTCCAGGTTGCGGCCGGTCTCCATCCGCTGGAGGCCCGAGATCTCCTGGAACTGGCAGACCAGACAGTTGCGGTCCTGGTCGGTGACGATGGAACGCATGCGGTGGCGCAGCGACCGGGGCCAGTCGCGCATGGCCAGGAACCCCCAGGTCTGGGGCTGACCCGAAGCCGGAAATCTGAGCTGCCGGAAAGGGATGGCGATCTCCACCACGTAGCCTTCGGCGGTGATGCGTCCGGCGGATTCCCAGATGGCGTCCCAGGAAAAATCTTCCGTCCCTTCCACGTCGGAATTGACCGCATCCATCTGCGCTCCCAGCGGATTGACCTGGAATTGGAAGGCTCGCCGGCCGTCGTGGAAGGGATCGATCATGATTCCGACCGTGTCGTCGTCGAACGCGGCGTCGCGGTCGGCGAAGCGGGCGCGGATCTTCGACGGGTCCGGATCGGCGGCCCGGAAGGCCACGTAGAGGCGCTCGTCGTCATAGGTGACGAGCGCCGTCGTCGCCACCGGCGCCGGGACGTTGTCGCCGGGGAACCACTCGTGAGCGAGCGGGATGGCGGCGGCCTGCTCCCAGGCCGGCTCCTCCAGCATGCCGTCGACGCGGACCGGCGAGACAGCCCGGGAGACCTCGACGAGTTCCTGGGCGCGGGCGGTCTCCTGCGATCCCAAAAGAGACAGAGGGAGGGCGAGGAGGGCGGCCAGCGCCCTCCGGCAACGATTCGCTGTCATGGTGTCTACCTTCTGGCGCCGTGCTCCAGGAGGAGCTGTTCCACGTCCCGGTGGCCGGCTTTGCGGGCCATGCGCAGCGGCGTACGCAGCTCGCCGCCGGGATCTTCGGGAGAGCGGTTCGCGTTCACCCCGACGTTGGGGTTCGCGCCCGCTTCCAGCAGGAGGCGCACCACTTCCAGACGGCCGTGCCACGCGGCCTGGATCAGGGGGTTCTCGTCGCCCGGGACCACCTTGTCCACATCGGCGCCGGCGGCGAGGAGCAGGCGCACGACATCCGCGTGCCCTGCCCGGGAGGCGGCGATCAGCGGCGTGCCGTCACCTGGCACAAAGGAGTTCGGATCGGCGCCCGCCCGCAGAAGGACGCGAACGGCTTCCATGGCACCCTCCGCGGCGGCCTCTACCAGAGACTCCCGCTTCCCCTCCTCGATCCCGTCGGTAATCGACTCGATCCAATCCTCGTCGTGATCGTCGTCGGTCTCCTCCAGAGCTCCTCTCACTCCGCCCCGGACCCCGCCCTCGACTCCACCCGTAACTCCGCCCTCGACTCCACCTCGCACTCCCTCTCGGACCGACCTCTCCCGTTCCTCCTCAGGCAGCGAAGCGGCCGAGGCGTCGAGCAGCACCCGAGCCGCCTCCGCATTGCCGTGCTCGATCGCCTGCCGGAGCGCAGTCCCATCCAGTGCCACATAGACGTTGGGATTGGCGCCGACGGCCAGCAGCCGCCGCACCACTTCGGGATCGCCCCCACGGGCGGCGGCGATCAGGGGGGTGCCGTCGCCCACGACCACGGCGTTCGGATCGGCGCCCGCGTCGAGTAGCGCCTGGACCACACTCAGATGGCCGCGATCGGCGGCGTTCATCAGCGGCGTGGCATCGCCGCGGGGCGCCAGATCGACCGGGGCTCCGGCCGCCAGCAGCAGCCGGACCACGTCCAGATCGCCCTTGCGGGCGGCAGCGCCCAGCGGCGTGCGCTGGAGATCGCCGGGGCGCTCCCCCGCCGTTTCGGCCCGCGCAGCGTCGGCGCCAGCCCGAAGGAGAACCGCCACGACGTCCTCATGCCCCTGGCTGGCAGCCAGGATCAAGGGGGTCCCCAAACGCGGCACCGCCTGATTGGGATCGGCGCCGGCGGCCAGCAATCGACTCACCTCCTCCTCATCCCCTTCCCATGCGGCGAGCAGCAGGGGCGGCAGGGACCGGATCGGGAAGGGAGAGGTGGCGGTCAGCGACGGAGTCTCCCCGGAGCGCGGCTCCGCCCGCACGAAGCGAGCCGGGGCCACTATCAAGAGGAGCGCAAGAGCTGCCAACAAGGTCCCGGCCACGATAAGGCGGCTAGGCCCGCCGCGGCGGCGTCCGGGATCCAGGATCGCCGACACCCGGCTCGCCAGCCCCGAAGACCGGGCGAAAGCCACGGCCGTGGCCGGCCGGCGCGCCGCGCTCCGGACCTCCCGGGCGAGCGCCACCAGACGCTCCGCATACCCTTCAGCGCCGGTGCCGGCCCGCAATACCTGGTCGTCGCACGCCAGCTCGGCCTCCAGCAGGAGCCGCCGGCGGAGCAGCCACACCAGTGGATCGAACCAGTGCAGGGCACAGACGGCGCGGGCGATCATCTGCACGGGCCAGTCGCATCGCCGCACGTGGGCCAGCTCATGGAGCAGCGCTTCGCGAAGCTGCTCGTCCCCCCATCGGTCTGCCGCCAGCGGCATCAGCACCACCGGACGGAGCCAGCCGAAGGTGACCGGCACCGCGATCGCCGAGGAGACGCCGAGGCGCACCGGCCGCGAAATTCCGAGCCGCCGCCTGTTCTCGTCGACGATCTGCAGCCACTCCGCAGGAGCGGGCAGAGAGCCGTCGTACAGACCCGAGAGCCGCTGCACCGCCAGGAACAGACGCATCAGGAGGAGCGCGGAGATCGCCAGAGGAAGCAGGGAGAAGACGGTTGCGGGCGAGGCCGCGAGACCCTCACCCCCGACCCCTCTCCCGTCACCGGGAGAGGGGCGCCGCCACTCGACCCTGCTGTTTTCCCCCTCTCCCGCCGGGAGAGGGGGCCAGGGGGTGAGGGCCTCGCGGGGCGCGGCAGAAGGAGACGAAAGCGCCGGCAAAACCGCCAGATCCCGGGACGGCAGGAACGCCATCAGCGCGGGCAATCCCAGCAAGGCCGCCGCGGCGAGGGAGAGCACCA
>DASVEF010000255.1:0-81328 GCA_036380715.1 Thermoanaerobaculia bacterium | reverse complement strand
GAAGGCCGGCAAGGATGCCGGCGCTCCCAGCAGGCTCACGGCTCGAAGGGGGTATTCGGGTCGTTCCGCGCCCTACTCAGGTAGGTCTGGAGGCGCCGGATGAGGTCCACGGTGACCTCTCCCTTCTCGGCCGCTTCGGAGAAGAGGCGCACGGCGGCCAGGGCCTCCCGGTGCACCCGCTGGGCCTGGAAGATCCGCAGCATCTCCCCCGCCAGCCGTTTGACCTCCTGGAGGCGGCCCTGCTCGCGGTAGAGCAGCGCCAGGTCCAGGTTCGCCAAGGCGAAGTCATAGGGGAGCTGGCGCGCCCGGAAGTCGCCGCGCACCTGCTCCAGGGCGGCCACAGCCTCCTCGATGCGTCCGAAGCCGGCGTCGACCAGCCCTTGCAGCCAGCGGGTGCGAACCAGGTCCAGATCGTTGCGCAGCCGCTCGGCCAACCTCCGCACCTCGTCGACGATCGGCGCTGCTTCCGCAAGCCGGCCCAGGTGACAGAGGTTGGCCGCAAGGTTGAACCGCAGCCCGAAGAACAGCCTCGGCTGCCGGTGTTTGTCGATCGATCGGGTCGCCTGTTCGAGCGTCTCGACGGATCGCTCATAGTCACCGCTCTGCCCCAAGGTATCCGACTTGTTGAGCAGGATGGCGCCGGCCTCGCCTGGCCGGGCGATTTCGAACGCCTGATCGTGCAGCTTCAGCGCCTCGGGGAACCTTCGCTGCGCCCGGCGGAGGGAGGCTTCGAGGTCGAGCCGGCGCGCGGGGTCGAGCAGACCGGCCGGATCGCCCTGGGCGCCGGCCTTCGAGAGCTGCCGGGAGGCGGCGAAGGCGGCGTCGGAAGCCGGCAGGTCGCTGGCCACCCGGCGGGCGTTGCCCACGAAGGCCCAGGCGTGGCCTTGCAGAGCGGAGCGCCAGGCCTCGGTCCCCTCGACGCGCAGGGCCACGCGGAGGGCGAGGTCGGCCAGCTCCAGGGAGTACTCCGGACGGTTTGCCGCCGCCTTCTCGCTTTCGTCGCAAAGGAGGAGGCAGAGGGCCCAATCCTGGAGCTCCGACTCTGCTTCGATCAGGTCCCGCCGTGCGTCGCCGGAGCGGGCCTTGAGCCGGCTCAGGAGAGCTTCCGCGGCCGCGAAGGCCCGGCGCACATTGTCTTGCCGGACCTCGCCGAGCAGGGCGGAGCGGACCAGCTCGGCCACCTCCCTCACCGCCAGGGCCGTGGCCCGGTCCACGACCCGGCGCTGCTCCCGGGTGGGGTCCACCGGCGAAAAAGCGGGTGGCGGGAGGGGATGGATCAGGTCGGCGCAGAAGAGCGCCAGCTCGACCTTTTCGGGCGGCGCCTTCAGGACCGCGGCCAGCTCCGTCAGGCGTTCCCGGGTCAGGATCAGGTCCCCGGTCTCGTACTGCGACAGCGTGCTCGAGGAGATGCCCGCGGCGACGGCGAGATCCTTGGCGGACCAGCCGTGGACGAGGCGCAGCAGCGTCAGGGCCAGGCTCATGGGCGGCGGGATCTTTCTGGGCAAGTGGGCTCTCCTTTGGATGATTCTAAAAGAAAAGAGTGCGCGCGTCACGCGATTTCGTGACCTCCGGAGACGACGAGCCGCTCGTCTGCCGCAAACGCTCCGGTCAGAGTTTGGCAAGGGTTACGGCGCCGCCGTCAGCAGCGGATACGGATTGATCGCTCCGCCTCCCGGCTCGTAGACGCCGTAGTGCAGGTGCGTCGGAGTGCCGGCGGCGTTGCCCGAGTCGCCGACGTAGCCCAGCACCTCGCCGGCCTCGACCCAGTCGCCGACCTCCGGCACGTCGTACTCCTCCAGGTGGGCGTAGTAGTGATATTGACCGCCAGGGCCGAGGACCGAGATCACCCTGCCCCCCAAGCGGTTCCAGCCGCGGCGCACCACGATGCCGTGGGTGGCGCTCAGCACCTGGGTGTTGCGCGGGGCGAAGATGTCGATCCCTTCGTGCGTCCTCCCCTCGCTGCGGCGCGCTCCCCAGGTGTCCGCCAGGCCGGAGGGGGCGACCCCCTCGACCGGTACCGGCAGCCAGGCCGGCTCCGGCTCCCGGACGAGCTGCGCGAAGCGGACCGCCTGCTTCAGGTAGGGGCGGACCAGCCAGCCCAGCGCGAGCACCACCGCCAGAAAGGCGAGCCACCGGAAGAGTTTCCGCCAATTCATCGCGGCGGCCGGAAGGTCCCCGAATCGACGATCTCATGGCCGTCCGGGACCTCCTCCCGGAAACGCCGCTCGAGCTCGTCCAGCCGCTCCCGGGGGATGCCCTTCCAGGCCTCCTCGCTCTCCCAGCGGATCACCAGGAAGAGGTCGGTCTCGTCCTCCCCGAGCCAGACCTCCTTGCCCAGGAACCCGGTCTCCCGGGAGAGCCCGGCGGTCCACACCTCCTCGTCCTTCTCCACGAAGCGGTCGCGCAGGCCCGGCTTCACCCGGATGCGCTGCCACTCGATGACCATTTGAAATCCTGCTGCGTGCTCCGGGTTACTGAGAGGTCTCACTGGCCCTGGTAAGAATCTCCTCCAAGCTCATACCCTGGAAGTGCTTGTCGCGCCAGCTCTGGTAGTCGAATGGCTCGCGGCTCAGCAGAGCGAGGAACCGCAAAGCTTCCACGGGCCCGAGGTTTGCTTCGAGGGCCGCCATTCCCTTGGCGCGAAGAACATCGTCTGCCAGTCCCTTAGCCATGTTTCAGATCCTCCAGATACTCGACCGGGTTCTTCACCACAACTTGAGTGTTTGTCCGGCGAGCTCGCCGGATGAACCGATCGTCGCAGGTAATCAAGCAGGCACAGACACCCGCTTCGGCGCACGCGAGATGAGTGGCGTCGAGTGGCGCAAGACCTGCGGCATGCAGCCACTCTGTTCGCGCCGCCACCTGCTCGTCAATCCTGATTCTGACACGCGCACGCCGACTCCAGCTACCGATCTCTGTACGGCGATCCGGCAGCGGGTGCTGGGCGTTCTCGAAATCCAGAGCCTCTGACCAGGCCAGTTGGTCCAAGCCTTCGATGAGCCGCTGCAGGATGGAGAAAACGGCCGCTGTCTCCAGCGCGATACGCTGCTGATCCTGGTCATCGAAAGGCCGGTTGAAGCAGTTGAGATCCAGATAGAGGAGCACCGTTGGCTCTCCCTCGACGCTTCTTCAGGACATTATGGCGCTAGTCTACAGGACATCGCTGTACCTGATGGGCAGATCTCGGCGCCCGAGCAGGGTTATGTAGACGTGGTGACCAAGATCTGCTCGGGCGGCGGCACCCGGCTCACCGGGAGGCCCAGCCGCGCGGCGGCCTGCGCGAACCAGCCGGCGTCGCGCAGCGCGCAGCGGTGCCAGTCGTTGTTGAAGAACACGTGGACCTCCGCCTCCGGCCCCCAGAGAGCGGCGGTCATCTCCGCCCGGGCATCCAGCGTCGCCCGGTCATAGCAGCCCGGCGGCGCGTCCGCGCCGCCGTGGAAGCGGAGATAGCCCCAATCGGCCGTCCGCCACTCCGGAGTGATCATCCGCGCTCCGCGGTCGGCCAGGCAGAGGGCGGCGCCGCGCCTCTCCAGCACCTCCCGCACGCTGTCCGTATACCAGGAGTCGTGGCGGAATTCGACCGCGACCCGGGCCTTCTGGCAGAGCAGCTCCAGGGCGCGGTCCAGGCGATCCTCGTTGCGGTGCATGTTGGGCGGGAGTTGGAGGAGGACCGGCCCGAGCTTGGCCCCCAGCTCGCTCGCGCGGGACATCAGCCGCTCGACCGGCTCCTCCGGGTCTTTCAGCTTCTTGAAATGCGTGAGGAATTTGCTGGCTTTTATATCAAAGAGGAAGTCCGCCGGGCTCTGTTCGGCCCAGCTCCGGAAGGCCGACGCCTCCGGCAGGCGGTAGAACGTGAAGTTGACCTCCACAATCCGGAAGCGTTCGGCGTAGTAGGCGAGCTGGGCGCTCTTGAGGAGGTCGGAGGGATAGAATGACCCGTCCCAGTGCCTGTACTGCCACCCCGAGGTCCCGATGAGCACTGACATGACCCCTCCAGGCTTGCAACGGCCGTTCCGCGGGAAGCTGGACGCTCTGTTTCTCGCCTTCTTCCTGGCCCTCCTCCTGGCGGCCGCCGCGCGGGCCGACGCGCCCGGCAAGGTCGTCCGGACCCCCACCGGCGAGGTCACGGTGGCGATGGAGGTGGCCGGCGAGGACCTGCCCCAGGAGGGGATCGCCCGCGGCGTGATCGAGGCTCCTCCAGAGCGCGTCCACCGGGCGCTGACCGACTACGCGCACTGGGAGGAGTTCATGCCCTTCCTGGAGGGGTCGGACGCCCGCCGGCAGCCTGACGGATCGGTGCTGAGCCGGCAGCGGATGGTGCTCCCCTTCCCGTTGGGCGAGCGCCGCTACGAGATCCGCGCCACCAGCCGCGTCGAGGAGACTGCTCAGGGAAAGATCTGGCGCACGGTCTGGGACTATGTGCCGGGCTCGGGCAACATCGCCGGCCACCGCGGCTCCTGGACCCTGACCGCCCTCTCCAAGAGCCGCACCCTGGCCGTCTGCCGCATCTACACCGACCCGGGCGGCAGCGCCCCCCGCTGGGCCATGGACCGCGCCACGGCCGAGACGCTCCCCTGGATCCTCCACGGCCTGCGCCAGCACGTCCGCCGCTCGCGTTACGACTAGCGCCAGGGTATAATCCAATTCCCATTTCCATCTGTGCCGGCTCCCGGAGACAAGGGGATCGGCAGGAAACACCGAAGGGCGGGATTTCCGCCAGGGAGTAGCGCATGGCGGATCTCGATTGGGCGCGGCCGGCCGGCCGAGGAGGACTGATGAACCGCAACGAAGTGCAGGCGCTGGAAGCCTACCTCGGAGCCGAGCTGCATCGCCGGTCGGCGGAGCTGACGCGTCTGTGGCTGGACCGGCTCATCGAGCGCCTGGACGTCCACCCGCGGCGCATCTTCCCGTCGGAGACCCTGCTCAACCACATCCCGGAGGTCCTGAAGGCAGTCTCCGACTATCTTTGCTCCGGCGGCTCGCTGGCGGCCCGGGACGCGGTGACCTTCGAGCTCGGCAAGCTCGCGAAGCTGCGGCGCGAGCAGGGCTATGACATCGACGAGATCCTGGCGGAGTTCGAGATCCTCGGGCAGATCCTTTACGACGCGTTGCGCGAGGAAGCCCGGAGCTTCGGCCGCCAGGTGCCGGCCGACTATGCCATCGAGGTGGCGGAGCGCCTCTATCAAGCGCTGATGTCGATCACCTCGATCACGGCCACGACTTTCCGCGAAGAGGGCTTCCGCGACCGCCGGGAGCGGGCGCGCCTGCTCGGCAGCTTCGGCCGCGAGCTCGCGCACGAGCTGCGCAACCGGCTGGGCGCGGCCGAGTCGGCCCTCTATCTCCTCTCCCAGGACGGGGCCGCGAAAGACCCCGAGCTGCGCGACAAGATGCTGCGCATCCTCCAGAACACGCTGCAGCGCATCAAGGGGGTGGCGGACGACGTCCACGCGCTGGCCATCGCGCAGGGGAGCGAAGAGTCGGCGCAGGGACGGCGGCTCTCGCTGCGCGCGCTGCTGGAGGAGACCCTGTCCGAAACGCGCGGCATGGCCGAAGAGAAGGGGATCCGGATCGAGGCGCAGGAGACCGTGCCCGACGTCCAGGTCGACGCCACGCGGGTGGAGCTGGCGCTGATCAACCTGATCGGCAACGCCGTCAAGTACTCGGACTCCGCCAAGAAAGACCGCTGGGTGCGCGTCAACGTCCAGCGCGAGGACGGCGGTTTCTGGCGGATCTCGGTGGCGGACAACGGGATCGGCATCCCCAAGGCGATGCAGGAAGCCGTCTTCGAGCAGTTCGTGCGCGCCCATCCCGACATCGCCGACGGCACCGGCCTCGGCCTCGCCATCGCCCGCGAAGCCGTCGACCAGATGAGCGGCCGCATCTGGCTGGAGAGCGAGCCCGGCGAGGGCACGACCTTCTACTTCACCGTCCTCGATCCCCCCGAAGCGCAGGTGTAGAGACACCCCAGTCGGGGCGTCTCACCGGGGTGCCTCACCCTCTCACAGCGGCGGCACGTCGTTCCAGCTCGTCGGGTGCGACATGCCGACGAGAGTCTTGCGCTCGCCTTTGAAGGGGGCGCGGCCGTGGGCCACCATCATGTTGTCCAGCATGGCCAGGTCGCCCTCCTGCCACGGGAAGCTGATCGTCTCCGCGTGATAGCAGGCGCGCAGGTGGTCGAGCACGTCCGGCTCGATCGGGCTGCCGTCGCCGTAGTAGGTGTTGGTCGGCAGATCCTCCTCGTCGAACTCCTCCAGCAGGGCTTCGCGGATCGCCGGCTCCAGCGTGGTGACGTGAAAGAACGTGGCGTGGTTGAACCAGCACAGCTCGTTGGTCTGCGGATGCCGCGCCACGGCGTTGCGCACCGCGCGGGTGCGCAGGCGGTTGCCGTCCTTCCATTCGAAGTCGATGCCGCTCCTGCGGCAGTGGGCCTCGACCTCGGCCTTGTCCTCGGTCTGGTAGACCGTCTGCCAGGGGAGGCCGAAGCCGTCGCCGTAGTTGCGCACCACCATCCATTTCCTGGCGATGAAGCGGTCGCGCACCTCGGAGTCGACCCGCCGGTAAATCTTGCGGACGTCCGCGATCGGGGTCTCGCCCCCGACTTCCGCCGCCTTGGCACAGTAGAAGAAGATCCGGCGCGGCCAGACGGCCTGGTAGGAGTTCTCGTTGTGCAGGAAGATCGGGTGCTCGGGCGGATAGTCGGTCGAGGTGTAGATCCGGCCGCTGACCGCGTGGCGCGGCGAGGAGCGCTCTTTGTACTCCAGCAGCTCGCCGGAGATGGCGCGGACCACGAGCTCGAACCTGTCGATCTGCGGGATGTCGAAGCCGCGGAACAGGATGCCGCCGTGCTTCTCCAGCTCGCGGGTGAGCAGCTCGCGGTTGTTCTCGGCCCAGCCCGCCAGATCGACCCCGGAGATCGTGGGCCGGATCACCAGCGGCAGGCCGGTCTCGTTCATGGGCTCCATCTGTACGAGGTCCTGCTGCGACAGGCTGACCGCCCGCCGGACGGGAACGCCGAGCTTGCGCAGGCTCGGCCGGCTGCTCTCTTCCGGGTTGCTCATGTCGTGCTCTCCATCGGAATCAGGTCGATGCTCTCGAAGAAGGCGAGCTCGTCGTCGCTCAGGGGGATGCCGCTCACCCGGCGCTCGGCCGCGGTCGCGCTCTCCAGGTCGCCCGGCGCGATCACCCGCTCGCCCGCCACCGCCGGCTGCTCCCGCACACAGCGTATTAGCCCGCTCAAGGCGGCGCGAAACATTTCCGGCGCCTGGAACGCCGCCACGTCGAGCGCCACGAAGAGGTGGGCCACCCGCCGGGGCTCGTCGAACGGCTCGACGTAGAGGTGCGTCAGCTCGTGGTCGAGCGGCATGCCGGCGAGCAGAGCGCACAGGATCTCGACCATCATCCCCAGGCACTGCCCCTTGTGGCCGCCGAGCGGCTGGAGCGCCGCGATGTCTCCCGGCGGCCCGTCCGCGGACGCGGCGTCCTGCCCTTCCGCGGTGATGGCCCAGCCGGGCGCGAGAGGCGCCCCCTGCTCTCTATGGTGCTTCACCTTGGAGTAGGAGACCTGGCTGGTAGCGAAATCGGCGCAGAACAGGTCGTCCCCCTCGCCGCGGACCGCCATGGAGATCGGGTTGGTGCCGAACAGGGGGCGCACGCCGCTCCAGGGAGCCACCAGGGCGTCGCTGTTGGTGAACGACAGGCCGAGCATCCCCTCGCGGGCCATGGACAGAGTGTAGACGGAAGCGGCGCCGAAGTGGTTCGAGTTGCGCACCACGACCGTCCCCACGCCTTGCTCGCGCGCCAGCCGGACCGCCTCGCCGCAGGCCACCCGCCCGGCCACCAGGCCCAGGGCGTGCCCGGCATCGAGAATCCGGGTCGCCGGAGAGCCGGCGTGCCAGGCCATCTCCGGCCGGGCCTTGCTCCGGCCGCCGTCCAGCTCCGCGAGATAGGTCCGGAACAGACGGACGCCGTGGGTGTCGACGCCGCGCAGGGAGGCCTCCAGCAGGCCGTCGGCCACATAGCCCGCGTGCTCTTCGGAGAGCCCCCGCCGCAGCAGGGCCGAGCGCATGGCGCGGTCGAGCGCGGCGGCGGGGACGGTCCTCACGATGACGACGCCGATCCGGCCGCCCGGAGAAGCGGCGCCTCTCCCTGGGCGATCCGGTCCCGCACAAACCGCGCGAACCGGCCGATCCCCTCCTCGATCTGCGCCTCGGTCACGTAGCTGAACGAGAGCCGGACCTGCCGCTCCCGCCCCCGGGTCAGGGAGAAGTAGGGCATCGGGCAGACGATGACCCCGTAATCGCGCGCGCAGGCCTGGAGGCACTCGTCGTCGAATTCGAACGGCAGGTTGACGGTGAGGAAGAAGCCGCCCGCCGGCCGGTTCCAGCGCACGCCGTCGAGCCCGCCCAGGCTCTCCTCCAGGCTGGCGAGCATGCGGTCGCGGTTGGCCTTGTAGAACGGGATCTTGCCGCTCACCAGCCCGCGCAGCGAGCCGCCGTGCTCCAGCAGCAGGGCACCCACCACGGCCTGCACCACCGGCGAGGTGGTCACGGTCGTCAGGCTCTTGACCTTGGACAGCTCGGCGGCCAGCGACGTGCGGTGCCCGGAGGGGGACACGACCTGCTGGTCGGCAATCAGGTAGCCGGCGCGCAGGCCGGGATAGAGGGTCTTCGAGAAACTGCCCAGGTAGATCACCACGCCGTGCTCGTCCATCGACTTCAGGGTCGGCAGCGGATCGCCGTCGTAGGAGAACATCCCGTAGGGGTTGTCCTCGAACAGCAGCACGCCGCGCTCGTGCAGCACGGCGAGCAGCTCGCGGCGGGTCTCCAGCGGCATCCGGGTGCCCAGCGGGTTGTTGAAGTCCGGGATGTCGTAGAGGGCCCGCGGCCGCCGGCCCGACCGCAGCACGCCGTCGACGGCGTCGGCCACCGCCCGCGGATCGAGCCCCTCCTCGCCCGTGGGCACCGGGACCATCTCGATGCCCACGATGTCGGCGAGGCCGGTAATGCCGATGTAGGTCGGATCGCTCACCAGCAGGACGTCGCGGGCGGGCTCGAACAGCCCGAGGAGGAGGATGGTCATCCCCTCCTGGCAGCCGTGGGTCACGACGATCGACTCGGGGCGGACGCGGATCCCCTCGTCGAGCTCGAGCTGCTTCGCGATGAGGTCGTTGACGATGCCGTTGGTGCGGTTGTACTGCCCCAGGTCGTTCCAGACGGCGAGGGGGGACCAGCCGGTGGCCGCGGCGCGGTGCTCCACGTAGAGCGGAGCTTTGGCGAGGCTCCGCTCCACGTCGAAGTGGCGCTCCGCCGGCCGCCCCGGAGCGAAGGAGATCGCCTCGGGATAACGCAGCACGACCTCGTTGAGGAAGTTCATCACCTCCAGCAGCGGGTCGCCGAAGCAGCTCTTGAGCTCGATGTCCATGCCCGGGATCAGAAGGTGTCCTTCCGCTCCAGTTGCTCGAACAGGTTCTGCACGCTCTCGTCCGAGAAGTCGCCGCCCATCCTCTCGATCAGCTCGAACATCATGCCCGAATTCGGCTCGCGGTGGGTGAAGATCTGGCGCAGGCCCGGGCTGCTGATGACCGTGGTGTCGAACTCCAGGCCCGCCTTCTTGAGGTCCTCGGCCACCTGGGGCAGGTTCTCCACCTCGATGGCGATGTGCTGGACGCCCGGCCCATAGTTGTCGACGTACTTGGAGACCTGGGAGTCGGGCGAGGTGCCCTGGAGGAGCACCACGGTGATCGGGCCGGCCTTCATCACGGCCGAGACCATGGCCGTGGCCTTGCCCTCGGTCCGGCGGCGCTCGTGGAGCTGGAAGCCGAGCACCTTGCTATAGAAGTTGATGGACTCTTCGAGATCGTTGACCGCGACCGCGATGTGGTCCACGGACCTGGCATATCTCCCCAGCAGCTCCAGGGGATTGGACTGGCTGCTCATGGATACTCTCCTCTCGTAGTGAATAATGGATGGACCGCCGGTCGGGTCCTGAGCGCGGCGTAGTCTAGCCTGAGTCCAGGGGGAACCGTCGGAGGCCTTCAACACAAAGAAGTGAGGCGAGAGGGTCAGACCGAGACGCCGGCGTCACAATTCCGCTCCGGAAAGCACTCTAAATAATGTACAATTCGCCTTTGCAGGCGAAGACAAGACCGATCTCGCTATAGGAGGACGACGATGACGTCAACCCGTCCCTGGCTGCGGCTGGCCGTGGCAACCCTCGCGCTCCTGGCCTCGACGCTCCCCCTCCAGGCCGCCTCCGGCGCCCGTCCCGTCAGCTTCTCCCAGAGCGTCCTGTCGGACGAACGCATCGAGCACCACTTCCTGGGCTTCGTGGACGTCGAGTACCTGAAGTTCGAGGACGAGCTGAGCACCCGGAGCACGGACGCGACCCGCGTTCCCTTCCGGGTCGCCGATCCGGTGCCGCTGCACCTCGGGCTGCAGGACGGGACCCGCGAGACTCTGCCCGACGGCGGGACCCTCTGGCGGCTGCGCGTCACCTCGCCCGGCGCCGTCTTCGTCAGCTTCATGCTCAGCCACGTCTCCCTGCCGCCCGGCGCGGAGCTGCGCTTCTATTCGGTCGACCGCGACTACCAGGACGGACCGTACACGTCGGCGATCAACAACCGCGAGCGCCGCTTCGGCAGCCCCGCGATCCCCGGCGATTCGGCCGTGATCGAGCTCTACGCCCCGGCCGTGGTGGCCTGGGATCCGACGCTGGAGGTCGAGTCGGTCTCCCACGGCTACCGGGACTTCAACCGCTTCGACCGGGTGCCGTTCCGCAACGGCCTGCGCACCTCGCTCGACACCATCCAGTGGGTGGGCGGCGGGCTGGGCGCCTGCGAGGTGGACGTCAACTGCTCCGTGGGGAGCCAGTGGCAGGCGGACAAGCGGGCCGTGGCGCGCACCTATGACGGCCGCTATCTCTGCACGGGCAGCCTGATCAACAACGCGCGCCAGGACTGCCGGAACCTCTTCCTGACCGCGGCCCACTGCGTCAGCCGCAGCCAGACCGCGGCCGGCATGGTCTTCTACTGGAACTACGAGAACTCCACCTGCGGCGGCAGCAACGCGCCGACGAACCAGACCTCGACCGGCTCGAGCCTGCGCGCCACCAACTCGAGCTCGGACTTCACCCTGCTGGAGCTCAACAGCGCGCCCAATTCCGCCTACAACGTCTACTACGCCGGCTTCAGCCGCTCGGCCAGCGCGCCGGCCAGCGCGGTGGCGATCCATCACCCGACCGGCGCCGCCAAGAAGATCAGCTTCGAGAACGACGCGGTCCAGGACGGCGGTGGCTTCAGCGGCGGCTGGGGCAACGATCACTGGCGGATCGTCGGCTGGGACGTCGGCACCACCGAGGGCGGCTCCTCGGGCTGTCCGCTGTTCAACGCGAATCACCAGATCGTCGGCCAGCTCCACGGCGGCACGGCGGACTGCTCCGGCGGCTGGGACGAGTTCGGCAAGCTCTCCGTCTCCTGGACGGCCGGCCTCTCCTCCTGGCTCGACCCGAACAACTCCGGCCTGACCTCGATCGGCGGCAAGGAGAGCAGCACCTGCTCGGGCGGCGGCGGCTCCTGCCTGCCCGGCGGCACCGCCTGCAGCACCAACTCGCAGTGCTGCTCGGGCGCCTGCGCCAAGAAGACCAAGATCTGCCGGTAGGCCTTCCGCGAGCCCTCACCCCCCGGCCCCCTCTCCCGATGGGAGAGGGGGAGAAAAACGCCAGCATCGATTCGGGTCCCCCCTCTCCCATCGGGAGAGGGGGTTAGGGGGTGAGGGCCCCTGGACGGAACCCGGCCTTCCTACGTATGTCGTATCGAGAAGGCCAGGTCTTCGTCCAGATGTCGTACGCTCACCAGACGCCCGCCCTGCGCGCCGTCCTCCTCGGCGCCAGCAACCTGAAGATGTCGCTCCCGCGTATCGTCGGCCGCCTGCGGCACGCGGCCGGCGGCCCCGTCGAGGTGCTCGCCGCCTGCGGCCACGGCCGCTCCTACGGCAAGCGGAGCCGCATCTTCTTCGGCGCGCGCTCTCTGCCCGGCATCACGCGCTGCGGCCTCTGGGCTGATCTGGAAAAACGACCTCCCCTGCGCTCCATTGCGCTGATCACCGACGTCGGCAACGACCTCCTCTATGGAGAGACGGCGGAGACGATCGCCGGCTGGGTCCGGGAGTGCCTGGAGCGCCTGCTGCGCCATGGGGCGGAGACGATCTGCACGCCGTTGCCGATGATCAGTATTGAGAAGGTCTCGGTCTTCCGCTATCATGCTGCAAGATCAATCTTGTTCCCTGGTCGCGGGGTTCCCTGGCGGACGCTCCTGGCCCGAGCGCGCGAGCTGGACGGCCGGCTGCGCCGTCTGGCCGAGGAGCATCAGCTCTGCCTTGTGGCGCCTCAGGCCGACTGGTACGGGATCGATCCCATCCACTTCCGGATGTTTTGGAGACGCAAGGCATGGGATCACATCCTTTCGCACTGGACGCTGACGCTGGGTCAGCCCGCGGAGCCCTCGTGGCGCCGCCTGCGGCTCCCTCTGATCGGCGCGGAGGAGTACCGTCTCTTCGGAGTCCCTCGCCACACCCCACAACCCGCCTGCCGCTTCACGGATGGAACCACCGTTGCGCTCTACTAGAAGAATCCTCGTCCGCGGCCTGATCCTCTCGGTCCTGGCTCTCGCCGTCCTGCTGGCGGTCAGCGCGGAGGCCCGCTTCGTGCTGCGGGCTGGCTACGAAGAGGCCGGCATCCTGCTCAAGCGGCGCCCGCTCGAAGAGCTGATCGCGGACCCCGCGACCCCGCCGGAGCGCCGCGCCCAGTTCGAGCTGGTGCTCGCAACGCGCGCCTTCGCCGCCGAGCGGCTGGGCCTGGAGGCGGGGAACACCTACACCACCTTCTCGGACGTCGGCACCGGCAAGCTGCTGGAAGTCCTCTCGGCCAGCCCGCGCTACCGGCTGGCGGCCTACCGCTGGCGCTACCCGGTGGTTGGCGCCATCCCCTATAAGGGCTTCTTCGACGAAGAGGCCGCCCGCGCCGAGCAACGGCGGCTGGACCGGCTGGGCTACGACACCTACCTGCGGCCGTCGGGAGCGTTCTCGACCCTCGGCTGGTTCGACGATCCGCTCCTCTCGACGGCGCTGGACGGCGATCCGGCGGAGCTGGTGGTGACCGTGATCCACGAGATCGCGCACAACACGCTCTGGGTGCCGGGCGACGCCCGTTTCAACGAGAGCTACGCGAACTTCGTCGGCTTCCGCGGCGCCGAGACCTTCTTCGCCAGCCGGGGCGACCACGCGACGGCCGTGCGCTGCGCCGCCATGTGGCGGGACGAAAAGCGCCTGGCCGCCTTCTATGTCCGGCTGGAGCGCAGTCTCAAAGCCCTCTACGAGTCGCGGCTCCCGGACCATGCCCTGGAGACCCGGCGCGAAGCCCTCTTCGCCCGCGCCCGCGCCACCCTGACCGGCCGCCTCGACCGCGAGTTGGAGGTCTACTCTGGAAGCCGGCTCGCCCGCAGGCCGCTCAACAACGCCCGCCTGATCTCCAACCGGATCTACATGAGCGGCCTGGAAGAGCTCGACCAGGTCTACGCCCTGGCGGGCGAGGACGTGCGCGCGAGCGTGCGGCAGATCGCCCTGTCCGTGCGCAAGCACCCGTCGCTGAGCCCGACCCAGGCCCTGGCCCTGATGGTCCGCTCCAGCGGCGCGCTGGCTGTCCCCGCGAGCACCGGAACGCCCCAGCCGGCCATGCCGATGGCCCCGGCGCCCGGCGCCGGCTGAAAATTCTCGCAAGGTTCCGGACCCGTTTTCCGTTCTTTATAGGGGCAAGGAGGAAGTTGCCCCATGAGGAGACAGGACACGGTCCTCGACTGGACCCGGCAGTGGCAGGAGGAAGGCCGCAGACAGGGAGGAGCCGAGCTGCTCCTCCGCCAGACGGAACGGAAGTTCGGACCGCTCGCCACCCATGACCGCATGCGGATCGAGCTGGCGCCCCCGGAAAGGCTGCTCGCCTGGGGCGAACGCCTGCTCAACGCCTCCTCGCTGGAGGAGGTCTTCCGGTGGTGAGGCGGTGTGGTACCTTGAGCGCCGAGGCGAGATTTCGATGGGAAAAATCATACCGCCCTACGAAACGCTGCATATCCCCGCGAAGGCCTTCCGGCTCGAAGGCTTCCGCGCCTGGGCGCAGTCCAGGACATTCCCGGAGCACGGGCGCATCGATTTCCTGGCAGGGGACCTGGAGATCGATATGAGCCCCGAGGATCTCTATACCCACGGGACTGTGAAGACAGCCATCGTATCGGAGCTCCATCTCCTCGTGGACCGACCGGGCCTCGGGTACGTGGTGAGCGACCGGTCGCGTGTGAGCTCGCCGCAGGCCGACCTCTCGGCCGAGCCTGACGTGGTGGTCCTCTTCTGGGGATCGCTCGAACGCGGCCAGGTCAAGGAGATCCCTTCGGCCAAGGGGGAGCCTGGGCGGTACGTCGAGCTCGAAGGAGCGCCGGACCTGGTGGTGGAGGTCATCAGCGACAGCTCGGTCCGCAAGGACCGCAAGCGCCTGCCGGAGCGCTACGCCGCCGCCGGAGTGCCGGAGCTGTGGCTCGTGGACGCCCGCAAGAAAGGGCTCCAGTTCGAGATCCGCACCCTCGAAGCCGGAGTGTACCGCCTGCTCCAGCCAGACGCCGAGGGTTGGATTTCGTCGCCGCTCCTCGAGCGGCGCTTCCGGCTGACGCGCCGGCAAGCCTACCCCGGCCGCTGGACTTACCTGCTGGAGCGTGAGGAGGCATGACACCCTCCGCTCCCACCCATGACGCGGTCGTGATCGGGGGCGGCCCCGCCGGGGCCACCGCCGCGCTGGTCCTGGCTCGCGCGGGCCTGCGGGTGAAGGTCCTGGAGCGCTCGGCTTTCCCGCGCTTCCACATCGGCGAGTCACTGCTGCCGCGCAACAAGGTTCTGTTCCGCGAGCTGGGCCTGGAGCCCTGGATCGACAAGATCACCACGATCGACAAGCGGGGCGCGGAGTTCGTGATGGGCCACGGCGAAGGCCCGGCGCTGTTCTGGTTTTACCAAGGTCTCCTCAAGGCCGAGACCCAGGCCTGGAACGTCGAGCGCGCCCCCTTCGACAGCATGCTCCTCGACGCCGCGCGCGAGGCCGGCGCCGAGGTCAGCGAGAGCTGCGCCGTGCGCAAGATCCTGCGTCTGGAAGACGGACGCGTCGAGATCGCCACGGACGAGGGGGAGATCTCCGCCCGCTTCCTGCTCGACGCCAGCGGCCAGTCGACGCTGCTGGGCAAACATCTGGGGATCCGCCGGATGATGCCCCAGCACCGCAAGATCGCGTACTTCGGCCATTTCGACAACGCCTACCGGCGGCCCGGGCTCGAAGGCGGATTCCCGGTCATCATCATGTGCGAGGAGGGGTGGTTCTGGTCGATCCCGCTCGACGAGACGCGGACGAGCATCGGCCTTGTGATGGACGCCGACAAGGCGCGCGAAGTCGGCCTCCCTGCCGATCAGATGCTCCTCTGGGGGATCCACCGCTGTCCGACGATGCGCGAGCGCACCGCCGGCGCGGCTTTCCCGGAGAGCACCCACGTCGCCGCGGACTTCAGCTACCGGTGCGCGCCCTACGCCGGCCCGGGCTACTTCCTGCTCGGCGACGCCGCCACCTTCATCGATCCGATCTTCTCGACCGGCGTCTGCATGGGAATGATGAGCGGCGCGGAGGCCGGCCGGGGGATCGTCGAGATCTTATGCAGCGGGGCGGACCCGGCGCGCGTGCGCGAGCGGTACATCCGCTACGTCGACGACAGCTCGTCGGCCTTCTTCAAGCTGGTCGACCTGTACTACGACCACTCGTTCCGCGAGCTGTTCCTGAACGGCGAAGGGCCGCTCCAGGTGCACCGGGCGGCGCTCTCGATCCTGGCGGGCAACGTCTTTCCGCGCCCGGCCTTCGCACTGCGCTGGCGCCTGCGCCTGCTCGGCTTCTTCGTCTGGCTCAACCGCCACCTCCCCCTGGTCCCGCGGCGCGAGCGCTTCTCGCTGCTGGAAAATCCAGCCACCGCGGTCGAGACCTCCGGCGAAGCCGCCTCCTACGGATGATCTTCCCCCGGCTGGAAGGCTCCGATCGGCAGCCGGACGGCCGCCTCCGGCTCCGCTTCGAGATCCCGGCCGCAAGCCCCTTCTTCGCCGGCCACTTCCCCGGCCACCCGATCCTCCCCGGCATCGCCCACCTCGCCCTGGCGGCCGGCGGAGCCCCGGTCGCGGAGATCTCCACCCTCAAGCTGCGCAACCCGGTCCATCCGGGAGACGTCCTCGACCTGCGGCTCAACGAGCCGGGCGAGGACGGCGTCCTCCGCTTCGAGCTGCGCCGGGGGGAAGAGCCGGTCAGCAACGGCGTTCTGCGCCTGGGCCAGCCTGGGGTTGAAACCCCAGGCTGGGTTGTTTCGCTCCAAGGAGCGACTCCCCCCCCCGATCCTCGCCCGCAGGGCGACACAGCCCAGCCTGGGGGTTTCAACCCCAGGCTGATCCCTCATGCTCCGCCGGCGCGGCTCGTCCGGGACGTCCTCGAAGCCACCGCGGAAAGCCTCGCCGGAATCGCCGAGATCCCGCCGGACAACCCCTTTGTCCAAGGAGGCCTCGCCCCCGCTTTCGTCGGGCTGGAGGCCGCCGCCCAGGGCGCCGCGGTGCTGGAAGCGCTGAGCCGGAAGGAGAGCGCAGGCCCCAGGATCGGCTACCTGGTCGGCATCCGGAACGCCCGGTTCCGCACCCCCTCCCTACCCGCCCGCCGGCCGTTCCCCTTCACCGTCCGCCTGAGCGGCAGCGCTCCGCCGCTGTCGGTCTACGAGGTCGCGGTGAAGGGAGAGGACGGCGAGGAGCTGCTGCGGGGGACCGTCAACACCTACCTGACGGCGTGATCCGGCACCGGCACCGGCACGCGAATTGCTGCCCCCGGCGGTAGGGGGCCGCTTGCGCCAGAGACAGGCCGACGGCCACAGAAAGGGAGGTGTCTCATGGGATTCCTAGGACGCTTTACAGAGCCTATCTACGCACTGTTCCGGATCATCTTCGGGCTGCTGTTCGCCTCGCACGGCGCCCAGAAGCTCTTCGGCATGTTCGGGGGGCAGAAAGCGGGCGCGCCGCTGTACGTGGCTGCGGGGTGGATCGAGTTTCTGGGAGGTCTGCTGATCGCGGTCGGCTTGTTCGGCAGCATCGCCGCCTTCATCGCCAGCGGTGAGATGGCCGTCGCCTACTTCATGGCTCATGCGAAGGACGGCTTCTGGCCGCTCGTGAACCAGGGCGAGACTGCGGTGCTCTACTGCTTCGCCTTCCTCTACATCGCGGCTCGCGGATCAGGACTGTGGAGCCTCGACGGCCTGATGAGAAGGAAGAGGCCCGTACCCGCCTCACGCTAGGACGAAGTCGAACCTCGCGACGAGCGATTCATCGCCGGACCGCGCCACGTTCATGATCAGGCTCTCCTTGAGGAGCCAATCCTGGGCATTGAGGGGCTCGCCGGGAAAAAAGAGCTGCGTGGTCAGCAGGCCCGTCCTGGGTCCCTGCGCCCTCACGTGGACGTGGGGCGTGCGGTGAATTCCGAAATCCTTGTAGTCGCTCGGCTTCACCGTCTCGACGCGGAAGACGCCCGCCGCATCCGTGAGCTGGTGTCCTCGGAGCCTGAAGCCCTCGTTGTCGTAGACGCCCTTGCCGTCACAGCTCCAGAAGTCGAGCACCGCTCCCGCGATGGGTACGCAGTCCGGCGACAGCACGCGTCCTTTGATGACGAGAGGCGTACCCACCGTGTCGGCCTCGCGCAGAACCGTCCTCTGGGGACTGTTCGGCTTATAGAAAGGTCCCTCGATGACAGACGGCGTGGGTTCCTCGTCGCCATCGTTGCAGGCTGGCGTCAGGGGCAGGGACCGCGCCGCGCCGCTTCCCTCTGGGAGGGGATCCTTGACGGGATTCTTCGAGGTGAGCCTCTGGTCGAGCCAAGCCAGGCCCGCCGCCCCACCGCCAAGGACCACCGCGCCAGCCCCGAGCAGGGCCTGCATCATCCTTCGCCGCGACATCGCCATCGCCGTCTCCCTCCTAGCGCCGACTCTGCCACCTCTGCCGTGATCCC
Source organism: Thermoanaerobaculia bacterium (assembly GCA_036380715.1). Taxonomy (GTDB): domain Bacteria; phylum Acidobacteriota; class Thermoanaerobaculia; order Multivoradales; family UBA5704; genus UBA5704. The sequence continues at coordinate 63,232 of DASVEF010000255.1, read as the reverse complement.
GCAAGAACCGGCTCCATGAGGCCCGCGACGCCGGCCGCGTCGCCTCAGGAGAAGCCATCCCGAGGCCCGGAGAGCTCATCCTGACCCCAGGGAGAGCCGTCCCGAGGCTCGGGAAGACTTCTCCCGACCTCAGGGAGAGCCGTCCCGAAGCTCGGGAAGACTTCTCCTGACCCCAGGGAGGGCCGTCCCGAAGCTCGGGAAGACCTCTCCCGACTCCAGGGAGAGCCGTCCCGAGGCTCGGGAAGACTTCTCCTGACCCCAGGGAGGGCCATCCCGAGACTTGGGAAGACTTCTCCCGACCCCGGGGAAGAGTCCTCCGACACTCGGGAGTTGCAATCAGGAAATGAGCTGCCCCGGAGGCCCTTCCGGATCTGTTCTCCACACCTTCCGGAAGCAGAACCACTGGTGCGGCCGGTGGCCCACTGGAGCTCGCCGGCGAACTGCTGCATCGCCCGCCACCTACTCAGACGAGACAACGTCCGGCACGCTCTCGATCCAGAGAATGTGCTCGGCGAGCGGTCCCGAAGAAATCGCGTCGAAGAATTTCCGATCCGCCGTAATGAGCGGACTTCCCTTTCTTCTGGCTAGCGCCAGATACAAGCAGTCGTAGGCGGTCCGCCCTGTGTCCGCCGCAAGGAGAAACGCGTCATGGAAGAGGAGTGCGTCCTCTTGCCACTGGATAGGAGCCTCTTCGAGCGTAGAGAGGATCTTTGAACCTGCGGCCACGTCAAGAGCACCTTTCCGGACCTGCTTCCAAAGGACATTGGCAAGCTCCAGAAAGAGGAACTGTGGGGCGGCCATTTCGAGGTGAGCGCCTTGGAGCGCTCGCGCAGCCTTCGAGCCAACCTCGTCGAGAAACCACTTCGTGACGACGCTAGCATCGAGGACACAGGACCTCACCGGTCCCGGTCCTCGCGAATCAGAGCCGCACTGTCGGTGAAAGTTCGCCCTTTCAGGCTCTTGCGGATCTGTTCCGTCTTCGCCCAGAAGCTTGCCCAATCCTTTTCGAGGGATTCTGTGAGGGCGCTGCGAGCCTCTTCTTCCAGGGAGATTCCATGCCGTCGGGCGCGTTCGGCGAGCCGGCGCGCGAGGTCCTCTTCAATCTCCAATGTCAACGTAGTCATAGCTCCATTATCTCACTCCAGATCGTCACTCCCACACCTTCCGGAAGCAGAACCACTGGTGCGGCCGGTGGGAGATGGCCCACTGGAGCTCATCGGTGAACCGCTGCATCGCCCCTTCCAGGTCGGCGTGACGGTTCGCGGTCTTGGCCACGTGGATGGGTGGACGGATGGCGCAGCGGTAGCGCAGGCGCCCTTCCCGGAAGACGAAGACCGGGAGGATGGGGACTTCGGCGGTGCGGGCCAGGATGGCAGGGCCGACCGGCATCGGGAAAGAGCGCCCGAAGAGGGTAATCCGCGCTGTCCGGCCGCCCGAGCGCGGGCGGTCACCCTGGAGCGCCACGATCTCGCCGTCGCGCAAGGCGTCGAGCAGGATCATGCCGAGTTGCGGGTCTTCGGCGAAGTGCGTCGTGTAGAGGTCTCCCCCGGCCTTGCGGATCAGGTCCGCGAAGAAGCGCTGAGCCCTCGGATCGGTCTCGGCCTCGCGGACGACGTGGACCTTGCGCGCCTCCTGGCAGGCGGGCAGCATCGAGCCCACCTCCCAGGCCCCAACGTGCGCGGTGACCAGGAGGAAGCCCTTGCCCGAAGCATTCAGCTCCCTCCAGTTCTCCAGCCCCTCGGCGCCGACCAGGAACTGGCGCTCGGTGCTCAGCCGCTCGTAGCGCTCCGAGAGGCACCAGGAGAAGGTCCACAGGCTGCGGAAGATGCGGCGCTGGCGCTCCCACCAGCCGCAAGGGCCGAGCACCGGCACCAGGTTCGCCGCGAGCGCCGCCCGGATGTTGCGCAGGGCGACGAAGAAGAAGCCGACGAAGAAGGGCATGAGCAGGCTCATGGCCCAGGAGGGGAGTATCCTCACTCCGAAACGGTGGAGGCGGAACCAGAAGACGGCCGTGACGTAGAACGGCCCGAGCAGACGCCGGACCCAGCCGGCTTCTGGAGCGTGAGGAGGCGCCTGAGGCGCAGCTCTGCGTGAGACGACAGCTTCCATGAAACAGAGACCTCGACTTCTTACCGACTCTCGGGAGCTTATCTATTTTCGCTCATCCACGCCTCCGGAACAATGCCTCCAGCGCCGGCAGGACCAGGAAGGTGGCCACGAGGCAGGCGGAGACGCCCAAGGCGACCAGGGTCCCGGCGTTCTGCAGGCCGGGGACCCGCGACGAGCCGAGGCTCCCGAAGCCCACGCCCGTCGTCAAAGTAATCAACAGCATCGCGAGCCCGGATTCTTCAACCGTGCCGCGGATTCCCGTCTCCGGCCGCACGCGCCCGCCGTGGACGGCGTGGACCCCGAGGTCGATCCCGGTGCCGAAGAGGACCGGCAGCGTCGAGATCGCCAGGATGTCCACGTGCCCACCGAAGGCGCCCCAGAGGCCGAAGGTCCACAGGCAGCCCAGGGCCAGCGGCAGCCCCGAGAGGAGCGCGTCGGCCATCCGGCCGCGGACGGAGACGATCACCACGAGGGCGACCAGGGCCAGAGCCACGGCGCTCGACCGCCGCAGGTCCTGGAAGGCCAGGCCACGCAGCTCGGCGCCCACCCGGGGGACCGACGCGAGCGCCAGGCCCGGCGAGGCCGCGGCGAGATCCCGCGCCAGATCTTCCGCCGGGACCGCAAAAGCCCGATCCAGACGACCCAGCGGCACCCGGATGTGGACGGCCACGGCCGCGCCCTCGGGGGTGGTCTTCACCAGCTCGGACATCCAGCGTGGCCAGTCCTCCGGCGCGGGCACGCCCGGCTCCTTCCCCCTTCCGAGGGCGCGCAGGACGTCCAGGCCCGGGGCGAAGGGGGCGAGCTTGAAGCCGGCGACGGTCAGCTCGCGCGTGAAGTCGTCCGCGGCGCGTTCCAGTGGCAGGGTCTTCAGCTCGCGCAGGCGCCGAGCCCGGCGCTCTCCCAGGACGAGCCAGTCGGACGGCGTCGTGATCTCCGCCTCGGGTCCCAGGCGGGCCTCCAGGATCGGCCGGACCTTGGCCGCCCGGTCCAGCGCCTCGCCGAGATCGCGCCCCCGGGCGATTACAGTGAACGTGTCGAGCCCGACGGCGAATTTCTCCACCAGCAACTCTTCGGCGCGCAGCGAAGGGTGGTCCTCCGGGCGGAGGGAGCGCAGGTCGGTGCTCAGGTCGAGGCGGGAGACGCCCCAGACCGAGAGGGTCGAGAGGAGCGCGGCCATCCCCAAGGTGACGAGCGGGCGGCGGGTGGCCTGGCCCACGACCGCTTTCAGCGCCGGGAAGCCGAAGCGCAGCCAGAGCCTGGGCGTGCGCACCCGCGATCCGCCCGGCAGCGCCAGCAGCAGCGAGGCGCCCAGTGTGGCCGTGGTCACCAGGGTCACCAGCACACCCACGGTGAGCACCTGGCCCAGCTCGCGGAGCGGCCGGAAGTGCGCCAGGCAGAGCGCGCCGAGGCCGGCGGCGGTGGTCAGCGCGGAGGAGACGATCCCCGGCCCCGGATCGCGGAAGGTCCCGGCGAGCGCCAGGGCCGGCTCGCGCCCCTCCAGCCGGAGCTGGCGGAAACGGGCGCCGGCGTGGATGCCGTACTCGACCCCCATGCCCACCAGGGCGGCGGCGAACCCCACGCCGACCACCGAGATGCTGCCGAGCCAGAGCGCGGCCACGGCGGCGGTCCAGATCAGGCCGGCGATCACCGACGCCAGGATCACCGCCGGGATGAAGCCGCCGCCGAAGCCGAGCAGCAGTAGGACCAGCACGCCCGTGGCCGACGCCAGCGACGTCCGGGTGAGGTCGGAGCGCAGCAGGGCCTCGTCCTGGGCCGCGTAGATCGGCCCGCCCACGGCGTCGAATTCCAGGGGGATGCCGGACTCCCGCCGCACCTGGGCGTACGCCTTCTCCAGGTCGGCGAGCAGGGCGCGCCCACCCGCGGGGTCGATCTCCGCCCGCGACGGCGTGAGGATCACCAGGGTCGCGTCCCCCTCGCGCGACAGGAACGCGCCGCTCAGCGGCTCCACGGGCAGCGAGGCCGAGGCGCGGGCGATCATCCCTTCGGAGAGCCCGAGCGGATCGGCCTTGAAGAGCTGCGCCTCGACCGCGCCGGCCGGGCCGCGCATCGCCTGCCGCATGGCCGCGACCCGCCGGCGGATGGCCTCGGGCTCGAGCCGCGGAGCGAGCTCGGAGCGCCAGTCTCCACCCATCAGCAGGGGCATGCGGGGGCCGACGTATTCGAGGAAGAACCGCTCGTCTTCCTCGGTAATACCGGAGCGGGCCTCCGCCACCTCGGGGCTCCGGCCGAGGATCGCCGCGAGCGACTCGGCCGCGTCGATCAGCGGCGCCGGGTCTTCCAGCCGGGTCCCGGGCGAGCGCACCAGCACAAAGACCTTCTCGAAGCCGCCGAAGGTCTCCAGGAAGACCCGGTAGTCCTCCGCGGCCGGAGCCCGTTCCGGCAGCAGGGAGGCGAGGTTCGCGTCCACGCGGAAGCGGGAAGCCGGGACGAGGGCCACCAGCGTCGCGGCCAGGGAGACGGCGAGGACGATCCGCGGACGGCGGAGGATCGCGGCGGCGAGACGGGTGGCGAGCGCCATGGAGATCGACCGGAGCCCGGCTCAGGCCGACGCCCCCGCGTCCACCACCAGGGTCTGGCCGGTGATCGCGGCGGCGCGGTCGGAGAGCAGGAACAGCACGGCGTCGGCGACCGAGCCCGCGCTGGCGCCGCCGGGCAGGCACTCGCCGGCGCGCAGGCGATCGACCGCCGATTGCGGCAGGCCCGCGGTCAGGTCGGTGGCCACGAACCCGGGCACGACGGCGTTGACGCGCACTCCTCGCTTGCCCACCTCGCGCGCCAGCGAGCGGGTGAGGCCGAGGATGCCGGCCTTGGAGGCGGCGTAGGCGGCCTGGCCGGCCACGCCGTGGAAGGCGGAGAGCGAGGCGACGTTGACGATTGCGCCGCGCCGCCGCACCATCATCCCCCGCAGCACCGCCCGGCAGCAGCGGAAGAGGCCGCCCAGGTTGGTGTCGACGACCGCGTCCCAGTCGTCGTCCGAGGTCAGCGCGAGCAGCGACTCGCGGCGGACGCCCGCGTTGTTGACCAGCCCTTCGATCGGCCCCAGCGCCTCCTCGGCCTCGGCGACCACGTCGTCCGGCCGGGCGCGGTCGAGCAGGTCGAGCTGGAAGGCGCGCGCCCGCCCTCGCGAAGCGTCTTCGATCTCCCGCGCGGCGGCCTCCTCCGAGCGCCAGGTGAAGGCCACTCGGCGTTCCGAGGGCTCCGCGGTCTCCGCGAGCAGGGCCTCGACGATCGCCCGGCCGATGCCGCGGGTACCGCCGGTTACGAGGACCGTGCCCATCCCAGCATCTCCAGCCGGGCGCGGGTGACCGCGCCGGCGATCCTCAGACTGTCGAGCAGGGGACGGTAATGGCTGGTGGTCCGGCCGTCCGCGAAGCCCAGGCGCACGGGCACGGTGACCACGTGGAAACCGCGCCGCGCCGCCCGCACCACCACCGCGCTCTCGGCCTCGAAGCGCGCTTCGGGGAAACCGACCGTCTCGACGAGGCGGCGGCTGTAGAAGCGGAAACCGGTCTGGATGTCGTTCAGCCGCTGCCCGGCGGCGAAGGAGATGGCCTTGGACGAGAGCCGGTTGCTGGCGCGGCGAACGGCGCTCATCTCGCCGAACAGGTGATCGCGCACTCCGAGGATCAGGTCGCCCCCCCCGGCCACGGCCGCGAGCAGCTTGGGGATCTCCTCAGGCAGGTGTTGGCCGTCGGCGTCGAGGGTGATCACGCCGTCGTAGCCACGGCCGAACAGGTCGTCGAAGGCCGCATGCAGGGCCGCCCCCTTGCCCCGGTTGCAGGAGAACGAGACCACCCGCGCCCCCGCCCGCCCGGCCTCTTCGGCCGTGGCGTCGGTCGATCCGTCATCGATCACCAGCACCTCGGGGAGGAGCTGGAGGGCGCCCCGTACCACGCCGCCGACGGACGGCGCGGCCTGGTAGGCGGGGATGGCGGCGGCGACGCGGAGCTCCGTTGTCCTCATCGTGGCGCTCATGGAGTGGGATTCTATGGCGATCCCAGCACCAGCCACGAGGCCGCGCCTCCGGCGGCGAGGCTGGTAACCAGGACGGTGGACGGGCGCGGCAGGGGGGAGCCGTCGTGCAGGGCGATCCCGAGCTCGGGATCGGGCTCCTGGAAGCCGGCGGCCGGGCCGAAGCAGCTCCCGGCCGCGGCCAGCACCGCGGCGCCCAGGAATCCGCCGCCGTACTCCCCCACCGCCGCCTTGGGCGCGAGGACCGGCGGCAGCGGGCGGTCGCCCCAGGCGGCGCGCAGGGTCAGCGCTTCCAGCCGGTCGCCGCCGCGCGAGCCGGAGGCGCCGGAGACGATGCGGTCGATATCTTCAATCCTCAGCCCGGCGCGCTCCAGGCAGCGGCGCAGCGAGCGGGCGAGATGGGTGTGTCCCGTGCCCCAACCGGTCTGCGAGGCGGTCGGATCGAAGGCGCTCCCCCAGGCGAGCACGCGCGCCAGGGCGCGGCCCCCCCGCTCGCCGGCGCTTTCCTCGTCCTCCAGCAGCAGCATCGTCGCGCCTTCGGAGGCCAGGAAGCCGTCGCGGCGGCGGTCGAAGGGGCGCGCGGCCTCCTCGCCGTCCTCGTCGGGGCGCGCCAGAGCGCCGAAGCGGTCGAGCAGGGCGTGGAGCAGCGGCGTCATCTCCTCGACGGAGCCGGCGAGAGAGCGCGGAGCACGGCCGGAGAGCACGTCGGCGGCGCCCTGGGCCACGGCCTGGAGCGCTCCGGCTTCGCGCTGGCAGATCGTCACGCTCGGGCCGCGCGCCCGGCAGAGGATCGCGACCTGGGCCGCGGGCGCGTTGGCTACGCTCTCGGTGAAGTAGAACGGCGACGTCGACTCCGGCCCTTCGAAGAGGATCTGTCTGAGCAGGGCCTCGGAATAGGAGGAGGGGCCGAACGCCGTGGCGATCACCACGGCCGTCTCCTCCCGGTCGCAGCGGGCGTCCGCGAACCCGGCGCAGCGGAGGGCCATGCGGGCCGCGGCCACGGCGAGCTTGGAGGGCGGGCTCATGCGCCGGGCCTCGCCAGGCGCCACGTGCTCGACGAGGCTCACGCCCCGGGTCAGGAAGGCGAGCCGGGCGCCGCCCTCGGCGTGGTAGCCCGCGGAGCGGTCGACCTCGGAGAGCAGGGGGGAGGGATCGGAAGAGGCTAGGAGCCGCCGCAGGCTGTCGCCGCCGCAGCCGTAGGCGCCAACGGTCCCCAGCCCGGTGACGAGGACCGCGCGGCTCAAGCGGCCGGGCCCACCCACCGCGAGAAGACGAGAGCGGCGTTCGATCCGCCGAACGCCAGGCTGGTCGAGACCGCGGCCCGGGTGTCGGGCAGGGGGGGTAGTGGGAGCGGACGGTCGAGGACCAGGTTCACGGGGAGGTCCGAAGTCTCTTCAGAGGCCAGGGCGGACGCCTCCTGGCAGGTGGGGACCGGATGCAGCTCGCCATGGAGCAGGCAGAGGATGGTCGCTACCGCTTCGATCGCTCCGGCGGAGCCGAGCAGGTGCCCGAGCAGCGCCTTGGTCGCGACCACCGGAATCTCGCCCGCCCTGTCGCCGAAGACCCGCCGCAGGGCGTTCCACTCGGCCGCGTCATTGAGCGGCGTGCCCGTGCCGTGGGCGTTGACGAAGCCCACGGCCTCGGCGGGAAGCCCGGCGTCGCGCAGAGCCGCCGAGAGGGCGGCCGCGGCGCCCACTCCGCTGGGATCCGGCGCGGTCATGTGATGGGCGTCGCAGGACGCTCCGGCGCCGCAGAATTCGGCGAGCGGCCTGCCCCCCCGGGCCAGCACCCGTTCCAGCGGCTCCAAAACCAGGACGGCCGCCCCTTCGCCGAACGACATGCCGGCGCGGCTGCCGCGGAACGGGCGGCAGGGGACCTCGTCGACCGAGCGCAGGGCGTTGAAGCCGGCGTAGGTGAGCTGGCAGAGGGAGTCGGAGCCGCCGGCGATGGCCACGTCCACCTCGCCGGAGCGGACCGCCGCCAAGGCCGCGCCCAGCGCCAGGGCGCCCGAGGCGCAGGCCGAGGAGACCGTCTGCACCGGCCCGGTCACGCCGAGGTGGCGGGCGACCGCGTCCCCAGGGCCGTTGACCTGATGCGAGGCGAGGTCGCGCAGGCGCGAACGCCGCCGGTCGGTCACAAAGGCGTGGAAGAAGGACTCGGCTTCGAACATGGCGCCGGTGCTGCTGCCGAACCAGAGCCCGACTTGCCCGACTGGGGCGTCTCCGTGGAGATGGAACGGAGTCTCGATCCCGGCCTGGCGCACCGCCTCCAGGGCGGCGAAGAGCGCGAACCGGTCGGCCACGCTGAGGCGCTGCCAGCCGGGAACGCTGCGGATGAAGTCGGCCGGGGGATCGGCGGCCTCGGCCGCCAGGTGGGTGCGGTGCAGTGTGTGATCGAAGCGGCGGAAGGGCTGGATCGCCGTGCGTCCCGAGCGCAGCCCTTCCCAGAGGGCCTCCGCACCCCACCCGAGGCCGCTGACGGCGCCGATGCCGCTCACCACAACGCGGCGGACCGGGCCGGCCGCCATCTCATGTCCCATGCGGAGAGACCCCCGTCCTGGACCCTAGGTTCGTCCCTCGATGAACTGCGACAGGCTCGATACGGAGGAGAAGACCTCGCGGCCCAGCTCCTGGCTCTTGATCTTGATCCCGAACTCCTTCTCCAGGGCGACGACCAGCTCCAGGGCGTCGACCGAGTCGAGCCCGAGACCTTCGCCGAAAAGCGGAGCCTCGTCTTCGATCATCTCGGGCCTGATCCCCTCGAGATGCAGGCTTTCGACGATGAGACGCTTGATCCTGTTCGGGACCGCGATGACTTCCGACATAAAAGAAAACCTCTGGCCCCCCAGTGGTATCCCCGTGCTCCTCAGGAGCCGGGGGCACGAGACGCAACACCGCCGCCGCACCTGGGCATTCCACTGTGCCATCCGCCCGCGAGATCTCGGCGCACCGGGTCTTCCATGCTAGCGTGCGCATGGGTGCGGTGGCAAATTTCCGGACAAACCTCTCCAAGGGCGTCCTGGTATGATCGGCTGTCCGGCGACCTCGAGACGCGCTCCGCATGCCCCAGGACTCTATCCTCCAGTCTTTCGAACGACTTGCCCGGCAGGACCCTCTCGCCCCGCTGGTGGTCTCCCCGGAGCGCCGGGCCACCCGCGGCGACGTCGATGCCCTGGCCCGGGCCGCCGGCTCGGTCCTCTCCAGGCTCGGCCTTCCGCCGGGCTCGGTGGCCGGTCTGGTGGCCGCGAACGGGCCGGGGTTCCTCGCCTCGCTGGTCGCCCTGCGCCGCGCCGGTCTCGCCGCCCTCCTCATGGATGGCCAGACGCCCGAGGCCGAGAGCCGGCGCATCGTGCGCGGGCTCGGCGCCGCGGCCCTGCTCCGCTGCCGCACCGGCTGGCCCGAGGGGCCGGACGACTGGTCGCTGGAGGACGCCCGGAATCTGGAGGAGGCCGCGCCTCCCCTGCCGCTTCTGCCTGACGTGGCCGTGGTGAAGCTCACCTCGGGCTCGACCGGGATGCCGCGCGGGATCGCGACGCCGGCCGAGGCGCTGGCCGCCGACGAGGCCGCCCTGGCGGCGACCATGGGCATTCGGGACGACGACCGGCTTCTGACGGCGATCCCCCTGTCTCATTCCTACGGCCTGTCGAGCCTGGCCGTCACCGCCCTGGTCCGCGGCGCGGTCCTGGTCCTCCCCGAGGAGAGCACGCTGTTCGACCCTCTGGCCGCGGCCCGGCAGGCGGAGGCCACGGTCTTCCCCACGGTCCCCGCCTATCTGGACGCCCTGCTGCGGATCTCCGAGACGCCGGCCTGGCCCTCCTCCCTGCGGCTGGTGCTCACCGCCGGCGCCCTGCTCGCGCCGGCGACCGCCAGCCGCTTCCGCGAGACCTACGGATTGCCGGTCCACGTCTTCTACGGCGCCAGCGAGTGCGGTGGCATCTGCTACGACCGCGAGGGCGGGGCGGGGGAGCGCGGGACGGTCGGCACGCCCGTCGAGGGGGTGCGGGTGGTGCTGGAGCCGGTCTCGGACGATGCCCAGGATGGAGGGGGCGTGGTGACCGTCCATTCTCCAGCCGTAGCGTCTGACTACCTGCCCGAGCCCGATCCGCGGCTCGCGGACGGCCGGTTCGTGGGCGGCGACCTGGCCGTGTGGCGCGACGGCGAGCTCGTCCTGCGCGCCCGTCTGGACAACCTGGTCAACATCAAGGGGAAGAAGGTCAATCCGCGCGAGGTCGAGGAGGTGCTCGCCGACCTGCCGGGCGTCGACGAGGTGGTGGTGCTGGGAATGCCGATGCCGGAGAGGTCCGGGGAGATGCTGCGCGCGGTGATCGCCTGCCGCCCCGGCCGGGTCTCGGTCGAGGAGGTCCTCGCCTGGTGCCGGCAGCGCCTGGCGCCGCACAAGGTGCCGCGCAGCGTGATCCTGGTGCCGGAGATGCCGCGGACGCCGCGAGGGAAGCTGGACCGGTCCGCCCTGATGGCTCTGGGTGCGGAGGTTGTGCGCCATGCGTGAGAGGCCCCTCACCCCCGCCCCCTCTCCCGTCGCCGGGAGAGGGGCGCCACCACCCAAAGCATTCAGATTTCCCCCTCTCCCGGTGACGGGAGAGGGGGCCAGGGGGTGAGGGCTCTATGGAGCGGCCACACTGGCGCCCTTCCCCCCTCGTTCTCACCTCCGCCGCCCTGCACGCGGCCGGCGCCGTGGCCCTCGCCCTGGCGCCGCAGAAGTGGCCATGGATCGCCGGCACCCTGTTCGCCAACCACTGCGCGCTGGCCGCGGCCGGTCTTACACCGGGCAGCCGGCTGCTCGGCCCCACCCTCACCCGGCTGCCCGGGAGCGCGGCCGAGGTGGCGTTGACGTTCGACGACGGTCCCGACCCGGAAATCACCCTCCGCGTGCTCGACCTGCTCGACCGGCACGGAGCGCGGGCGACCTTCTTCTGCATCGGCCGGCGCGTGGAGGCCGCTCCGGAGATCGTCGCCGAGATCGCGCGCCGCGGGCACCAAGTCGAGAACCACACCTGGTCGCATCCACATGCCTTCTCCTGCTATCCGCCCGGCGCGCAACGCCGGGAGATCCGGCGCACCCAGGAGGCCGTCGAGCGGGCGACCGGCCGCCGGCCCGGGTTCTTCCGGGCGCCCGCCGGCTTCCGCAACCTCTTCCTGGACCGCGAGCTGTGGTCCGCCGGCCTCACCCTCGCGGCGTGGACCCGGCGCGGCTTCGATACTGTCGAGCGCGACCCTGAGAAGGTGGCGGCGCGTCTCCTGCGCGGCCTCGCCGCCGGCGACGTCCTCCTCCTCCACGACGGCGGCTCCGTGGCGCGGGACCGGCACGGCCGGCCGGTCGTCCTGGAGGCGCTGCCGCGGGTGCTCGACGCGATGGCCGCCCGCGGGCTCCGCTCGGTGCCGCTCGCCGGATGAAGCTCCAGAAGCTCCGCGAGCTGCTCTACCGCATCCGCACCGAGGGGGAGTCCCCGGGCCGGCAGGCAGGAGCCGTCGGCGTCGGGGTGCTCATCGGCTGCTCCCCCTTCTACGGCCTTCACCTGGCGCTCTGCATCGTCTTCGCCCGTCTCTTCCGCCTGAACCAGATCCTCACCTACCTCGCCGCGCACATCAGCCTGCCGGGCGTCTGGCCGCTCCTGGTTCTGGGGGAGCTTCAGGTCGGCCGCCTGCTGCGCGGCAAGAATCTGCTGTCGCTCCGCCCGGCGGACCTGCGGCAGATGGATCCCTGGCAGTTCGGGGCCGACCTCCTGCTCGGCAGCGCCGTGGTCGGCGCCGTGCTCGCGGTGGCGTTCGCCCTTCCCACCTACTGGATCTCGCGCCGGCGGCAGAAAGAGCCCGAGATCGTGGCGCTGATCGAGAAGACCGCCTACCGCTACCTTGCGGCGGGCATGTTCCATTGGGAGTTCGTCCGCGCCAAGCTGCGCTACGACCCGGTCTACTTCCACCTGCTGCGGCAGGGGGTCCTGCCCGCCGAGGGGAGGCTCCTCGACCTCGGCTGCGGCCGGGGGATCGTGCTGTCCCTCCTCCTCACCGCCCGCGAGCAGGCCGGACAAGGCGTCTGGCCCGCCGGTTGGCCCGCTGGTTGGTCAACACCTCCCCGCCTCGATCTATCCGGGATGGAAGGCGGAACGAAGCCGGCCGAGGTCGCGAGGCAGGCGCTCGGCGCCGAGGCGAGGATCGAGGTCGCCGATCTGCGCACCGCCGAGATCCCCGAAGCCGACGCGATCCTCCTCCTGGACGTCCTCCACTACCTGCCGGCCCGGGATCAGGAGAACCTCCTCGCCCGCATCGCCCGCGCCCTCCCGCCCGGCGGCCTGCTCCTGATCCGCGACGCCGACGCGGCCGGCGGCTGGCGCTTCCTGGCGACGCGTATCCAGGAGAGGCTCTGCGCGCTCGCCCGCCGGCACTGGCGGCAGCGCTTCCACTACCGCAGCCGCGAGCAGTGGGGCCGGCTGCTCGAAGGGCTCGGGTTCGAGATCGCCTCGGCGCCCATGGCGGAGGGGACGCCGTATTCGAACGTGCTGATCGAGGCGACCCCTCACCCCCTGCCCCCCTCTCCCACCCCGTCCCACCCAACCGGGAGAGGGGGAACGCCTGCGAAGGTCTGAGATAAGGGCTTTGTCTTTCCTGCTGAGCTCCCCCTCTCCCGGGGGCAGGGGGGCGATGGGAGAGGGGGTCAGGGGGTGAGGGGCAACCCGACCGTGACTCGCAGCGCCTCCGGCCGGATATGCTCGCGGATGACCCTCTCAATCGTGGCGCGGTCGAGGGCTTCGAGCTCGCGCTTGCGCAGCTCGGGATCGTCCAGCGGGAGATCGTAGTGAATGGCCTCGGTGAGGATGTCGGCCCACTGGCGGGCGGTCTCGCGGCGGAAAGGCTCGCGGCCCAGGAGGTAGGCGCGCGCCTCCTCCAGCTCCGCGTCCTCGACTCCGTCCTTCACGAGGCGGGCAATCTCTTCGATCACTCCGGTCTCGGCCTTGCCCACCGTCATCGGCGAGGTGCCGACGTAGGCCACCAGGCGGCCGGGATCGAGGCCGGCGCCCGCGATGGTCTGGGCGTTCGTGCTGTAGGCGAGCCCCTCCTGCTCGCGGATGCGCGCCGGGATGCGGCCGGTCAACCCGGCGCCCGATCCCAGGATCACCGCCACCACCTCCAGGGCCGTGTAGTCCGGATGCCGGCGCGGCACGGTGAGGTGGCCGATATAGAGATGGGCCTGGTCCTCGGCGTCGGTCGCGACCTCGCGCCGCTCGCCGGAGCCCTTTGGCGGCGGGGGCTCCGGGGCTGGCCCGGCGGCTTCCGGCAGGCCGGACAGCAACCTCTCCAGCCGCGCGCGCACCGCATCCTCGTCCACCACGCCCGCCACCCCCACCAGGACGCCGTGTGACAGGGAGGCGCGGTGGAACCGGGCACAGTCTTCAGGGGTGAGACTCGTCAGGCTCTCGAGGCTGCCGTGGAGCGGCCGGCTCCGCGGGTGCGGAGCGTAGAGCTGCTCCAGGAATCCCCAGGCGGTCTTGACCTCCGGTTGGTCGGCCAGGCTCTCCAGCTCCGCGGCGGCCTGCGTGGCCAGCCAGGCGCAGCGGTCCTCGGGGAACGACGGCTCCAGCAGCAGCTCGGCCACCCAGTCGAGCGCCTGCTCCCAGTCGCGGGACAGGGCGTCGATGGCCACACCGTGGGACTCGAAGGTGCCGAAGCTGGAGAGGGCCATCCCCTTGCTCTCCGCCTCGTCGGCGATCCGCTTCCAGTCGCGCCCCCGGGTCCCCTCGGTGAGCATGCGGCCGGTCAGCAGGGCCTGTCCGGGAACCTCTTCCACCCGGGCGCCGGCGCACGACCAGAGGCGCACGGCCACCACCGGCGCGCCTTCGACCCGCCGCACGCGGACGGTCAGCCTCTCAGTCACGCGGGAGCTCCTCCAGGGCGGCCACGGCCGTGTCGATCTCCTCGCGGGTGTTGTAGTAGTGAGGCGAGATCCGGAGGATCGGCGTCGCGGCGCCGGGCGCGTTGAACGGCCCCTTGCCGCTGAGCGCCGCGCTGGTGTTGACCCGGGCGGCGCGAAGGCGGCGGACGACCTCGCGGGCGTCCTGGCCTTCGACCTCCAAGGTCACGAGGGCGCAGAGGCGCTCGCCGCGGTCCGCGATCCGCAGGCCCGGGACGGCCGCCAGCTTCTCCCGGGCGTAGGCCGCCAGCTCCATGGCCCGCCGTCCACCCCGCTCGATCCCCACCTCTTCGGCATAGCGCGCCGCCTCGCCCAGGCCGAGCACCAGGGCGTAGTTGAACTCCCAGTTCTCGAAACGGCGCGCGCCGGGCGCCAGCTCGAAGCTGCCGGGATCGCGCAGGCCGGCGCCGCGCATATCGACGAACAGCGGGTAGACATCGTGGGCCAGCATGCGGTCGGAAACGTAGAGGAAGCCGATGCCGCGCGGCCCGCGCAGGAATTTGCGCGCGGTCCCAGCCAGGAAGTCACAGCGCAGACGCGCGACATCGACCGGGAGCTGCCCGAGGGTCTGGCAGGCGTCCACCAGGTACGGGACCCCGGCCTCCTCGCAGACCTCCCCCACCTCCTCGGCCCTCTGCACCAGGCCGGAGTTGGTCGGCACCCAGGTCAGCGCCACCAGGCGGCAGCGCGGGTGCGCGGCCAGCCGCCGCACCGAGTCGGGATCGACGCCCCCCTCGGGCAGGTCGTCGGCGCGCAGCACCTCGATCCCGAGGCGCCGGGCCATGGACAGATACATGAGCTGGTTCGAGGTGTAGTCGTTCTGGGTGGTCACCAGCACGTCGCCGCGCTGAAAATCGAACGCCGCCAGGGCCTGGGACACGGCGACCGTGGCGTTCTCGACCAGGGCGACGTTCTCCGGCCCGGTCTCGAAGAGCCGGCCGACGTGCTCGTAGGTCGTCCGGATCCGGTCCGCGACCGCGTCCTCGGACTCGTATCCCCCGATCTCGGCTTCGAGGTCGATATGGCGATGGATCGCCTCCAGCACCGGCCGTGGCATCAGGGAGGCGCCGGCGTTGTTCAGGTGCACCCGCCCCGCGCAGCCGGGCGTGTCCCGCCGCCAGTGACGGATCTGCTCGTCGGTCACGATTCCGCCCGTGGCAGCGACCAGCCGAGCACGGCGCCCCGCTCGGGCCGGAGGTAACGCGAGGCGGCCTCCTGCATGCGCTCCCGTCCGGTCGCGAGAAGCCCGCGCAGGTGGCGGTCCAGGTGGTCGAGGTCGAAGAGGGTCATGGCCATGCCGACCGAGATCGCCTGCTGGTGCATGCGCTCGTGGCCGAAGACCCAGTCGGCGGTCGCGATCTGCTTGGCGCGGTCGATCTCCTCCTCGCAAGGGGGATCGCGGAGGAAGTCGTCCAGCACGCGCAGCACCTCGGCCTCCACCCGGGCGGGCTCGATACCCGGAACGACCTCGGCCGCGATCGTCACCTGGCTGGCGTCCATGCTCTCCGAGAGGTCCGCCGAGATCCAGGAGCAGAGCTGCCCCTCGTCGACCAGGGCGCGGTGGAGCCGGCTGGTCCGCCCGCCGGCGAGCAGGATGGTGACCAGGCGCAGCGCCGGATGATCGGGGTGAGAGCCCGCCGGAGCCGGCAGCGCGAGCATCAGCCGCGCCACCTCTCCCTTCCGCCGCTCGATCCTCAACAACGATTCGGGCAGGGAGGGCGGCGGCGTGGAGCCGTTGCGCCTCTCCGCTCCGGACGGCAGCCTCCCCAGGGTGCGGTCGACCGCGTCCAGCGCGCCGCCGTCCAGGTCGCCCACTACGATCAGCAGGGCGTTGTCCGGCCGGTAGAGGCGGCGATGGAAGGTGCGCAGATCCTCCGGGCCGGTGGCCACCAGATCCTCGCGGGTGCCGAGCACCGGAAGACCGTAGGGATGGCTCCGGAAGAGGTTCGCCTGCACCTCCATCTCCAGGGCATCCCATGGCTCGCTCTCATACATCGCGATCTCTTCCAGGATGACCTGGCGCTCGCTCGTCACCTGCTCAGGGTCGAGCGTGAGGGCGGCCATGCGATCGGCCTCGATGGTCAGCGCCTCGGTCCAGCGGTCGGCGGCGAAATTGAAGTAATAGGCGGTGGCGTCGTGGCTCGTGAAAGCGTTGTTGACGCCGCCGAGCGCCTGCGTCCGGCGATCGATCTCGCCGGGGCCGAAGTGGGCGGACCCCTTGAACATCATGTGCTCGAGGAAGTGCGCCGTGCCGCCGTGCCCGGGCGCCTCGTCGCGCGTGCCGGCGCGGTAGAACAGGGCGGAGGTGACGATCGGCGCCTGCCGGTTCTCCAGCAGGCAGACGGTCAGGCCATTGTCCAGGCGCTCCAGGCGCGGCGTGCCCGGGAGGACCGCCGGGACCTCCAGCGCCTCCGCCACCGTGTGAAATCGCGCTCCTTTCCAGCTCCGTCTCATCGGCCCCCCTACGGCTTCAGGTCCACCTCGATCCGGTCGCGTTCCTTCTCGGCGCCCGCCGTGACCTCCACGACGAAGTCCTGCCGGCCGAGCCCCGGCGCGACCACGCTGATGCGGTGACGGCCCAGCGGCAGGCGCAGCCAGGTGCCCGGCATGCCCAGCCGCCCCGGGTACCGCTTCGCGAGCCCCACGGGCTGGCCGTCGACGAGGATGCCGGCGGCCGGCGGCTCCACCCGGAAACCCACCGCCTCGCGCACCCGGATCACCCGGAGGTCCGAAGTCTCCGCCTCCTCGCCCGCCAGCGGCTGGAGACGGGTGAGGACGGGCGTGACGCCCCGGGTCTCGCTCGCCTGCACGAGTATCCTGTGCTCCTTCATGCCCGCGCTGCGGATCTTGATCAGATACTCGCCGGGACCGTCGAGCGTGTACGTCCGCCCCCCCTTCTGTCCGCTCCACTCCGAAGCCCGGCCGATGTTGGTGCCGTCGACCAGCACGAAGGCGTCGGCCGGCGTGGTCCGGAAGGCGAGCTCCAGGCCGCTCTTCAGCACCATGTCCGCCTGCGGCGGGGCGTCAGACCGGGGGCTCGGCGCCGTGGGAGAAGCCTCCTCGGCGCGTTCCTCCACGACCGGAGTGGCCGGCTCGCTCCTGCCGCCGGGCTGCGGCTCGGGCGAGGCGGCCGGCGGCGGGATGACCGGCTGGAGGTCTCGCGGCCGCGGTGGAGTCTGGGGCTCCGCGATCGGCTCGCGCTGCGGCTCGGTCGTCTCCGGAGACCTCTCCGGAGATCTGTTCAGAGATTGGGGCGCCGCCGGAGAAGGCGAGGGCTCCAGGACTGGCTGGCGGGTGACCGGAGAATCCTGCGGAGCGGCGTCCGGCTCCTCCGCGGAAGGGAGCGCCGGGCTCGCGGGCTCCAGGCTGCCACGCTCGGACGCGGACGCCGTCTGGTCCGGGCCGGCCGGCGCAGGAGCCTGCGCCACGTCCGAGCCCGCGGGCTTGCGCAGGAAGAAGAACCAGCCCGCGGCGGCGGCCACGGCCAGCACGGCCACCACGAGCGCGATCACCACGATGAGACGCGCGCTCCGGTCGTTCGCCGTCGCGGCGACCGACGCGGGGCGGGGGCTCGCCGCGGGAGCGGTCGGCGGGGCGGCTGGAGCAGGGGCCCGCGCCAGAGCCGGGGCCGGGGGGATGGGCTCCCCGGTGTGCCGCGGCAGCACCCGCGTCTCCTGCATGGGGAGCTCCGAGGCCGGCGCCGACAGCGTCTCGTCGGACAGCTCGCGCTCGATCGCGGCGATCTCCGCGGCGACCTCGCCCGCCACGGCGAAGCGCTCGTTGCGGTCCTTGGCCAGCATGCGGCGCAGCAAGACCTCCAGGCGCTCGGGCACCTGGCGCAGATCCGAGATCGGCGGCGGCTCCTGGTGCAGGATCTGGTAGACCAGCGTGGTGATCGTCTCGCCGTCGAACGGCCGCCTCTTGGACAGCAGCTCGTAGAGCACGACGCCGAGCGAGAAGATGTCGCTCCGGCCGTCCAGCTCCTCGCCGCGGATCTGCTCCGGCGACAGGTACTGCGGGCTCCCCATGACCGAGCCGGCCACGGTCAGCTCCGTGCTCTGCCCCGCCATCTTGGCGATGCCGAAGTCGGCGACCTTCACCCGGCCGGCCTTGTCGAGCAGGATGTTGCTCGGCTTGATGTCGCGGTGGACGATCTCCTGGCGGTGCGCGTAGTCGAGGGCGTCCGCCGCCTGGCGGAGGATGCGCAGCACATCGCGCAGGCTCAGGGGAGAGCCGTTCTCCAGCCGCGACGCGAGGTCCGTCCCCTCGACGTACTCGAAGGCCAGGAAGAGGAGCCCCTCCTGCTCCCCGGCGTCGAACAGCGTCACGATGTTCGGGTGGAGCAGCCGGCCCGCGGCCCGCGCCTCGCGCAGGAGACGGCGCTTGCGGTCCTCGACCTCCTGCGGACGCCCGGCCAGGCGGACCGTCTTGATGGCCAGCTTGCGCTCAATCTGGGGGTCCTCGGCGAGATAGACCTCCCCCATCGCCCCGGCGCCGATGAAGTCCAGGATGCGGTAGCGCCCGACGCTGCGGCCGCTCTCGGGCTCGCTCACCGGGTCTCCGGCTCCCCCTCGTCCGCCACGGCCGCGTCAGCGTCGTTGTCGCTCTGCTCCAGGAGCAGGACCGCCTCCTGCAGCCGGTCGGCGGGGACCTTGATCCGCACCTCCGACAGCCGCCCGACATCGGTCGGGAACTCGCTGGCGTGCAGCGACTCCACCTCGGCGTCGATGCCGTTGCTGTTCAGGAAGCCCACCACCAGAGCGGCGTCCTCCTCACTGTTGACGATCCTCGCGGTTTCCCAGTTGCCAGACGTGTTGTCAGCCATCGTCACACCTCCCCAGGCTCGAAGCCTGGATCATATCGCAGGGACTACGTCGCTTCCGGCACGGGCACCGGGACCGGGTCGTCCACCGTGAGCCCTTCGAGCGTGTAGGGGGAGCGCTCCTGGCGGGGGTACCAGTGGCGGCTGTGCTCGGCGAAACGGTTGAGGCTGTGATGCCAGCGGTAGTGGGAGACGATCATCGAGTCCTGATCCACCCGGATCCAGTTGCAGGTGTTCCGCTCGCGCTCGCCGCCGCGCCCGCGGTTCGAGGTCGTCGTGCCCGAGTGCAGGATGACCACCGGCGGACGCCCCTTGGGATAGAACTCCTCGGAGTTGCCGATGTAGGCCTGGTGCAGGTGGCCGGAGAGGATCAGGTCCACCCCGGCGCTGGAGAAGAGGTCGATCGCCTCGTAGGCATTGCCGAGCACCCGCTGGCTGCCGAAGTTGGGCGGCGGAATCGTGTGATGGTGGGCGACCACGACCTTGAAGAGCGACTCGGGCGCCTGCTCGAAAAGCTCGGCCACCTCCAGGAGGCGCCGCAGCTTGATGCGGCCGTCCTTGATCGTCCAGCCGAACGCGGTGTTGATGCCGACCACCAGCATCTCCTCGTCGCGGTAGATCGGCTCCAGCTCCGGGCTGAAGTATTTCCGGTACGCGCCGTAGGGGTCGAAGAGCCGCTCCCAGACCCGGTAGAGAGGGACGTCGTGGTTGCCGGGCACCACCAGGCTCGGCACCGCGATGCGGTCGACGAACGCGCGCGCCTCGCGGAACTGCTCCGGCATGGCGCGCTGCGTCAGGTCGCCCGAGATCACGACGAGGTCGGGCCGCTGGCGCTCGATGAAGTCCAGCACCCCCTGCGACACTTGCGGCAGGTGAGGAGGCCCGAAGTGGACGTCCGAGATGTGGAAGATCGTGCGCACGCGCCCCGGGAGACTATCCGATCTCCTGCCCGAACAGCTCGCTCACGTTCCTCGATACCTCGGCCGTGGCGTAGCTGGAGATCGCGGTGAGGATCGCCGGGCCGTGGCTGCGCCCGAGCAGGAACCCGCCGACCGCCGCCACTGCCAGAGCCGGAATCGGATAGGTGCGGACCAGCCGCTCCCAGTCCAGCCCTTCCGGCAGGAGATCGTCCAGAATGTCGTCGAGCCTGGAGGGATGCTGCGCGTTCTCGTCTACGAAGTCTTCCATGGTCTGATCCTCCTTCCCCGTCTCGTCCAAGCGGCCCGGGACGGGATGCCGTCCCCAGGCCCTATGCATGACCTATTCCTCGTAGTCGCCGCCGCGGCGCATGAGCAGGCCGAGCAGGAACCCGACCCCGGCAGCGATCAGCACCGCCTTGCCCGGGTTGTCCCGCACGAAGAACCCCACCTCGCGGGAAACCTGGCCGGCGTTCTGCCGCACCTTGTCGTACCCCTCCCGCGCGCTCTCGGCGGCCTCCTCGTAGCGTCCGCGGGCCACCTCGGCGCCGCGCCGGATCTCGCCGGAAGCGCGCTCGGCGCCGCGCCGGACGTCCTCCGAGATCCTCTGAAACCGCTGACGTGCCGAGACCACCCGGTCCGCGTCACCTTCGCGCGCCGTTTCGGCATTCCCCGACGCTCCGGTTTCCTCTGTTTCGGCCATGGCTGCCTCCAATATCTTAGTAGAGATACGACGGATCAACGGGATGGAGGGCCGGCTCCTCCGCCGGCCTTCTCCGGGAGCTGCGCTCTCTGTTGTAGCAGAAATCGTGCCTCCAGGGATAACCTTGCGGCATGGCAACCGTCACTTTTCTCGGAGCGTATGGCTGCGTCACCGGCAGCTCCACCCATCTCGCCTGGGGGGGCAACAGCGCGCTGGTCGACTGCGGGATGTACCAGGGAGGCGAGGAGCTGGAGCAGCGCAACTGGAGCCCCTTCCCGTTCCGCCCGGCGGAGCTGGGAGCGGTCCTCCTCACCCACGCCCATCTGGATCACACCGGCCTCCTCCCGCGCCTGGTGGCCGCGGGGTTCTCCGGCCCGGTCTACTGCACGGCTCCCAGCCGCGCCCTGATTTCGCTGGTCCTGCAGGACGCCGGCGAGATCCAGGAGGAAGAGCACCGCTACGCCTTGCGGAAGGGGTACAGCCGGCACGCCGAGCCGAAGCCCCTCTACACGTCCGACGACGTTCGGCGCACGCTCAAGCTGCTCCGGCCGCTGCCGTTCGACCACGATCACGAGCTCTTCCCCGGCGTGCGCTTCCGCTTCCGGCGCGCCGGCCATCTCCTGGGGGCGGCCAGCGTCGAGGTCTCGGCCAAGGGGTCGGACGGCGAGCGGAGGAGCTGGTGCTTCTCGGGGGACGTGGGGCGCTACGGAGTGCCGATCCTCAAGGATCCGGAGCCGCCGCTGGAGACGCCCGACGCCCTGCTGCTCGAGTCGACCTACGGGGACCGGACGCATGCCGTAGAGGACGCGGCGCAGGCCCTGGGGCGGATCATCGAAGAGACGTTCGACCGCGGCGGCATGGTGATCATCCCCTCTTTCGCCCTCGGCCGCACCCAGGAGGTCCTCTACCACCTCTCCGCCCTGGCCGAGCAGGGGAGGCTCGATCCGGAGGCGGTCTTCCTGGACAGCCCGATGGCCATCGACGCCACCGAGATCTACAGCCGCGCCGAGGCCGAGCACGACGAAGACCTGGCGGCGCTCGTCGGCGGTCCGACCGATCCGCTCGCCGCCAGCCGGTTCCAGCGCTGCCGCACGGTCGACCAGTCGAAGCGGCTGAACTCGCGCGGCGAACCGGCGGTGATCGTGGCCTCCAGCGGCATGGCGGCGGGCGGGCGGGTGGTCCATCACCTCCTGCACCGGCTGGGCGACCGGCGCAGCTCGGTCGTGCTGGTGGGCTACCAGGCCGCCGGCACCCGCGGCCGGGCTCTGGCCGACGGCGCCGAGACCGTGGCCATCCACGGCCACACCGTCTGGGTGCGCGCCCACATCCACCAGCTCCACGGCCTCTCCGCCCACGCCGACCGGGAGGAGCTGCTGCGCTGGTGCCAGGCGCTTCCGGGAGCGCCGCGGCGGATCTTCCTCAATCACGGCGAAGACGCGGCGCGCAAGGCCCTCTCCGTGTCCATTGCCGAAATGGCGGGCTGGCCCCGTCCGGTCCTGCCGCTGACCGGGGATTCGGTGCCATGGTGAGCACGCCGAGCGCGCCGGCCGCCCAGGCCGGCCGCGGCGACCCCCGGTCGCTCTCCTTCGGGCTCAAGCTCGCCCGCTACCTGGCGACCACCTTCCGGCAGGCGAACGAGGACTCGGTCTGGCTGACCGCGTCGGCGCTCGCCTTCGTCACCATCCTGTCGCTGATCCCGCTGCTCACCGCCTTCTCGTACGTGGGAGCGCGGGTTTTCAGCCAATACCATCAGAGAAGCCTGGAGGTCTTCGTCCAGATCCTCCCCTACTCCGACGAGACGGTGACCGACAAGATCGCCGAGTTCCTGGACCAGGCCGAGACCATCCACGGCTTCGGGCTGTTCGCTTTCTTCGCCTCCACCCTGCTCCTCTTCGCCACCGTCGAGGAGACCCTGAACCGGATCTGGAACGTGTCGGGCCGGCGGCCGTTCAAAGTGCGGTTGCTGTCGTTCGCCCTGCTCCTCTTCTGGGGGCCGCTGGTCGTGGGAGCCACCTTCACGAGCCTGATCTTGCTGCGCCAAAGCCCGGCGCTGCGTCGGCTCGTGGAAGAATCGTTCCTGCTGAGCATCGCTCCCTTCCTGGCCACCGTCGTGGGATTGACGATCCTCTACTGGCTGGTCCCCTACACCGTGGTGCGTCTGCGCAATGCACTGGCCGGAGGGCTCCTGGCCGCGATCCTCCTGGAGATCCTGCGCCAGGGCTTCGGCTCCTACGTCGAGCTGTTCCGGGGAGTCAACGTGGTCTACGGCAGCTTCGCGCTCGCCCTCCTCTTCATGATCTCCATCGAGCTGACCTGGATGATCATCCTGTTGGGGAGCGAGGCCGCGTACACCGCCCAGCACTTCGGGCTCCTGGCGCGCGGCCACCATCGCAACCCGCCGGTGCAGGCGGCCTGGGTGGGCCTGGCCGCGCTCGCCCTGATCGCGCGGCGCTTTGCGCGCGGCGAGCCGGTGCTCTCCCGCGAAGCGCTCGCCACCCGCATGAGCCTCCCGCTGCGGGAGCTGGAGCGCATCCTCCATCCGCTGCTCACTCACGACCTGCTGCGCGTCGTGGACGACCGCGGCTACCTGCTCGCCGCGGACCCGCACGGCCTGCCGGTCGAGAAGGTCCTCCAGGCCTACGACCACCGCGCCCTGCGCGGCGTCGAGCTGGTGGGGGGAGAGCTGACGGGACGCCTGGAAGAGCTGGTCGGTACCGTCGCCACGTGCCGCGCCGACCGGCTGGACGGCCTCACGCTGGCGGAGCTGATCGCGGAGCGGAAGGAAAACGCCCCGCAAATTGTTTGACACCCGGGGATCGGCAAGTACAATACTGCCCTCCCGCACCCGTGGGGCAGTAGCTCAGCTGGGAGAGCACCACGTTCGCAACGTGGGGGTCGAGGGTTCGAATCCCTTCTGCTCCACCATCAATATCCTCTAAAAGACACTTATCGCCGCCTCCTGGGGAGGCATCGGCGCCTCTTCTTGATACTACCCGCCTCCGCAGCCTGTCTTGGACCTGTACAGGAGTGGTATCCTCATCCCGTGATCAAGGTCAGCCTCAAGGAAGCAGAAGGACATCTCGGCGAGCTGATTGAGGAGGCAGCCGCTGGGCAGGAGGTCGTCATCACGAGCACTGGCGGTCGGACAGTGCGCCTGATGCTCGTTCGCCAAGAAGGACAAGAGGATCGGGGCTCCTCCGAGCCGTCCAAAGCGATCGGCCATGCCCTGGATCGCTTCATCGGCACCTGGTCGGCGGAACAGGGAGCCGAAGTCCTCAAGGCCGTCGAGATCTTCGAGCAGGTCGACGAATCCTTCTGGCAGTGAAAGTCCTTCTCGATACCAACGCCTACTCGGCCTTACTGCAGGGTCACGAGCTCGTCGCCGAGCAAGTGAGGAGCGCGGAAGAGGTGCTCTTGTCGATCGTTGTCGTAGGGGAGCTGCTGTTCGGCTTCCGGAACGGCTCTCGTTATGAGGAGAACGCCCGGGCGCTCAGGTCCTTCCTCGAAGATCCGCACGTTCGCCTGCTGCCGGTCACCTGGGATACCGCCGACCTGTTCGGGCGCATTTCCGCCGCATTGCGGAAGAAGGGGCGGCCCATCCCGACGAACGACATCTGGATTGCGGCACACGCGATGGAAGTAAGCGCAGATCTCATCTCCTCCGATCCTCACTTCGGCCATATTGACGTCCTTCCATGGGTGTCGTTTCCGGCTGTCTGAACACACCCAACCCATCCCCCACCCACCTCCGCAGCCTGCCCCCAGGCCTGGACCTCACGCAGCCATGCGGTGATAGAGTTCCAACTGCCGCGCAGCAGGTCCACCATCCTCCTTTCAAGAAATTTGTGTCGTTCCAGGAGATCCCGTGGTAGAGTCGCGCCCGGGAAAATCGTGGGACAACACGACCTCAGCTACCGGCTCTTCTTCGCACACCGGCGCATGATCCAGGATCTCCTGCGAGAGATCGTGGGCGAACAGTGGGTGGAGCGCATCGACCTCGGCTCGGGCGAGCGCGTCGACGCCTCCTTCGTCTCCCCCAAGCACGAGAATCGCGAGAGCGACGTCATCTGGAAGTTCCGGCGCCATGACGGAGAGCCGGTTTTCGTCTACATCCTCCTGGAGTTCCAGTCGCGACCGGATCCCTCCATGCCGGTCCGGCTCATGGGCTATGTGAGTCTCTTCTATCAGCGTCTGATGGCCGGCCAACCGGCGACGGACTGGAGGAAGCTGCCGCTGGTCATCCCCGTCGTCGTCTACAATGGATGGGAGCCGTGGAACGTCGCGACGGACCTCGGTTCCATGATCGGCGAGCTCGATTCTTCGGCGGAGATCTACCGGCCGCAGTTGCGCTACCGGCTGGTGAATGAGGCGGTCTACTCTCCCGAGGAACTGGCAGCGCTGAACAGTCCGGTGGCCGACCTGTTCCGCATCGAGAAGAGCCGCGACTGGTTGGAGGTCCGTTCGAGCGTTCATCGGCTGCGGCAGAGTATCCCGCCGGGCGAGGCCTCCTTGAGGCGAGCTTTCGAGACCTGGCTGCGGAAGCTCATCCTACCGCGCCTCGGATTGTCCCAGGAGGAAGCCTCTGCCGCTTCCACACTGGAGGAGATCGAAACCATGTTGGCTGACAGCATTGACCGTTGGAACCGCGAGATCCGCGAGGAAGGACGCCAGGAGGGAGAAGCCCGGGTGGTGCTTCGGCTCCTCCGCTTGAAGTTCGGTCCCCTGGATCCCGAGATCGAGGATCGGGTGCGCTCTGCGGATGCGGATCACCTCCTGGGGTGGAGCGAGCGCATCTTGACTGCCGAGAGCCTCCAGGGCGTCTTCAAGGACTGATCTCGGTCAGCCCTACCCCTCTGCCTCGGCTCCTTGCCCCCATACCTGGACTTCCCGCAGCCAGGACAGCAGGGAGTTCCAACTGCCGCGCAGCAGGTCCACCATTTCCTCCACCCTGGAGGGCGGCTTCGACCAGGCAGACTATGCCGGGAGCCAACTCGATGCGGCGCAGGAGTTAGGTGAGGAGCACTCGGGATCGCCGGGGAGGCCGAAGACGTTGCGGACGCCCCGCCGGGATTGCGTTGGGTCGCTCTGGGTGGGGTGCGTTGGAGGGTCCAAACCCCGCGTGGAAAGACGATGAAGGGAAGGCGGGGTGGCTGCCTAGCAATCCTTGTACTACCGCAGGACCTGACGCGACCACCCCCGCCTGTACTTCAGACTTCCCTACGTATTCGTTAGTTAAAGTCGCATGGCCGCTTTCTTACAATGTAATAGTCTGTCAGCTTTCCGGTACAGGTCCAAAGCTCGCAACAGTTGTGATAGCAGTATCCGACCTGCGTGGTGTATGTAGCGTCGCTGTAGTATCTCACGTTTGCGGCATCGGGGCAGCTAGCCACGGCAGCAGGCTGAGACATAGCAAGGGTCACAGCGAAGATGGCGAGGAGTACCAGAAGTAGGCTCAGGCGGCTGCGTAGAAAATTTTTCGCTAGATTCAAAGCGGTCTCCTTCATAGGTGATGGATAAGCCCACCGTAAACAAGGTGCCTTTCCTGCTCGTTTGCGCGCCTGGAACACGGGATAGGGGTGGGGTCGGGGGAGACCGGAGCGCGGGTGGGTAGCTGTCTCAGCCGACCAAGTGCTAGCCTCTAGAGGACGATGAGAGAAGATCTGCCCACTTGGTTCCTCCGACCGATGTTCCCTCCAGGGCGGCCCGTTCAGCGTCAGTCATCTCGGCCCCAATCCCTGTCGACGAGACTTCCAGCCCTCTCCTCCCCGAGGAGACTGCCGCCTCCTCCTCCGAAGAGGCCGAGCAGCAGGTAGGCCGCGGCCTCTCCGGCGCAGCACCCCCGCGAATAGGGACCGCTGCCGTCAAGTGCGGATCTCATCTCCTCCGATCCTCACTTCGGCCATGTCGACGGCCTTCCATAGGTGTCGTTTCCACCTCCGCAGCCTGCCTCCATGCCTTGACCTCTCGCAGCCAGCCCATGATAGTGTTCCAACTCCCGCATAGTCGTTCACCATTTTTTACCTGCTCAAATCTCGCCCGCCGGTCCTGGCCGTTGCTCCTTTCCGCGACAAACACGCAACCTGCGAGGCCGCGCCGGACGCAAAGTTTTTTCCGTAAAGACGAGAAACTGATGGCGCGAGACGCCATTGTTCGCCTTCCGCATTCCGCCTTTCCATACTCTTCTGCTCGGGAGACATAACTTCTTTGTTTTCTTTCAGTTGGCTTGCCTTCCGGGAAATTCCTCCCTATGATGCTCCCGCGATGAATCCAAAAGACCTGGGCAAAGCTATGAAGAAGCTGCGGGCCGAACGCCCCCAGAAGGTGGTTGCGGCAAGGGCGAACATCAGCCCTTCGAACTGGAGCCTGTACGAGAACGGAAAGCGGCCACCAAACCTCAGGACCTTCGCGCGGATCGCCCAAGGGCTGGGCGTCACCGTCGAGGTGCTCGAAGAGGAGTGCCAGCGGGCCCGCAAGGAGAGGCTTCTGTCGGAGCAGGCCTTCGCCCGCATGACCGAGGCCACATCCGAGCCGGACAAGGATCCGATGCTCCGCGCGCTCGACGAGCACCTGCAAGGGCTCGCCTATCATCTGAGGATGGCCCTGCTAACCGTCGGCTACGCCCCGAAACCGCCGCGTACCGACGGCCGGTGAAGCCCCGCACGGGCGGACCCTCGGCCCGGCACCACCCGGCCCCCCCGGGCGCTCATTCGCGCAGAAGTGGAAGAAACCTCTCCGGAAGACGGCAGCGGTACAGTACAATCGGTGTCGCTGGCGGCCTCTCGCCGGATCCTCCGCGCCAGCTCCACCCGTCCCATCGTCCACCCGAGGAGACAAGCCATGAGACTTTCTCTAGACGCCGCCTTCCGTTTCCGCGCCCGGGCCGCCGTCCTCGTCCTGGCCATTGCTCTGACGGCCTTGACGGCCGCGCCCGCCGCGGCCCAGACGCCGCTCGGGGCCACCCTGGTCACCGGAGGCGTGCAGTTCGCCGTGTTCTCGCAGAACGCGACCAGGATCGAAGTCTGGATCTTCTCCAGCCCCACGGCCTCGACGCCGACCGCCCGCCACACCCTCACCAAGACCGACACGGTGAACCACATCTGGACCGTCACCGTGTCCGGCCTGGGCGCCGGCACCCTCTACGGCTACCGCGCCTGGGGCCCCAACTGGCCCTACAACGCGAGCTGGACCGCGGGCAGTTCCCTAGGCTTCATCTCCCACGCCGACTCCAGCGGCAACCGCTTCAACCCCAACAAGCTGCTCACCGACCCCTACGCCAAGGCGGTCACCGGCGAGCCGCAGCGCGTCAGCGGTCACTACTCGACGGCCATTCTCGGCGGCACCAACACCTACGCCTACATCGACAGCGCGGGCGCCATGCCCAAGTCGATCGTCATCAACGATGACTCTTTCAACTGGACGGGCGACGTGCGGCCGAACACCCCGATGAAAGATTCGGTGGTCTACGAGGTCCACCTGCGCGGCCTCACCAAGAACGACTCGAGCGTCACGTCGACGATCCGCGGCACCTACGACGGCTTCAAGGCCAAGGGGACCTATTTCCAGGGATTGGGATTGACCGCGGTCGAGCTGCTGCCGGTCCACGAGTACCCGCAGTGGGATGATCCCGTGGGCGGCGCCACCGCCGACCGGGTCAACTACTGGGGATACATGACGACCCAGTTCTTCGCCCCCAACCGCGAGTACCTCTGCCCCGACACGGCGAGCTGCACCTACACCGGCGGCCAGCAGGTCAACGAGTTCAAGGAGATGGTCAAGTCTCTGCACGCCCAGGGGATCGAGGTCTGGCTGGACGTGGTCTTCAACCACACTTTCGAGGGAGGCGCCTGCGCGGGCAACCCGGTCCGCTACATCAACCTGCGCGGCCTCGACAACGCGACCTATTACACCCTGGCCGACGACAAGACCTGCTACTGGGAATCGACCGGCACCGGCAACAACCTCAACGCCAGCCGCCCCGCCGTGCGCCGGCTGATCCTCGACAGCCTGAAGTACTGGCACGAGGAGATGGGAGTGGATGGCTTCCGCTTCGACCTCGCTTATGAGCTCGGGCGCGAGGGGAGCGACGGCCGGGTCTTCAACCCCAACGCCCAAACCCTGATCGACATCGCCCAGCTCGCCCAGGACGAGGGCTTCAAAGTGGTGGCCGAGGCCTGGGACACCGGCGGCTACGGCGTCGGCGAGTTCCCCGCCGGCTGGTCGGAGTGGAACGGCAAGTGGCGCGACAACGTTCGCAAATTCGTCAAGAGCGACAGCGCGCAGGTCGGCAACTTGGGAGCCTCCATCTCCGCCACCTGGAGCGGCTTCGGCGAGCCCGAGGAGAGCATCAACTTCGTCACCGCCCACGACGGCTTCACGCTGAACGACATGGTCTCCTACAACACCAAGCAGAACGGCACCGGCCCCTGCAACCCGACCGGCGCCGATCCGAACAGCGGCAGCAACGACAACGACAGTTGGGACAGCAACGGCGACGAGGTCCTGCGGCGGCGGCAGATCCGCAACTTCGCCTCCCACCTCTTCCTCCATCACGGCGTGCCGATGCTGCTGGCCGGCGACGAGTTCCGCCAAACGCAGAGCGGCAACAACAACGGCTACATGGCGGACAACACCTGCGGCTGGATCGACTGGCAGAAGAAGCTGGACAATCCCAAGACCTACGACTTCTTCCGCAAGTTGATCGCTTTCCGCAAGGCCCACCCCGGCCTGCGCCGCACCGTCGCGGTCGCCGGCACCGATCACGACGGCGACGGCTACAAGGACTTGGCCTGGCACGGCACCACGCCGGACACTCCGGACTGGAGTTCGACCTCGCGCACTCTCGCCTTCCTGATCGACGGCTCGACCGCCGAGACCGGCGGCTCCTCCTCCGCGCCCGATCTCTACGTGGCCTACAACGCCTACTGGACAAACCTGACCTTCACCATCCCGACCGCGCCGAACGGCAAGTGCTGGTGGCTCCTCGCCGACACCGCGGACTGGGCCGAAGGGACCGGCAACGTCTACTACGACCCGGCGATCTCCGCCTGGGATTCGCAGCCGATGCTGAAGCTCAACAGCTCGACCTACGGCGTCCAGGCCCGCTCGACCCTGATGCTCCTCGCCCGCTCTTGCAGCGCCACCGCGGCCGTCCGGGTCGACTTCACGGTCAACAACTTCGTGACCTCCGTGGGCCAGGACCTCTATGTGGTAGGCAACGTCCCCGAGCTCGGCAACTGGGACGTGACCAAGGCCGTCAAGCTCAACTGGGTCGACAGCGACACCTGGAGCGGCCCGGTCTTCTTCTCGACCAGCAAGGGCTCGGCGATCCAGTACAAGTACATCCTGCGCCAGGGAGGCACGACGACCTGGGAAAACGGCTCCAATCGCAGCTACACCGTGCCCTCTTCGGGCTCCGGAAGCCGCAACGACTTCTGGCAGTTCTGAGGCGCTGATTCAACCCTGCCCGGCGGCCGCTAGGCCGCCGGGCTTCTGTCTCTCTGGTCCCAGAGGGTTAGGGCTTCAGTCCCAGGGATTTCTTGATATGCCGAGCGAGAACGGGGTCGATCTCGTTGTGGCGAGGAACAGGCTGCTTCTTTCCGTTCGCTGGGTTGAGATAGATGTCGTGGCGGCCACCGTGCCGGTGGAGCACGCAGCCTTGCGCCAACAGCTCGCGGATGAGGTCGGCTCTCTTCACACCACCGCGATTTCTTTGGTGTGATGCTCTTCGGGCACGTCCTCCAGGACCAGGGCTCGGTAAGCGTCCTTGAGGTTCTCCTCCAGCTCTTCCAGCGTCTCGCCCTGGGTCATGATCTCGGGATACTCCAGCAGCTTGCCGAGCCAGAACTTCTCGCCCTTCCAGTAAACCATCGTCAGCCGGTGATCCATACAGCCTCCTCTTTGGGATTCTAGCGCAGGCCCAGAAAGGTAGTTGCGCTGAGACTCGGAAACGAGCGTATCCGCGGTCTGCCGGGAATCGCACCACCTGGTACAGGAAGCGCGGCACCGGCTGACGCGCGCGGACTGTCCGCGAACGGCGGGGGGACGCGGCGGAAGGGGCGCACGGCGCCTACGTTCCGGCGCGCGTGCCCGGCGCCAGAACGCGGACATCGCGCGCCGATATGCAGACGGCGGTCGTGCCGGCGCGGAACGCCGCGGCTGCGGCGCAGGCCTCCGTGAAGGCGGCGCGGGAGGCGGCGGAAGGGACGCGGGACAACCGCTCCGGCAAATTCGCGTCCCGCGCCGCGACGCGGGTGTTCCGCGCCGGCTCCGCCGTGTCCCGCGCCGGCTCGTGCGTGTTCCGCGTCCGCTCCTCTGTGTCCCACACCGGCTCGGCCGCGTTCCGCGTCCGCTCGCAGGCCGGACTGGTGGCGGCGCGCTTCCGTCCCGCCATGTCCCGTATCCCGACAGCGGCGTGTCCCGCGCCAGCCGCGGAGGGCCACTTTCCGGCGCGGCCGTTCCGGCACCCTTCCGCCGCGGTCCGCGCGCTACTGGCGGCGTCAGAGTTCTAGAATGGGCGCCGCTCCGTCGTTTCGGACGGCGGGCACGAAGGAGGAACCGTGATCTATCACAGGGCAGCATCCGCGCTCGTGCTCAGCCTCGCGCTCGGCGCCTGCGCAGGTCGATCCACCCGGCCCGACCGTCCGGCCGGCGCTCCGGCGCTCCTCCTGCAGGACGTCGTCCTGATCGACGGCACGGGAGCGCCTCCCCGCCCGCACGCGTCGGTGCTGGTGCGCTCCGGAGTCGTTCAGGAGATCGGAGACGCGGCCACGTTGAAGGCGCCTCCGGGCGCTCAGGTGGTGCAGGGACGCGGGCGGTTCCTCATCCCCGGACTCTGGGACGCTCACGCTCACGTGACCTACGGCGACGAGACGACTCTCGGGGTGCTGGTCGCCAACGGGGTCACGGCCGTGCGGGACATGGGCGGCGAGCTGGACGTCCTGGAAGCTTGGCGCGCCCGCATCGACAAGGGAGAGCTCGTGGGGCCGCGCATCTTCCGTGCGGGTCCCACCGTCGACGGTCCCAAACCCGATATCCCGCACCGGCTGACCATCACGAATCCGGAGGGGGCGCGGGCGGCCGTCGCCCGCCTCCAGGAGCTCGGCGTCGATCTGATCAAGATCCACAACGCCGTGCCCCGGGACGCCTTCTTCGCGCTGGCCGAGGAGGCGCGGCGGCGAGGCATGCCGTTCGCGGGACACGTCCCGATGACGGTGGAGCCGGCGGAGGCCGCGGAGGCGGGCCAGCGCAGCGTCGAGCACATCGCGACGCTGATCGAGGGCACGTACACGCGCCGCTTTTCCAATGAGGCCGCGGCCCTGGAGGCGATGCCCCGGTGGGTGGCGGAGGAGGTGCCGCGCCTGGCGAAGATCTTCGTGCGGAACGGCACGGCGTTCGTCCCTACGATCATCGCCTATGACCTGCGGACCCGGCGCGGAGAGCTAGCCGCCAATCCGGACCCTCGGCTGCGGTACGTGCCTCCTTCCCTGCGGAAGTACTGGGATGTCGCGTTCCCGATCACCGAGCGGGACCGTACCCCGGAGGTCGTCGCCCGGCGCCAGAAGTTCGTGGAGCTCGGCCTGGAGATGACCCGGCGGATGCACGACGCCGGGGTGGCCATCGCCGTGGGCTCCGATCTCGCCGGGAGGGACGTGCTGCCCGGCTTTTCCGTCCACGACGAGATCGGTCTCCTGGTCGCGGCGGGCCTGAGCCCAATGGAGGCGCTTCAGGCGGCGACGGCGGAGCCAGCGCGTCTGTTGAACGCGGCGGATACGCTCGGCACGATCGCCCTCGGCAAGGTCGCCGACCTCGTGCTCCTGGAAGGCGATCCGCTCGCCGACGTCCGCAACGTCGGACGCATTGGGGCGGTGGTCCTGCGCGGGCGCCTCTTGCAGCGGCCGGACCTCGACCGCCTGCTGGAGCGGGCCGGTGAAAAAGCCGACCCGCTCTGGCAGTTAGGGCACGATCCACTCGCCGACCGGCGCGAGCCCGCCCGGAGCGTTCTCGTCGAGCCTGACGACATAGCTCCCCTTGGAGGCGAAGCGCTGGCCGGGGCCGAGGCTCAGGCGGGGAAAGACTCCGGGGTTGAGTTCGACTTCGGCCTCCCGCTCGACGCTTTCGACGAAGAAGTCGCGGGAGAAGCTGCCGGCGAGGTGATCGAGGGCGTGCTCGGCGAGGGAGAGGGTGAACCAGGTGTTGAGCTGCACGCGCTCGTGCGTCCTGGCGATGCCGCGGGAGCGGAGCCAGGCCCGGGCGCGGAAGACGTGCGGCCCCTCTTTCCCAGGCAGGGTGTAGGGATAAATCAGACGGATCTTGTCGCGCAGGACCGCCGGGAGCGCCGGCAGATCGGGCTCCAGGAGGTCGTAGGAGAGGATGACCTGCCGGAACCCGGCGAGCGCCTCCGGCGCCGCCAGGAGGGCGGTGAGCGCCGCCACGTCCCGGCCGTTCAGCCACAGGACGAGGTCGGCGGCGGGCTTGCGGCCGGAAAGCCGGCCGAGGTTGGACCGGAGGGCAGCAGGGATCCGGGCCTCGGCGGCAATCCCGAGATCCTCGACGTGCGCCCGGTCCGCGAGCGCCGCCCGCAGCGCCCGCGCCGGCGCGAGCCCCTCTTCGGTCTTCCGGTAGACCTGGACGACCCGCGCAGGCCCTGCGTTGCCCGCCTTGTCCGTCAGAGGCTCCGTCAGGTACCGGGCGAGGGCTTCGGCGTCGCCGATGAGGCCGCGGCTGAGGTAGAGCGTATACGCGCCCGGCGAGGCGGCCGGCAGGAGCGTGCTCGGGAACAGGCACGGCACCTCGTTCCGCTCGCAGAAGTCGTGCACCGGCCCCCA
Source organism: Thermoanaerobaculia bacterium (assembly GCA_036380715.1). GTDB lineage: Bacteria > Acidobacteriota > Thermoanaerobaculia > Multivoradales > UBA5704 > UBA5704. The sequence continues at coordinate 29,941 of DASVEF010000255.1, read as the reverse complement.
CTCCCCGGCTCCAGAGAGGAGCGCGAAGACGGACTGTTCCCGGACGTGCGCCTCGAGCTGTCCGCGCCAGGTCGCCGCCGGTCCCTGGAGATCCCACACGTGGAGGACCCACTTCCGGAACCCCGCCGCGAGATCGTCCTTGTACCAGGGAGAGCCGCCCGCATGGCGCCGGAGGCCCTCGGTGTCGGCGTTCTTCCGCCGGAAGAAGGCCTCCATCACCGCGAGCATGGCCTGGCGCTCGGCAGAGGGCACACCTCCCGTGAACACGGCCGCGAAGTGGATCGCTTCCGCGTCGACTCCCGGAGAGGGAGCGGCCGACAAGGTCCGCAGATAGGCGGTCAGGTGGCCCATGTCCTCGTCGCTCAGACGGTAGCGCGGCATCAACGAGTCGAGCTGCCGTCCGGCGGGATCGAGGCCGTCCCGGACGGCGTGGGCGAGGCTGGCGCCGGTATAGGCCGGGCGCAACCGCGGATCGCGCACCCTGGCCTCATAGGTCTTCGACTGCACCTCCTGGTAGAGCTCGCGGAAAAGGTCGGCCCGCTCCAGACGCCGGGGCTCGAAGAGCAACGGGCCGGTCACCGGCGGAACCAAGGTCCCTCCCTCGCTCGCCCCGAACCCGCTGCGGCGGTGGCAGGACGAGCAGGCCAGGTGCGGACCGGCGAGCTCCACGTCTTCCGGAAGCCTGGCGCGCAAGGGCTCTCCCGACGGCACGAGCCCCTCCCGATAGATCCGCCGGCCCAGCTCCGGATCGGGCCCCGCGGCCATCAGCCGCTGGAGCTCGGCGATCAGGTCCGCCGGGCCGACCTGTCCGGTGAGCCGCAACCATGGTTCGTCCGGCGCGGCGCGGAGGAACGTCGAAGGCTCGTGCTGCATCTTGTCGCTGCGGTAGACCTCGAAAGCCTTCTGCACCGCGACGACGTCCTCCAGCCTCCCGGTCAGGAACCGCCATCGCGGCCCGGCCTGAAAGCGGCGGGCGTACTCCCGCAGGCGTTCCGGCGTGTCGTGCTCCGGATCGATGGAGATCGAGACCAAGCGGACGTCGGCGCGGCCCTGGGTTGCGGCGAACGTCGCACTGAGCGCCGGGCAGACGGTCGGGCAGGTGGTGAAGATGAATTGCAGGAAAACCGGCCCCGGCTCGTCGATCACAGCGCGGAGCGGAGCTCTCGTTCCATCCATGTCCACCAGGACCACGTCCGGCGGCGTGGGCTCGGCGACCGAGCGGACGTAGGGCTGCTGGCCGAACGCCGGTGCGCAGAGCGCTGCGGCGGCAAGGCAGGCCGATCGGCTAATGAATCGAAAAGATCGCCACGTCATGGTGCATCGGATCGAACTGATAGAACCGCAGCCGCCGCGACGGATCGAAGTTGAATTGGACCTCGAGACGTTGGCGGCCGGGCTTGCCGTTCTGCGCTTGCGGAACGCAGACGTACGCGTTGGCCGGGCCTCCCACCGGCATGGACCAGTGGGCGCGGCCGAACGTGAACCAGCAGCCGGAGCCGGCGAATTTGACCGAGGATTTGAACTGGTTTTCCCAACCGCGGTTGCCGCCGAAGTCCGCGATCGTGTACGAGTGCACGAAGTTGTCGCCGTTTATGGCCGTGACTTTGAGCGTCTTCGGCCGCTCCTCCCACACGTCCCAGCGGCCCCAAGCCCCGCTCGTGAGCCAGCCGTAGATCGTATTGTTCAGGTAGACGATCGTGAGGTCCGAATGCGGATCGGGCTCGACCCCGGCCGGCAGCGCGTCGCGGTCCAGCCAGTCGAAGTAGGCGGGCAGCGCCCGCGTCCGCACGATCTCGGCGGCGTCCCGCAGGTTTCCGCGGTCGGCCGCCGTGCGGGCGTCGAGCAGGGCGCGCCACATCCGCTTCTCGGGCGCCAGCTCGCCGATCTGGGCAATCGCGTGAAGCATCGCGTTCTCGCACGGCGTCGGCTTGCCGTCCGCGCCGGCGCGCGGCTCCCCCGGCTTGCAGCGCACGGACGTGCAACCGGTATCGCCGGACGGGCAGAACACGGCCTGCTCGACCTGCGGCAGCGTCAGGCCCTGGTACTGCCCGGGGCAGACGGGAGGCGGCGAGGTCCCATAGTTGATCTTCTTGGCGGCGTTCTCCATGACCTGGACGCGCGGCGGGTGCATCCTCCAGCCCCAGGTGTAGACGAGGTTGTAGTACTTGCCGAGCGTCATCTTGATCCGGAAGACCGTACGCGTCCCCTCGTCCATGTTGAAAAACGATTGGTCCATGCCGACGTGAGGCAGCGGCATCGTGCCCGCCGGGACGAGGCTCGGATTGTCGAAATACATGACGAACGGAGAGAAGTCGTCGCGGCCGCGGTTCAGCATGTCGACGGTGTAGGTGATCGTCCAGGGGACGTCCTGGACCTGGCTCAGGTCGAGGAAGGCGGTGTCCGACTCGATGCGTTGCCCGAACCAGACCTGGTGGACGTCGACGTTGCCACCGATCACGTTTCCGCTCTCGTCCTTGATCGGCTGCACCTTCTTGACCTTCTCCGGGCCGGTGTAGTGAAGGAGGGGGAGGCCACTGTAGGCGCGGTTCGCGACGGGACGGCCCTCCAGGATATCCAGCCCCGCCAGGATGGCGGCGCGCACGGCCTCCCGCTTGGCCTCCTCGCCGGGGCCCGAGACCTCTTCCGAGCCCCGGTGGATGACGATGTTGAACAGATTGCGCAGGTCGTCCTCGGGCGAGGTCGGATTGATCTGCGAGATGACCGGATCGCCGTCGTGCAGGTTGTACGGGTTGTCAGGCGTCGACGGGAGGGTATTGGGCATCTCGGCACCGGTGCCGTCGAACATGTTGGTGTAGATCGTGGGCAGGAAGTTGGTCCCAGGGAAGGTCTTGTAGTTGAACGGATTGCTGGGCGGATAAATGCCCTCGCCGGTCGCCACCTGAGTGAAGCAGTCGCCCGGGCAACCGGTCGTGGTCTGCTGCGACGGCTTGGGCCGCGGCTGCGGATACGGATGGCAGATGCCTTTGAGGGGCGGATACCCCGGCGAGCCGGGATAGGGGCAGGGCAGGTAATTCCATTCCGGAGCCGGCTGCGGCGACGGCTGCGAGAGGGACAGCGCGGCTCCGGCCAGCCCCAGGACGAGGGCGAGCCTGAGAGGTTTGGCGAAACGGCTCGATACGTTCATGCCGGTGCTCCTTGCGGACCCGGGCCGCGGCGCCGGGGCGGCCCGGCCGGACGCTCGCGCGGCTGGACCCAGGCGAGCCGCCGGGCAATCCACTCCGGGTTCGCCTGCGCCGGGACCGAGCCCCACAGGCCGACCGCGGCGTTGCCGTAGCGGGCGAGCCCCATGGAGCAGTCCTCGCCGGGTCCGGCGCTGTGGTGGTGGGGCGCGCCGCGGACGAAGAGCCGCGACCGCAACAGCTCCATGTCCGTCGGCGCGCCGGTCAGGAACAGCCATCCGGACCGCACCCCGATCCGCTCCGCGAAGTCCCGCAGCGCCCGGGGCGTGTCGCGCTGGGGGTCGACGGTCAGGGAGTAGATGAAGACCTCGCGGCCGCGGCGGTCGCCCAGGAACGGCTGCACCCGAGCCAGCCTCTCGACCGAGCGATAGACGGGCTCGGTCGCGATGGACATGCAATGGACCAGGACGGTCCGGCCGGTCAGCAGGTCGTCGTAGAAGAGTGCCCGTTGGCCCTGGTGCGTATGGACCACCACGTTGGGAAAATAGTCGGCGTTGGGCCCCCGGCCAGGACGGACGCACCTCTCTTCGGCCGGCGCTCCGAGGGCGATCTCGGAGATCGCTCCCACGCCTCCCGTGATCAGCTCTCTGCGGTCTTTCATGACTCCGGCCCTCCTCCATCGTTCGATCCCTCGCCGCTGTCCTGGATCGTCGGGCTGGCGGGCCGCTCCTCGACGTGCGGCGGCCCCGCTGGAACGTCCCGCGGCGTATCGAAGCCTTTGCCCGGCTCGACGATGTCCCAACGGATCATCATGGCGTGGTCCTCATGGACCACGTTGTGGCAGTGCATGACGTACTTGCCCAGGAAGTCCGGCCACCGCATGTAGACCTTGACCTCGTCTTCCGGGAGCAGGACGGCGATATCCCTGCGCTTGCCGCCGAAGAACGACTGGATGGGCTTGCGCCGCTCCGGCGACAGTTGGAAGTACTCGACCAACGTCAGCTCGCGGTTTTCGATGTCCGTAATCTGAGTGGGCTTGTACGGCCTGCCGTTGACCTCAAGCAGCAGGAACTCCACGAAATGGCTGTGGATCGGGTGCGACCAGTTGCGGCCGCCGTTGCGGAACGTCCAGATTTCGGCGCTGTTCTGATCAATGCCGGCGTCGATGCGGTTGGGATCCATGACCCTGCTGTTGATCGTCCACAGGCCGCCCTGGTAGTCGAACGTCCAGGTCCGGTATCTCCGGACCTCGCTGAGATCAACCGCCGGCAGAGGGCGGAAGTAGTCCGGGATCCGGCTGCGGTCCGGCTCTCGGGCCTCCACCACGTCGAAGCGCATGAGGAAGCTCTGCGGGTCCGCGAAGTCGAGCCGGGCTCCCGAAGGCCCGGCGCCGTTCGTCTGGGCGAGCAGGTTGTGGAGGTAGACATGGTCGCCCGGCCTGTAGTGGGAGAAGTCGAGGATGACGTCGGCCCGCTGCCCCACGGCGAGGAAGAGGCTCTGGGTGACGACCGGCTGCGGCAGGAAGTTGCCGTCGCCGGTGATGGCGATGAACGGCGGGGTGTCGGTGCCGTCCACCTTGCGGTCGGAGCGCAGGAACAGCTCGTAGAAACGCGAGGGCCCGCCGTTGAGCATACGGAAGCGGTACTTGCGCGCCTCGACGCGGAAGAATGGCGTGATCCGCCGGTTGACCGTCATGCGGTCGCCCAGCATGCCGTCCGTGTTCCAGGCGTCGAAGACGACCTGCGCGCCGCCGTCGGCCTCCTTGAACTTGATGTCCTGGAAGAGCAGGGGGATGTCGTACTGCGGGAAGCTGGGGAGCCGCCAGCCCGTGGTCTCGTCGCCGGTGTCGTCCTCGTCGAAAAGGAGATAGAAGCCGGCCAGGCCCGCGTACACATTGGCCGCCGTGAAGTCGAGGCGGTGATCGTGATACCAGAGCGTGGTGAGCTTCTCGAGGGGATTGAACCCGGCGGGGAAATTGGCGTAGTGATGGTCCCAGAACTCGCCGGAGTCGATCCAGTCCACGGGGTTGCCGTCGCTCTCCGAGGCCGTGTGGCCGTTGTGGAGGTGGCTCGTGGTCGAAGGGAGCGCCCAGAAGACGTTGGCGTGCCCCACCGTTGGCAGGTTGTTGACCCGGCGCACGAGGACGGGCTCCCCGTAGCGCGCCTGGTAGGTGGGGCCGGGCGTGCTCGGCGGCAGGTTCCCCGCCTGAAAACCCCACGAGTAGCTGCCGGACGCGTACGGCGGGTCCGGATGGTACTGCCAGATGAATTCGGTCTCGTGGATCTCGTAGAGCTTCTGTGGCAGAAACTCCTGATAGCGTTGGTGGGCCTGCGGGTCGGGCGGCGGGTCGAGGCTGGGCACCGGCGGCATGACCGGCGGCACGAACAGCTCGGCCACGAAAGGCCGCGCCGGCGGGCTCGCCGGCTGGTCGTCGAGCTCCCGCGGCCGGTCGTCGGGCGGACAGAGGAACTTGATCAGCTCCCTGTGCTGCGCCGTGGCGCCGCCGGGATGCAGGAGGCCCGCGCCGCCCGCCACGAGCCCGAGCTTGAGAAGATCTCTTCGCGTCGCCATCCGTCCTCCTCCACACTTCCTGAAGACGCAGCAGAATCGGCGAACATCGCCGGGACAGGCCGGCGATCGGGATGCGGACAGCCCAGATTGGTGTGGCTACTGTACGGCCTTAGATGGGTTTTGCCAAGTGCGAGAATCGCCGGGGGGGGAGTCCGCCGGGGATCAGGTCGAGCCGGACTCAGACGCCTGGATTCTTTCCTTGGCTCAAGAAATCCTGTGCGAGCTTCTTGATCCGAGGATCGGATGCTGTAGCCTCCACCTTTCTGACGGCCTCGAGAACGGAGGGGTCATCGCGATAATCCTTGAGGCGGTGGTACTCCAGCATGTTCCATTGCAGGGCTGGCGTGCCGTCCAGAAGGATCTTGGCGAGGTAGGACGCGCAAGCAGGGCCATCCAACTCCTGCAGGCTTTCGATCAGCCTTCCGAGGTCGGGAGCCGTGTAACGCCAGTTTTCGATGGCCTCGCGGATGGAGGAAACCGAGTCCTTGTCTCGCCATCTGGCCAGGAGCTCCGCCAAGAGCTCGGCCTTCCCCAAGGGTGAAGAAGTGACCAGGTCCCGGATCATTGGTATGCCTGCACGGTAATCCAGAGCACGGATTGCGGAGACCTCATAGCTGCCGTCTGCTGTTGGCGCAAAGGTGAAGAGGTCGAGGATGGCTTCTCCCGTACGCGCCTTCTCCTCAGGAGGAGTCATACTGGGCAAGGCCATGAGAATCATTTGCCGTGCGCCTTTGGGCGCGGTCTCGAGAAGGGGAAAGACCCGCTCCCATTTTACCTTGGGCGGGACGGGAGCCGCGCTGATCAACTCCAGGGCCGCTTTCCCACGCTGGTCGGCCTCGCTGACAAATTCATGAACAGAGTCCAGGATCAACAAGATCGACCGCCTGCCTTCCGGCGTGAATACCGCCTGCTTCAGAAGGAGGATGGCCTTGAGTTGCCTCTCGCTGTCCTGTCCGGGCTCTGTCAGTAGACTGCACAACTCCGATACGGCTCTTTGCCGCCACTCTCTGTACAGCTTCATCCACACGACGGAGGAGTTCTCATCCTTCAACCAGAGGCCTCCCATATGGGCTCCGGTTTTGATTTGGATCTCGCCGAGAGCCCGCTCCACGGCCTCCCGAGCGCTGGGGTCGTGAGGAAGCGGAGAGGTCGAGGCTTCTACGGACCTGGATTCCGTTGCCATGGGCTCTGTCGTGGGAGGAACAGCGGCCGATTCCGGGACTGCCGTCGGTAGAATTGGCGCTGGTGCTTCGGCGGAGGCTGGCGGCAACTGCTCAGCCGTGACCTGACGCGGATCTTCCGGAATCTTGGCAAGCCGCCGTACGCCTGCGGCAAGCTGGACCAGTTTCGGCTCGAGAGGGGGTTCCCAGGCGTCGAGCCAGTGCCGCGTGGAGATGTGGAGCGCCAGCTTTTTCGACGGCTGCACATCCTGGATGCGGACAGGGAAAATAGGTTTTCCGGTCCTCACCGCCCGCTCTACCTCGTGCTTCACATGGACAGATTCGTTGGAGTGTTCGGACAAGATCAGCAACAGCGCGCTCGTGGCATCGATCGCATCGATGATCTCCTCATCGTAATCGTGCCCTGGAGCAACGTCCCGGGGTGCGATCCAGCAGGCGATGCCTTGCCTCTCGAGGGATTCGCAGATCCCCTTCGCCGAGGCGGCATCCTTGGAGGAGTAGCTGATGAAGACGTGCTTCTGCATAAGCGCTCTACGGACAGGCTCACGCTGTTCGGACTATGGCCTCGCGGGCACCAGCGCCACGATCCGCACCGGCCCTCCCGATCCTCCCGCGATCTTCATGGGCAGGGCGATGACCCAGGCGCCCGTCTCCGGCAGATCTTCCAGGTTCGCCACGTTCTCCAAGCCGGGGACGTTGACGCCGCCGGCGATCTGGTGGACGATGAAGTCTTTCGAGGGGCCGTGGTCGATGCTCGCGGTGTCAACGCCGAGGGCCTTGACCTTGCGCTTCTCGATCAGGTAGCGGGCGGCTTCGGCGCCGTAGGAGGGGAAGTGAAGGTTCGAGGCGTCGCCCGGCTTGTCGTCTCCCAGGTAGCGCTTGCGGTCCGGCCAACGCTTGCCCCAGCCGGTGCGCAGCAGGACGATGGCGCCCTGCGTCACGGGGCCGTGCCGCTCTTCCCACGCCTTCACGTCCGCCGGCGTCAGGCGGTAGTCGGGATCGGCCGCCGCCTTCGCGGCGACGTCGATCACCGCGGCCGGGCCGATGAGCTGCTCGACCGGGATCTGGTCGGCCGTGCGCTTCCCTTCCGCGAAGTGGATCGGAGCGTCGAGGTGGGTGCCGCCGTGCTCCGGCGTGCAGAAGGCGTTGGCGGCGTAGAAGAAGCCGGCCTCGGTCTTGCCATAGGAGAGGCGGTCGAGCTTGAAGGTCGTCGGCGCGGTCGGCCAGTAGATCGTCTTCTCGTCGAAGGAGTGGGTCAGGTCGATGACCCGAGTGCCCGCGAGATCGATCGGAGGACGGTCCGCTCCTCCGGCAGGGTGAGAGGCGAAGGCGAGGAAGACGAGCAGAAGGAGTCCGGCGTTTCTCGTCCAGGTTGATGTTGACATAGGGGCCACCTCCTGATGGACGCGAAAAGTGTACCGGAAGCCGGCTATAATCACTCTCGCGCACAGGGCGCACCCCGTCCGCGGGAAGGAACGATCCCACCTGGGCTGAGCCGCTGAAGCTGACTCCATGTCACTCTGGCTGTGGACACCGAAAAGCTCCCCTCGAATCCCGACTCGCAGTCTCTGGAGCCCCAGGCCGAGCAGCTCCTGGCTGCGGTCCGCGACCGGGATGCGGCCGGTGCGGAGCGGCTGCTCGAACGGCACCCCGGCATCGCCCGCGCCCATCTCTTCGCCGCCTGTTGCGCGGGAGAGGCGGATTTCGTGGAAAAGGCGCTCGCCGCCGATCCGCAGCTCGCGATCGCCCGGCACGAGCCGGACGGCTGGGCTCCCCTGCTCTACGCCAGCTCGTCGCCTCTCCACGCCGGCAGCCCGGAGCGGGCGCGGGGCATCCTGCGGTGCGCCGAGCTGCTGCTCGAACGCGGCGCCGATCCGAACAGCCACATGGTCTGGAAGGGTCCCGAGGGAGAGGGCAAGCTGCCCGCGCTGTACTTCGCCTGCGTGAGCGGCAACGTGCCGGTCGTGCGGCTACTGCTCGAACGCGGCGCCGATCCGAACGACGGCGAGTCGGTCTACCACGCGGCCGAGCTGAACCACTGCGAGTGCCTGGAGCTGCTGCTCGCGCACGGAGCGGAGATCAGCGGCGCGCACCCTCATTGGGGAAACACGCCGCTGTACTTCCTGGCCGGATACAAGGAAGCCGACCGCAACTGCCCCACGGCCACGGAGGGGATGCGCTGGCTGCTGGAGCACGGCGCGGACCCCAATGTGACCAGCCGTCCTACGGACGAGACGCCGCTCCACCGCGTCGCCGCGTTCGGCCGGGCACCGGCCATCGTGGAGCTCCTGCTCGCGCATGGAGCGGAGGTCGACAAGCCGCGCGCCGACGGCCGTACGGCCTATGGGCTCGCCGTCCGCGCGGACAACGCCGCGGTCGCGGACCTCCTGCGCCAGCGCGGCGCGGATCCCGGCAAGGCCACCCCGGTGGACGAGTTGCTCGGCGCCTGCCTGCGCGCCGACGCGGCCGCGGCGCGGACCCTGCTCGCGCGCCATCCGGGGCTGCCGGCCGAGCTGACTCCGGAGGACCGGCAGGCACTCCTCCTGGCCGTCGAGGAGGGGCGGGAGGCGAGCGTCCGGCTCATGGCCGAGCTGGGTTTCGGCCTGGACTGGGAAGGACCGTGGGGGGGCACGCCGCTGCACCACGCCGCTTGGCGCGGCAACGTGGCCATGGTGCGCCTGCTCCTGGAGCTGGGAGCGCCGGTGAACGTCCGCGACCGCCAGTTCGGCAGCTCACCGCTCGGCTGGGCCGGCCACGGCTCCTCCCACTGCCGGAACGCGGACGATGACTACCTCGCCGTGGTCGAGGCCCTGCTCGCCGCGGGAGCCGACCGCGAAACTTCGATTAACCGCTGGGGCGAGCCGCCGGAGAGCATGGCGACCCGCCGGGTCTCGGCGTTGTTGCGAAAGGCCTAGGGTGGGGGCGCCCCTCTCCCGGTGACCGGGAGAGGGGATGGGGTGAGGGTCAGCGGGAAGGACCGACGACGCGGATGCGGTCGGTCAGCTCGATCTCTTCGTCGTCTTCCCCGGCCGACAGGCGGATGATGATCCGGTGCGTCTCGCCCGGCCGCGGCGTGTCGAGTGTGTCGAAGGCGTCGCCCTTGTCGAAGAACGCCCGGATGTGGTTGCCGGCGCGCTGCGCCCGCAGTGCCGGGACCGGCGCGGCGCCCGCATCGGTGCCCTCCAGCCCGATCGATCGCAGGTCGACCTCGTCGAGACCGGTGCCGCGGATCAGCGCGCTCACCGTGCCGGCGCTGTTGCCCCAGTTCATGTTCCAGCTATCCGGCTGGATCTCTACCGAGAGGTCCACCTCTTCGTCGTCACCACCACCGCCACCGCCGCCGGCCGGACCGACGATACGGACCCGATCGGTGAGGGTCGTCTCCTCGTCGTCTACGATGAGCTCGATCTTCACCTCGTGAACCTCGCCGCGCTGCGGAGTGTCCAGGGTCTCGATGGCGTCGCTCTGGCGGAAAAAGACCCGGATGTGATTGCCGGCGCGCTGCGTGCGCAGCGCCGGGACCGAGCCGGCGGCCGCATCGGTACCGACGAGTTGGATGGAGGAGAGCTCGACGTCGGCGAGCCCCTGGCCGCGGATCAGCGCCGAAACCGTGCCCTGGCTGTGCTCCCAGTTGGTGTTCCACGTGTCGGGGTGGATCTCCAGGGTGAGCCCGCTTCCCGGATTGCCTCTCGGGTTGCGTCCCCCGCCGTTGCCATTCCCATTGCCGCCTCCGTTGCCGCCGCGCGCCGCGCCGGAGGCGCTGGTCACGCCGGAGGTGCTCGCGCTGACGAAGTCGGGCTCGGTCGGGGAACGGTGCTTCTCGCTGCACGCGGAGAGCGTGACCGCGAAGATAAGGGCGAGCAACGGGAGGTACTGCTGGATTCGACGATGCTCGTACATGACAGTCTCCTTCCCGGAAAAGTATGTCCGATGGAAGAAGGCTAGTCCCTTCCGGCGAGCGCCGCTGCTAGCCGCTCCACTGGGCGGCTGTGAACTGGTTCACAGGGAGAGGGGGCCCGTACCTGTGACAGAATCCGGACGAGCCTTCCAAAGATCGCCGGAGGTGAGCTGATCCGATCTTCTGCAGCAGCCTGTCGTCTGGGCCTGTTCCTGGCTTTCGTCGTCGGTCTGCTCCTGATCGCCTGCCGGAATTCGCCCTCGCCAGGCTCGGCTCGCATCGACGTGTGCACGCCGGGTCACCTGTCGCTGGCGGCCTCTGTCAGCGTCCGCCGCTGGATCGAGCCGCGCCTCTGGTGTGGTTTTTCACATGGTCCTCTCGATCCTGGATCGCGCCCGACCGCCCAGGAGGTCCACGAAATGCTGCGCCGTCCCGCCAGGCGGATCGCCTCCGAGTTGAGGGGGCACGTGCGCGGCGCCCGGCAAGGCCAGGCCGCTCTCCTTCTGCTTGCGGGCCAGCCAGACCGCGCAATTGCCACGCTGGAACAGGCCCTGGCCGAGAAACCCGGCGATCCCGGAGTCCTCTCGGACTTGGCGGCGGCCTTCCTGGTAAGGGGGTCGGCGCAGGACCAGCCGCTCGATCTGATCGCAGCCTTGGATTGCGCCGAGAGGGCGGTGGCGCGAAGCCCGGCGAGCCCGGAAGCCCTGTTCAACCGTGCCCTGGCACGTCAACGGCTGCACCTGTCCGGCCAAGCGTCGCGGGCCTGGGATGAATACCTGGAACGAGATTCTGAGTCCGATTGGGCGAAGGAGGCCCGGACGGCGTTGGCAGCCCTGACGAACCGCGCCGAGAAGGACCTATGGCCGGAGGCGCGGAGCCGGCTCGAGAGCGCGGCGCAGCAGGAGGACGGAGGGGCGGTCGCCTCTCTCGTGGGACGGTTCCGGCAGGAGGCCCGGACCTTGGCGGAAGAACAGCTTCTGATCGCCTGGGCGAACCAGGAACGGAGCGGCCGGAGGGATCAGGCCCGGGCGACGCTGGCCTCGGCCCGATCCATCGGCCGCGCCCTCCGGGAGACCTCCGGAGAGGCGATGCTCGCTGACTCGATCGCGGCTATCGATCAGGCCCTGACTGGGGAGCCGCAGCGGCGAGCGGACCTCATCGCCGGATTGCACGCGTACGCCGAGGGGCTCAGATGGGTGACAGCCCGGAGCTTCGCGAGAGCCGAAGCGCCCCTGGATCGGGCGCAGCGGCTCCTGGAGAAGGTCCGTTGCCCGCTGGCAGCCTGGGCGCGTTTCCTCCTCTTGCGCTGCGCGTATCAGCGTTCCGACTTCGCGGAGGTCCAGTGGCGGGCACAGGAGCTGCTGGAGCGGTGGAGCGGATCGAGGTACCACGCGCTCGTAGGGCGGACCCTCTGGGTGCTCGGGACTACCCGGATGGCTCAGGGGCGGCCTGCCGAAGCCCTGGACCTGTACCGGCTCGCCCTGGTGCGGTTTGAAGGGGCCGGGGAGCGCGGCCACCTGGCCGCCGTCCATACTCTTCTCGCCAGCGCCTATCAGGAGATCGGAGACACCGGCCCGGCCTGGCGGCATCGCCACCTGGCGTTGCGCGAGTTGGCCTCCCGGAACGAGCCGGCCCGCCTTCGCATCGCTCTCACCGAGACGGCCATGGCAGCCGCGGAGTCAGGGTACCTGGACGCGGCGCTCGTCCTCCAGACGGAAGCCCTGGACCTCGCGGGAGAGCCCCTGCAGACCGCCACCGCACTGCTCAACCGTGCGGTCCTCCTGGTCCGCACCGGCGCCACAGCGAAGGCTCTCGAAGAGCTGCGGGCGGCTCGCGCGCAGGCCTCCCGGATCGAGGATGTCAACGTGCGGGAGAGCGTGATCGCCGATCTCCTCCTCCTCCAAGGCCGGGCGCTGGTGACCGGCCGGCCTCGCGACGCAGCCAACTCTCTGAGCGAGGCCTTGACACTGTACTCGCGGAGCGGCCGGCATCTGCTCGCCTCCAGAGCCCTTCAGGAACGGGCCCACGCCTACGCGTCGGCGGGAAAGCCGGACGAGGCGGAAGCCGATCTCTGGGATGCCATGGAGCGGATTGAAGAGGAACGCGGCAGCCTTCCGGCCACCGAGCACCGGCTGGCGTTCTTCAATCGCTGGGGCTCCGTGTACGACGAGATGGTCGCTCTCCAGGTGGAGAGAGGGCGAACGGAACAGGCTCTGAATGTCCTCGAGCGCTCGCGCGCCCGTACGCTGCTCGATTGGAGCCTGGCCCTCCCGGCGCCGGCCGGCACCGAGCTCTCCGCGCTGTCCACTCCCGTCCGCCCGGACCCTGTCCGCGAGTTGCAGCGCCAACTCCCCCCCGGCCTCGTGGTCGTCTGCTACCAGGTCCTCCCGGAGAAGCTGCTGATCTGGGTCGTGGATCAGGGCTCGATCCGCCTGCGAGAGTCCAGGATCGCGGCAGCGCGCCTGGAAAAGCAGGTCCGCAGGCTGTGGCATGGGAGCGCCAAGGATGCGGAGCAGCTCTATGACGCCGTGATCCGGCCGGTGGCCGGCGACCTGGCTTCGGGTCGGAGGATCGTCTTCGTGCCGGAGGAGCCGCTGGACCAGGTGCCGTTCGGCGCTCTCCGCGATGCGAGGAGCGGCCGTCTGCTCGTCGAGCAGTGGCCGTTCGCCATCGCTCCGAGTCTGAACGCGCTCGTCCGGCTCTCCGCGAGGAGCGCCGGAACAGAGCTTGCGGATACCGAGGTCCTGGTCGTCGCCGATCCCGCCTTCGATCAGTCTCTGTTCCCGGGCCTGCCCAGGCTTTCCGCGGCCGGCGAGGAGAGCAGAGCGGTGGCCGCGGCCTACCCGCGGGTCCGCGTGCTCCGCGGCGGTGAAGCGACCCGGCGAGCGCTCCTGGACGGGATCGGCCGCTACGGGATCGTCCACTTCGCGGGGCATGGCATCCTCAGTGCCGGCAGCCCTCTCCTGTCCCAGCTCGCCCTGGCTCCCGACGGCGGAGACTCCGGAGTCCTCTATGCCCGGGAGCTCCTGGGCCGTCCGGCGGGAGCGACGCGGCTCGTCGTCCTGTCGGCCTGCCAGTCGGCCGGAAGCAACCCGCAGGGTGAAGGGGTCGCGGGCCTCGTCTGGCCTCTGCTTTCCCGCGGCGTTCCCAGGGTGGTCGCCAGCCTGCGCCGGGTGGACGACGCCGCCGCGGCCCGGCTCTCCGCAGCCCTGCACCGGCGGATCGCCGCCGGCGAGGAACCGGCCGCCGCTCTCCGCAACGCGCAGCTCGAATGCCTCTCTGGAAGGGCTGACGCGCCGCGCGAAGTCCTCCGCTGCACGATGCTCCAACTCTACGGCGCGGCTCCTGCCGCCCCGACATTCCGGTAAGGAGAAGCCATGGGTGTCACCGTGGAAGTGATCTTCTGGGGGTTGATCGCCCTCGCCCCGGACCAGCAGCCGCCGGTTGAGATGTTCGCGTTGCTCGCAGACCCGCCCGCTGTCCAGGGCCCGCACGACCAGCACACCGTGCCGGAGCACGCCGCCCGCGTATGGCTGCTCAAGGGGGAGTGCACGGGGGACTGCGAGCGCGCGCCTCAGCACATCATCGAGATGGCTGAAAAGGCCCGCCCTCCCTTGCCGCACCCCCTGGTTCTCATGGGAAGCAAGGACGATTTCCCACTGCGCTGGTGGCTCTACAAGGAGCACCTGCAGTTCGCGGGCGGAGTCACGGGAGTGAACCTCGTACGGAGCGGCCGCCCCACGCTGCTGGGGAGGCCGGTCAGGCTCCCTGAGACGGACCTGGCGAGCCGAGATCTGTCGTGGATTCCCAGCGTGAGCCTCCTCACGGCCGGCGCAGGAGAGGTCAAAGAGAACTGTCTGCGCGAGGCGGACGCTTGCCCGATCAGCGCTCGGTTCCGCATCCAGGGAGGTGACGTGATCGCCTGTCACCTCCTCCATAACGAGTTCTCACAACTGGAGATGTTCAAATTCTGGGCGTCCGGCGCGCCGGCCAGCGACTTCCATCAGGCCGTCGCCGATGCGGCCCGCGTTGAGTTCGAGATCGAAGCGAACGAGATCAGTCTCGAGTCCTGGGATCTGCCGAGGAGCACTCGCAAGGCCTGTGCGGTTCTTACACCGAAGAATGGAAGAATCACGCTCCTCGTGGGCAACTGGCAGAGTCCCTATGTCCCGAAGCCGGAGTATCCCCATCCCGAGCACCATTTCCTGTCGTTTTACAATCTGTTGGGAAAGGAGATCGTCAAACGGCCTGTGCGCCGGCACACGTTCCGTCTCGACCGTGGCAGCACCGGGTTGTGTGAACAGGACCTGGATAAATTCGAGGACAAGCTTGGGAATGCCTGGAAGGACCTCCCCCCCTTCACGCAAGCGAGACTGGGGCCTCGGGTCATCCCCCACATCAGCACCGAGTGCGACATGGCGCAGATGGAACCGCCGGAGGAGCAGTAACGACCGGCTAGCTTGACGCCCGTTCGAGTCGATGCTACTTTCGTAGCATCATGCTACGTATGCAGCACGAACGATCCCCTCTCGACCTGAGCCGCCGCGAGCGGCAGATCATGGAGGCGGTCTACCGGCTGGGGAGCGCCACCGTGTCGGACGTGATCGCCGAGCTGCCGGACCCTCCGGGTTATTCGGCGGTGCGGGCCATGCTCGGCAAGCTGGAGGCCAAAGGCCTTCTCCAGCACCGGCAGGACGGCCCGCGGTACCTCTACCTCGCCACCGTGCCGCGCGACGAGGCGCGCGAGTCCGCGCTCGACCGGCTGGTGCGGACGTTCTTCGACGGCTCGGCGGAAAAGGCGGTCATGGCCCTCCTCGACCGGTCGGCCGGAGAGATGACCGACGAGGAGCTCGACCGCCTCTCCGCCCTGATCCAGGAAGCCAAGAAAGGAGAAAGGTGATGCTCGACCTGTGGCTCGCGGCGCTCCTCGACGCCTCGCTCAAGGGGCTCCTTCTCTGCCTCGCCGCGGGAGCGGCCGTCCTGATGCTGCGGCAAGCCTCCGCCGCCGCCCGGCACCTGGTCTGGCGGCTTGCGATCGCCGGGCTGCTCGCTCTGCCGGCGCTCGCGGCTGTGCTCCCGGCCTGGAGAGTCTCGCTGCCGCTGCTGGTGGAGAGATCCCAGCCGGCCGCCTCGCCGGCGCCGGCGCCGCGGGAGCCATCTCCTCTCCCGGTGTCCACGGCCTCTTTCAACGTACCCTCGCCGGCCCTGCCCTCTCCCGCCGTAGAGGAGACGGCTGGATGGACGATCTCCTGGAAGCAGGCGGCGTTCGGAATCTGGCTCGCGGGCGCTCTCTCGATGCTCGGCTCCCTCGGCGTCGCCCTGGCCCGCGTGCGGTGGCAGCGCCGGCACGCGCGGCCGATCGCGGACGAGGCCTGGACCGGGCTCCTCGACTGCGTGTGCGCGGAGCTGGGTATCCGCCGGCCGGTCGAGCTGTTCGCCGGGGGCGAGAAGGCCATGCCCATGACCTGGGGCTGGCGCCGGCCCGCGGTGCTGCTGCCGGCCAGCGCCGAAGCCTGGCCGGAGCCGCGGCGCCGGACGGTCCTGCTCCACGAGCTCGCCCACGTGGCCCGGGGGGACTACCTGACGCAGCTCGCCGCCGAGGTGGCCCGCGCCCTCCACTGGCTCAATCCGCTGGCCTGGATCGCGGCCCGCAAGCTGCGGCTGGAGAGCGAGCACGCGTGCGACGACCGGGTGATCACGGCCGGGACCCGGGCCAGCGACTACGCCGGAGAGCTGGTGGACATCGCGCGGTCGTTGCGCGCCGTCCGGGCTGTCGCGCCGGCCGGCCTCGCCATGGCCCGCCCGTCGGAGCTGACGGGGAGGCTCCTCGCGGTGCTCGACGCCGAGCGCAACCGCCGGAGCGTCCCGGGCCTCCTCGCCTTCCCCGCGTGGCTCGCCGCCGCCTGCCTGGTGGTCCCCCTGGCGGTCCTCACCCCGGTTGTGGATGCGGCTCCGCCCGGCGCGAAGCCCGCTCCGAAGTCAAAATCCAAGCAGCAGTCCGTATCCATCAACGTCGGCTCGGACGACGGCACCCAGACCTTCCAGATCTCGGAGGACGACCACAAGCTCCGCATCCGGACGGAGGGCAAGGTCACGCTCACCGAGGACTGGACGGGCATCGCCAGCCTCTCCCCCGGCGCCGAGATGCGGATCGAGGAGGAGAACGGCGTCGAGCGGCGGCTCGACGTCGAGCCGGGGAGCGACGGCCGGCCCGTTTACAAATGGAAGGTCAACGGCAGGGAGCGGGCCTTCGACGCCGAGGGGCGCAAGTGGCTCCAGGCCATGCTCCTCGAATTCGTGCGCGGCACCGGCTACGCCGCGGACCAGCGGGTCGCCTATTTCCTGAAGCGCCAGGGGCCAGAAGGGGTCTTCGCCGAGATCTCGCAGCTCCCGAGCGACTACGTGAAGCGGATCTACTTCGGAGAGCTCTTGGAGCGCCGCGACCTGCCGCCGGGCACGGTCGAGCGCGCCATCCGGCAGGCGGGCCGGGAGGTCGAGTCGGATTACGAGCTGCGCCAGGTGCTCACGGCCGTGGCCGAGCATCAGGCGATGACCGAGCCTCTCACCCTGGCGTTCGCCGAGGCGGCGGCGTCCCTCGACTCCGACTACGAGCAGCGCACCACCCTGGTCGCGCTGATCGAGAAGGGCCGGCTCTCCTCCCAAAACCTCGCCGCGGTGCTCCGGGCCACCCGCGGGATCGAATCCGACTACGAGCTGCGCCAGGTGCTCGCCGCGGTCGCCGGGAAGACCGCTCTCGGCGATGCCGCGATCCAGCGCGCCTACGTCGAGGCGGTGAATACGATCGCCTCCGGCTACGAGCGCCGGCAGACCCTCTCACCGCTGATCCAGAGGACGGACCTCTCCCAGGAGGCCTTGGTCGCGGTGCTGCGCGTGATCCGGGGGGTTGAATCCGACTACGAGCGGGCCACGGTGCTCGTCGAGCTCGCCGAGAAGCACACCCTCACGGGCGCGGCCCGGGACGCCTACCTCGACGTCGCCAAGTCGATCAACTCCCGCCATGAGCGCGACAAGGCCGAGGCGGCGCTGGGGCGGCAGCGGCCGGGGAGATAGGCCCCCCTCCCGGACCCTCACCCCCGCCCCCTCTCCCGTCAACGGGAGAGGGGCGCCACCCAACCATTCTGAATTTTCCGAGCTTTTCCCCCTCTCCCGGCGGACGGGAGAGGGGGCCAGGGGGTGAGGGCCTACTTCGCCACCAGGCTCCGGCCATCCAGCTTCGCGGTCGGTTTCACCCCATAAAGATCGAGGATCGTCGGCATGACGTCGCCCATGTAGGCGCCGCCTTCGGTCAGCTTGAAGTTGGCGAAGAGGATGCCCTCGACGAGCGGCGGATAGACCGAGCAGTGGTCGCCGCTCCAGATCTCGGTGTTCGGCTCCACGATCGTCTTGGCGATGCCGCCCAGGCTGTCCTGCCAGCCGACTCGGTAGCCCTCGCTGTTCGACGGGATCAGGTCCGGGATCAGCTCGGGGTCGTAGGTGCCGTAGGCCTCGTCGCGGGTGAAGACGTGGGCCACCGGACGCTCGCCGGTCTCCTCGTCCACGAACGCCTCGAGACCCTGCTTGATCGCGGCGGCCACCTGCCGGTACTCCTCGCCCGGCTTGACGATCCCCTTGGCCTCGCGCCCTTCGAGGTTGATGTAGATCTGCCCGAGGCCGAGCGCATAGGCCCTGGTCTTCGACCAGTCGACGTTGGTGAAGAAGTCGCCCTGGTCGAACAGGTCCTCCAGGTTCTTCCGGCCGGCGTCCTCGCCGGTCAGCGTCATGAAGCCGTTCTTGGCCAGCCAGGTGTTGTAGTTCATGCCGCGCCGGAACGAGGCGAAGCCGTGGTCGGAGACCACCATCAGCCGGGTCCCCGCCGGCATCTTCCGCATCACGTCGCCGACGATGGCGTCCATCTGCTGGTACGACTTCAGGATCTCGCCGCCCCACTTGGCCGCGCCCTCGGGCGTGTTGAGCGGGTGCTTGGGATCGAAGTAGCGGAACATCATGTGCTGCACCCGGTCGGTGAACTCGAAGTAGTGGACCAGCACGTCCCACTCGCCGTCGGCCAGGGAGCTGTCGAGGATCTCCTTGTCCTTCGCGATCGTCATGCGCACGTCTTCCAGGAAGACGTTCTCGTCGGTCGTGCCGTTGGAGATCGACCAGGTGTCGATCATCCAGCCGATGGTCTTGAAGCGGCCGAACCGGTCGGTCATCTTGTCCACGAAGCCCGCCGGGGTGGTGATGTCGAAGCCGGGCGGCAGCTTCTCGGGATCGAACTGGATCGGCGACAGGTAGAGCCGCACCTCGGGCTCCACGGAGAGCAGGCGGAACTTGCCGATCCCCTGCAGCTTGATGAGCTGGTTGAACGGGAAGGTGAAGGTGACCCAGTCGCTCCACTCCCCCGGCTTCAGGCTGAGGTCCTGGCCCGACACCTGGATGCGCAACGAGCCGCGGTCCTCGGGCACGACCAGCTTCATCGGGATCTTGATGTAGTCGCTCTGGTCCGGGAACAGCTCGTTCGGCGGCCCCTGGATCTCGGTCTCGATCTCCCCCTTGTTGTCGACCAGCTCGACGACCTCGACCGAGAAGTCGCCTCCTCCCTTGGGAGTGAAGAACAGCTCGGAGGTGAAGTAGAAGGGCTTGCCGATGCGTCCGGAGAGGTCCGGCGTGCCGAGGCCGGTCAGCAGCTCGCCGTGCTCGTAGGCGACCGGCGGGAAGGTGACCGGGATACGCAGGACCCGCACCCGCTTGCCCGACTGGCCGAGCAGCGCCCAGAAGGTGTCCCCCTGCTGGCGGTTCTTGGCGACCGGCCGCTCCTTGGGGAGCAGGCGGTCGGCTGCGACGCCCGCGCCGCCGCCGGCGGCGAGCGCCAGCGTCACGGCGACCGCGGCGGCGATCACCGTGCGCACCTTGAACAGCTTGAGCGCCAGGAAGAAGAGGAGGAGCACGACGGCCGCCGCGATCAGCCCGACGATCCAGGGCGTCTTCGTCCCCCAGAGGAAGGGCTCCTTGCCCTGGTCGAACGCGGCGAAGCTCGGCGTGTAGGTCTTGACGTCCCGCTTCAGGAAGTCGAAGACGCCGTGGCGGCCGGGGTTCAGACCGGTCGCGAAGGTGGACCAGGAGACCGGCGTCTGCGACGGGATGGTCGAGCGCAGCGGCGAGAAGGTCCCCTGGCCGCGCAGCCTGGCCAGGTTGGGGAGCTTCCCCTCGTCCATCCATTTCTGGGTCAGCTTGGCGTCTGCGCCATCAAAACCGAGGACGATGAGCTTCTGGCCCCCTTCCTGCGCAGGGAGAGGGAGGGCGAGAACGAGGAGCGCCGCCAGGGCGAGCGCGGTCTTACGGAGCGGGTGGAGAATATCTGTCATCTTCTTCAAGGCTTTCAGGATCGTTCTGCGTTTTTTCGACCGGACGCGGCATTCTAGCAAACCGCCCGAAAACCCGCGGAATGGAATACCGTATCTAGGTACTGCCCGAG
Source organism: Thermoanaerobaculia bacterium (assembly GCA_036380715.1). Classification (GTDB taxonomy): domain Bacteria; phylum Acidobacteriota; class Thermoanaerobaculia; order Multivoradales; family UBA5704; genus UBA5704. The sequence goes on along the minus strand of DASVEF010000255.1, from coordinate 9,676 downwards.
CGGCGACCATGAAAGAGACCCGATCCGAGAGAACCCGTCTGCTGATCGCCCTCGGCCTGGGCGCCCTCTTCTTCATGGCTGGGCTGGCCCTGGCCCGGCAGTGGATCCCGGAATGGCAACCCGGCGATCTGCCGGACGAGCGCCTCTTCGTCGAACGCTATCGCGAGACCGCTTCCCGGATCGGCATCAAGCTGATGCCCGGGGAACCCCGGGTGAAGCTGAACGATGGCTTCTTCGACGAGTGGATCCCTTGCGAGATGCGAGGCCTGGCGCGTTCGGAGACGGTCCGATCGCTGTGCCGGGGCCTGCGCGTCGAGGTCACGCACCGGGGATACCTGCCCGGACGCCCGGTCAAGAACCTGGCCGTCCGGTTCTCGCGCGAGGGTCAGCCGAGGGCGGTCCGGTGGATGCTGTCGACGCCTGAGCTGTTCATCCCCGCGGCCGAGCCTGCGGCTTCCGAAGAGCTGGTGAAGTCTGTGATGGATCAGCTCATCGCTCCGGGCGAGACCCTGGACGAGCCCGTGCGGGGGGCCTTCGTCGCTCAGCAGGCGCTGTTCGCTTCCGTCCGCGACGCCTCGCCGGCGCAGCACATGACCGGGATCGCGGGGTACGCGGGCAGCGTTTTCGCGGACCGCCGGCCCGGCGACCCGGAGGTCAGCGCCTCCAGCCTCCGCGCCTTGTCGCTCTTCACCCCCTATATCCAGGGCATCGCGCCGACGCTCCGTCTCCTGGGCGTCGCGGTGCTGTTCATCGTCCTGCTCTCGCGCCGGCGCATCGATCTCGTCAACGGCGCGATCCTGGCCGGCATCACCCTTCTCCTCACGCTGCCGGCGAGCCTCCTGCGGGTCTCGGAAGAGGGGTCGGTGCTCCCTCTCCTGGGTCCGTTCGGGCGCACGCTCTGGGTCTTCCTGTTCTGGTCGGCGAGCGAGTCGTTCCTACGGGCTACGGATTCGAGCTTCACCACCAGCCTCGACTCGCTGCGCGTGGGCCGGCTGGGGCCGCGGGCCGGAAGAGCGCTGATCGCCGGGCTCGCCGTCGGAGCCGCTGTCGCCGGGCTGGCTCTGTCGTTGCGGGCGCTGGCCATGGCGGTTCCGGCCCTCCAGCCACTGGAGCTCAGCGTCTTCCTCCCGGTTTCCATGGGGCGGAATCCCTTCAACGCCGGAGTCGGGCTCGCCGCCACCGCCGTCATGCTCCTGGCGCTGGCGCGGCGGGTGGTGCCCGTCCGCTGGATTCCGTGGGTGGCGGCCCTGGCCGGCGCGCTCGTGCTTCCGCCGCTGCGCTTGCAGCCCTGGCCGTTCGAGGTCGCCGCAAACTTCCTCATCTTCGCCGTGCTCGTCGTCTTCTGCCGGCGCTACGGCCTCACCGCCCTGCTCACCGCCGCCATCTCCGCCTTCCTGCTTCCGGCGGCCGTCTTCTCCGGCCTCCATGCCGACTGGCTGCCCGGCACGTTCGCCGCCACGGCCGGCGCCGCAGCGGCCCTCTTCCTCCTCGGCCTCGTGGGGCTCCAGCGCTCGCACGAGGTCGAAGCCGAGCGGCTCAAGCCGCCCGCGTTCATGCGCCGGCTGGAGGAGGAGCGCCGGCTCAAGTACGAGATGGACCTGCTGGCGCGCATGCAGGAGGGGCTGCTCCCCGAGACGCTGCCCGATCTCCCGGGATGGCAGATCGCGGCGCGCTCGATTCTCGCCACCGAGGCGGGAGGTGACCTCTACGACTTCCTCCAGGACGACGAGGGGAAGCTGTGGATCGCCGCCGGCGACGTGGCCGGCCACGGCTACTCCTGCGCCATCGTGCAGGCGATGACCACGGCCGCCCTCACCAGCCTGATCACCCCCGGCCGCACTCCGTCCGAGGTGCTGCACCGGGTCGACCGGGTGATCCGGCGCGGCGGCTCGCCGCGCAACTTCGCCAGCCTGGCCCTGCTGCGGCTCGATCCCGCGACCGGCGAGGCCCTGCTGAGCAACGCCGGTCACCCCTTCCCGTTCCTGATGGTGGACGGGCACGTGTCGGAGATCGTCCTGCCGGGCCTCCCCCTGGGTCAGGGTCCGCAGCGCCAGTACCAGGACCTCGAGATCCGCCTGGTGCCGGGCGCCTCCCTCGTCTTCTGCTCGGACGGCCTGATCGAGACGAACGACTGGAGCGAGACCCCGTACGGCTTCGACCGGCCGCAAGAGATCCTGCGCGGCGCGCACGGGTCGTCGGCGGAGAGGATCCTGGACGTCCTGCTCGCCGACTGGCGGCGCCACCTCGGCTCCGAGGAGCCGCCGGACGACACCACGATCGTGGTGGTCAAGCGGGTCCGGGCCTGAGGGAACCCTCACCCCCCTGGCCCCCTCTCCCGGGGGACTGGGAGTGCGGGTGGGAGAGGGGGCCAGGGGGGTGAGGGTCTTTCACGCCAGCCGCAGCTCTCTCTTGATCTCGCTGATCCGCGCCTGGACCTCGCCGCGGTCGAGGGTGCGGTAGCGCTCGGGGAGCAGCTCGCGGCTGGTGCATTCCAGGATGGCGCAGAGGATCTGCATCTCGCGCTCGCGGGTGTTGGCCGAGGGGATGAAGTCGGCGATGGCCTTCTTGAGGTGGTCGGCGGTCACTTCGGAGGACTCTGCGGCCTCGGCCTCCAGCACGGCGCGCACCAGCACGGCCTCCAGGTCCGAGCCCGACAGGCCGAGGAACTGGTCCTCGGTCGCGATCTCCGAGAGCTTCGCGACCGAGGTCCGGATCCCCAGCTTCTTGAGCATCACGGCGTAGATCTCGTCGTACTCCTGCACCGTCTCCGGATAGAAGAGCGGGATGTGCTCCTCGGCGCGCCCCTGCCGCTTGAGGTCGATCGGCAACAGGTCGGGCCGCGCCGTGATCAGGAACCAGAGGATCTTGCCGCGGTTGCGCGTGTCGCCCATGAACGAGGCGATCTGCCCGAAGACGCGGCTCTGCGTGCCGGAGTCCCCCTGCTGCTCGCGGTTGCCGAGCGCGGTGTCGGCCTCGTCCACGACCACGCCCACCGGGGTGAGCGAGGCGAGGATCTTGAGGATGCGCTCCAGATTGGACTCGGTCGAGCCGACCCACATGGAGCGGAAGTTCTTGAGCTTGACGCAGGGGAAGCCGATCTCGTTGGAGAAGCACTCGACCAGGAAGGTCTTGGCGCTCCCCACCGGGCCGCAGACCAGGTAGCCCATGGGCACCGCGGCCGGATTGCCGCGCGCGATGGCCCGCGCGGCGCGGCGCAGGCGGTCCTTGACCGCGGGCATGCCGGCGACCATGGACAGGTCGTACTTGGGCTCGACGTATTCGAGGAGCCCCAGGCCTTCGGTCTCGATGACCTCCTTCTTGATCCGGCGCACGATCTCCCGCGTCAGCGGCTTGCCTTCGGCGTCGGCGCCGTCGAGGATCTGCCCGAGCTGTACGCGGGTCATGCCGGCGGTCAGCTCGGCGAGGCGCACCGGCGGCAGCTCCGACATCCTGGCGTACCAGTCGGGCGGGCGCACGGCCTCCAGGTAGACGAGGCGCTCGCCCTGGTCGGGGCGGACGATCTCGATCTCCTGCGTGGCGTGCGCGCGCAGCAGCTTGGGATCGAGCTCGGCCAGGCTCTCGGTCACCAGGACGATGACGATGTTCTTGGCCAGCAGCACCGGGTCCTGCGACCACTTGCGCAAATAGACCAGGACCGTGCGGTCCTCGGGCGTGCGGTAGCTGGCGTCGCCCGCCGGCACGATCGTCTCGGCGAAGGGGAGGAGCAGCACCACCGGCCGGGCCGGCGACAGCGCCGTGCAATGCCGGAAGTACGAGTCGAGCAGCGCGAAGCAGTTCGGCGCGTCGCGCGGCAGGGCGTCCGCCCAGGTCGTGCCGTGGACCGAGTCGTAGCTGCGCAGCCGCTCCTGGAAGTGGGAGCGCGCCGCGGGCGAGGCGAAGCCCAGCCCCTCGGCCCGGTTGTAGGTGAGGATCGAGGCCCAGCCGGAGAGCAGGTTGCCGACGAGGAACTCGTCCAGCGACAGGAAGCGCAGCCCCGAGGAGCCGCGGACCGGCACCAGGTCGGCGGGCACGCCGTGGATCACGAACGTGTTCGCCCGCTTGGCGCGGATCGAACGGGCGAGCTCCGCCGCCCAGGGCGGCAGCGACTCCAGGAAGGGGGCCGGGGAGATGCTGGCGACCGTCATGATGAGCCCTCACCCCCCGGCCCCCTCTCCCGCGAACGGGAGAGGAGGAGAAAGGCAGATCCAGACATGCTTCTCAATGCGCCTCGGGCAGCTTCTGGGGTGTGGCCTGCGCCGTGCCGCTCGGGAAGGGGGCGGCCTCCTTGACCGCGTCCGGCTTCTTGATGCCCATCTCCACCTCGAACTCCGAGAGGATGCTCTGGGCCTGGAGCTGGCGCGCCTTGCGCTCGGTCTTGATCCGCTCGACGTCGAGCCCGCCGGTGGCGACCTCAACCGCGGCCTTGCCCTCGGCGACCCGCTGCTTGATCTCCTCCAGGTACTTGTCGGACGTGGAGGCGGTGCCGTAGGTGTCCAGCTCGGTGAGCGCGCTCGCGGCGCTCTTGAGGACCGCCGCCTTCTTCGACTCCTGGATCGCCCTGCGCGACTGCTCGATCTTGGCGCGCAGCTTGGTCTTGATGTCCTCGACTGTGATCTGGGCGTTGCTGAAGGCGTTGCTGGCGGCCATGAGCTGCTCCTCGGTGGCCGTCAGCTCCTGCCGCACCTGCTGCAGCGTGGCGGCGTCGTCCTCGGCGATGCGCCGCGCCTCGGGGCTCCCCTCGTTGAGGGCCGCCTTGATCGAAGAGACGAGCTGCTTCTCCTTGCGCTGCAGCTCTTCCCTCTCCTGCTCCAGGCGGATGACCGTGGCGCGGGTGGTGACGAGGATCTGGTTCAGCTTGGGCAGGGTGTTGCGCATCTCCTCGATGGACTCCTGGAGCATGACCTCCGGATCCTCGGCGAAGGAGATGAAGAAGCCCACCCAAGACTTGAAGACGCGTATCAGACGTTGGAACATGGCACTCTCCTCGGAGCGGGACGTCTAGGCCTGGTTTTCCTGCGGCTCCTGCGGCGGCGGCGGCGCCGGCGCCTTCGCCTCGCCGGTCGAGATCGGGTTCGTCTCGACGAACGGGGACACCGCGTCGAAGAGCTTGCGCTCCTCGATCCGCTTGGTGATCTGCCAGCGCGCGAAGCGCCCCTCCTCCTCGGCGAGGGCGCGCCGGTTGGCCTCCATCTTCTCCCGGTTGCGCATGGCGAGGGCGTCGATCTCGGCCTGGAGGTCGCGGTTCTCCTGCTCGATCTGCTCGGTGCGCGCCTTGAGCTTGGTGCGCAGGAAGTCCTCGAACTTGTCGAGCGCCTGGTCGCGCCGCACCGCGTCCTGCACGACGTCGGCGATCGGCACCGGCCCCGTCGGATTCATTTTGAGGAAGCCGGAGAGCGCCGCCGCCTTGGCCTTGGAATCGAGGTTGGCGAACTCCGGCGAGGAGAGGATCTCCAGCACCTTGTACGCCGTATAGCCGTGCGGCGGATCGCCGATCCCGGCGGCGCTGAAGACCGCGGAGAATTCCGGGATCTCGTCTGAGCTTCCGGCCTCCCCTCCTCCGGAGCCCGGGGCCGCGGCGGCGAGGCTCGCCTCGTCGATCTCCTTCGGCGGCGGGATGCTGCCGAGCAGCTCCCGGATGTCGGTCGGCGGCCCGGGGACCCCCCTTTCGGCGGCCGGAGCCGACGAGGACAGAGAGCCGGATCCAGCCGATTCCGGCTCGATCTCGACGATTTTCATCTTGCTGAGGACTTCTCTGAGACCCATGGTCGTTCCTGGAACCTCCTGGGATTCACGGGGAGGAAAGCTGATGAGAGCGTATGGCTCGCACCGGGGGGTGTCAAGGACGCCGGCGCCGAGGGAACCGCCGCAGGTTGGTCGATGATACGAGGAAGCCCGTGAGAGGACGGTGGATCTGCGCCAGCTCGTGACGGCTCAGGACGCGGACGCTGGTCACCCGGCGCCGCAGCCGCGCCGTGGTCGGATCGCATCCCCGCTCGAGAAAAGCCGAAAGGATCCAACAGCCGAGGGTGCGACGGGCCGCGTTCACGGAGGGTATTGTACCCGACCGGGAGAGGGGGAAAAGAGGCATCTCTTCCCCCTCTCCCGGGTGGGTGTGAGTGCGGGCGGGAGAGGGGGCCAGGGGGTGAGGGTCTTTGGGCGGGTGGGGGCGCCCCTCTCCCGGTGGCAGGGGGGGCGATGGGAGAGGGGACGGGGGTGAGATCTCAGCCCGTGGCGAGGAACTCGCGGCAGGCGCGGCTGGCCCCCAGTGAGATCGTGACCAGCAGGGCGATCCCGGCGGAGACGAGCACGATCGCGGGGAAGTTCTTGCCGGTCAGGTCGCCCACGATCCCGCCCAACACCATGCCGAGGGGCATCAGGCCGCCGCCGAGCGTGGCGAGCAGTCCCATCACCCGGCCGCGCATCTCTCCCGGCGTCGCGGTCTGGGTCAGAGTGATGAGATGGACGTTGATCACGCCCACCGTGAGGCCGCCGAGGAACACCGCGGCCAGAGCCAGGAACGGCAGGCGGATGAACGCCAGGGAGCCGAAGAAGACCGTGTAGAGGACCATGGCGGCGAGCACGGCGAAAGCCCGCCGCCTGCCGCCGAGCTGGAGGGTCGCGGACAGGATGAAGCCGGCGATGGCTCCGGCGCTGACCGCCGCCAGCAGGAACCCGTACCACTCCAGGCCCGCTCCCAGATAGAGCTCCACGTAGAACGGGAAGAGGACGGTGCCGGGCATGGCCAGGAAGTTGACCAGCGAGGCCGCGAGCACGAAGTCCCGCAACCCTTTCTGACCCCAGACGAAGCGGAAGCCCTCCGCGGTCTCGCGCAGGAAGAGCCGGAACGGGTGCGCCTCTCCGGTCCTCTCCGCCACCGGAGGCCGGTCGCGCGGGATGAGCGCCGAGCTACCACCTGCGAAGAAGTAGCTGAGCGCATCCACCAGGAAGAGCAGGGGGGCGCCGATCGCGGTGTAGAGCACCCCTCCCACAGCCTGCCCGGCCAGGACCGAGGCCTGGATCGAAAACTGGCTCAGGGAGTTGGCGGCGGCCAGCTTCTCCTTCTCGACCAGTTCGGGGATGGCCGCGGCGACCGCCGGCTGGAAGAAGGCGCGGACCACGCCCAGGAGGACCGACACCGCGAACAGGAGCGTGAGGATCAGCCGGGTGTCGTCCGGCCGCAGCCAGAGCGCCAGAGCGGTGGCGAGGACGCCGCTCCCGGCCAGCAGGTCGCCGACGACGATGATGCGGACCCGCGAATGGCGGTCCGCGAAGGTGCCGCCGAACGGTCCGAGCAGGACCCCCGGCAGCATCGAGCAGGTCATCAGCAGTCCCATGAGGCTCGCCGAGCCCGTGGCCTTCATGGTCCAGAACATCATCGCCAGGGCGAACGCCTGGTTGCCGAGCTGGCTGACCGTCTGGCCCGCCCAGAGCAGGAAGAAGTTGCGGCCCATTGAGGCCGGGATCATAGCACCCGCGGCCTTACCTCCTACTCCGGCGGCGGATGCCCGTGGAATAGCATGCTATCCTGTCGTCTCCCCCCTTACTTTACCGTCGATGCGGAATAAAACCTCCTTCGACCACGACTCCGCAAGGGAGCACACCATGAGCCAGCCAGCCGTCGCGGCACTCGCGCCTCTACCCTTCGAGCTCGTCCTGGACGATGGAGAGCCCTTGGAATCCGACTGGCACACGGTGGAATTCCCCCTCCTGCGGCACTTGATCCGCCAAGCCATGGCGGAGCAGGGCAGGACCGACTTCTTCACCGGCGCCAACATCTTCGTCTACTACTCCAGGGAGCAGGCCCGGGAGGTTGCGGCGGAGGAGAAGAAGGGATTGAAGAAGCGGGCCTTCCGCGGGCCGGACGTCTTCTGGGTGGGCGGCGTCGAGCCCCGCGACCGCCAGGCCTGGATCGCCTGGGAGGAGGGCGGCCGGCTGCCGGACGTGATCGTCGAGCTGCTGTCCCCCTCCACAGAGCTGAAGGACCGCACCGAGAAACGGGATCTCTACGCCCAGGTCTTCCGCACCGCGGAGTACTTCCTGCACCACCCGGGGACGGGGCTGCTGGAGGGTCTACGCCTGTCAGGCCGCTCCTACCGGCCGATCCAGGAGGATGAGAACGGCCGGCTCTGGAGCGAGCAGCTCGGAGCCTTCCTCGGCCTCTGGCACGGCGAGGTGGAGGGCCGGGAGGGCGACTGGGTCCGGCTCTACCGCCCCGATGGCAGCCTGGTGCCGACCGAAGCTGAGGCGGAGCGCCAGCGGGCTGATTCGGAGCACCAGCGGGCCGAAGCGGCGGAGGCCGAGCTCGCCCGCCTGCGGGCCCTGCTCGAAGAGCGCGGCTGAGCCACCCGCACGAATCGCCTACTCCAAACCGGCCGGCCGGCGGAGCTGGCTCCGCACCCACTCCTTGCGCGCCTGCCACGCTTCCTCGACCGACCGGCATCAGCCTCTCCCGCCCGGGTTTCCCCCCTCGTACACGATGCGCCCACCCAGGACGGTGAGAAGGACCTGGAGGTCCTTGAGCTGCGCCGGGGGGACGGCGAACGGATCGCGGTCGAGGACGACCAGGTCCGCCAGCTTGCCGGGCGCGAGCATGCCTTTGACCTCCTCCTCCCCCGCGGCCCACGCGTTGTTCACCGTATAGGCGCGCAGGGCGGTCTCGATGTCGACCCGCTCTTCGGGAAACCAGCCTGCCGCCGGTTTGCCGTCGAGCGTCTGGCGGGCCACGGCCGCATAGATGCCGAGCACCGGGCTCGCCGGATACCACGACGCATTGGTCCCCGGCCAGTCGCTGCCGAACGAGAGCCGGACGCCGGCATCCTGCAGGGTCTTGAAGGCGTAGGCCCAGCGGGCGCGGGCGCCGATCCGCGGCTCCATCCAGCGCATGTCGTCGATGGCGTGATACGGCTGCACCTCGGCGATCACCCCGAGGCGCGCCATGCGGCGGGCCACCTCAGGGCCGCGCAGGACCTGCGCGTGGATGACCCGCAGCCGGCGCTCGCGCGGGCCGTTGGCGGTCATCACCTTCTCATAGAGGTCGAGCAGGGTGTCGATCGCCTCGTCGCCGATGGCGTGGACCTGCGGCCAGTGACCGGCGGCATCGGCGCCGAGGAGCAACCGCTCCATGTTGCCTGCCGGCTCCATCATCGGCCGCCAGGAGCCCCGCGCTCCGCTGGTCAGATAGGGCTCGTAGAAGCGGGCCGACGAGTTGCCCATGATGCCGTCGACGAACCCCTTGAGCCCGCCGATCTTGATCATCTCGTCGCCGAAGCCGTGGCGGATGCCCACCGCCGAGAGCTCCTTCCACTTGTCGAGGGTCGGGCGGGCATAGACCCGCACCGTCAGCTCCCCGCGCCGTCGCAGCTCCTGGAAGACCGCGAGCTGCTCCGGCGGGGTGATGTCATGAATGCCGGTGACGCCGAAGCGGCGGAGTTGGTCGAGGGCGGCGCGCGCCTCGGCGAGGCGCTGCTCCAGGGGCCTCGGCGGGATCGCCGCCCGCACCCGCTGCGCGGCTTCGGGGGAGAGACGCCCGGTCATCTCGCCGGCGTCGTCGCACTCGACCCCCTCCCACCGGCAGGAGGCTCCCACGGCCGCGAGCGCTGCGCCATTGGCGAGGAAGAGCGAGCGGTCCCACTTCGCGAGCAGCGCCGGGTTGTCCGGGGTCGCCGGATCGATCATC
>DASVEF010000254.1:0-3641 GCA_036380715.1 Thermoanaerobaculia bacterium | reverse complement strand
CTTGATCTCGCTGATCATCCACTCCCAGAACGGGAACGGCTTGGTGTGCGGGTTGTCCACCCGGAAGATCTTCACCCCCTGCCCGATCCAGTAGTCGACGACGCTCTTGAGCTCCCGCCAGAGCTCGCGCCAGGCCTCCGTCTCGAAGTCGAAGGGATAGATGTCCTGGTACTTCTTGGGCGGGTTCTCGGCGTACTGGATCGTGCCGTCCGGCCGCCGGCGGAACCACTCCGGGTGCTCCTTGACGTACGGGTGGTCCGGCGAGCACTGGTAGGCCAGGTCGAGAGCGATCTCGACGCCGTGCTCCTCGGCCTTTTCGCGGAAACGGCGGAAATCCTCGATCGTCCCCAGGGCTGGATGGACCGCTTTGTGCCCCCCCTCCTCGGAGCCGATCGCCCAGGGGCTCCCGACGTCGTCGGGCCCGGCCTCCAGGGCGTTGTTCTTGCCCTTGCGGAACGCTTGGCCGATCGGATGGATGGGCGGCAGGTAGAGGACGTCGAAGCCCATCCCGGCGACGTACGGCAGGCGCTCCTCGCAGTCGCGGAAGGTGGCATGCCGGCCGTCCTCGCCGCAGGAGCGCGGGAACATCTCATACCAGGTCGAAAAGCGCGCCTTGACGCGGTCCACCACGATCTCCATCTCGCGGTAGACGGTCGCGAACCGGCGGTCGGCATAGCGGTCCATGAGCTGCGCCAGCTCCTCGTCGAGGGCCAGTCGCAGGCGGGCCTCGGGGTCCGCCCCCTTCTCCAGATCCTCGGCGAGGCCGCCGAGCACGCGGCCGTCCGCCCGCCGCCCCGCCTCCTCGGCCCGCCGGCTCGCCTCGCGGACCAGCCCGGCGCCGATCAGCAGGTCCTGGCTCACCTCCTGCCCGGCGTCGACCCGCTTCCTGAGGTCGCGCCGCCAGGTCTTGAAGCGGTCGACCCAGCCGGTGACGGTGTAGCGCCACCTCCCCTGCTCGGTGACAGTGAACTCGGCGCGCCAGAGGTCGTTGGGCAGCGCCTCCATCGGGACCTCGCTCCAGCCACCGGCGTTCGGGGAACGGTACAGGAGCCGGCACGTGATCGCGTCGTGGCCGTCGGTGAAGGCGTCCGCCTCGACCCGCACCCGCTCGCCGATGACCCGCTTGATCGGGAACCGCCCGCCGTCGATCTCCGGCTTGACGCCCTCGATGACGACCCTCTGTCTGCCTGCCTCGTCTCGCATCATCACGCTCCCCCGTGCCGCTTTGCAGATCCGCTGCCACACCCCGGGCGGGTGCCCCGGACCGGGCATGATTTACCAGACTTCGGGGAGGGAGTGCCAGTCCGAGACTAGTCACGCATCTCGTCGCTCAACTCATCCCGGTCCCAGGACTGAAGCAACGATCCGCTTTGATGTGGCGGAATATCTAGGATCGAGCCACCTGATTTTCCCTTCCGCTCCAGGTACTCAGATACGGCCTCCTGGATCAACTCGGTAACTGATCTTCTGTGCGGTCTGATAGCGTCTTCAGAGCCCGGTGGACCTCATCCCGGACCTGGATTGAGATAGGCTTCATGACGCTATCGTACAGGCCAACAGCCCTTTAGGAGCCCTCATGACTTTCGTCTCCGACCTCGACCCCCAGCCCCTCTGGAAGCACTTCGACGAGATCCTGAAGATCCCGCGCGGATCGAAGAACGAGGAGGCCATGCGCCGGTACGTCCTCGGCGTGGCCGAGCGGAAGGGGCTCGGCGTGAAAAGGGACGCCAAGGGGAACTTCGTGGTGTCAAAGCCGGCGAGCGCCGGCCGGGAGGAAGCGCAGATCACGGTGCTCCAGTCGCACCTTGACATGGTCAACGAGAAGAACGCCGACGTCACCCACGACTTCGAGCGCAATCCGATCGCGCCGCGGCAGGACGGCGAATGGGTCCGCGCCACCGGGACCACCCTCGGAGCGGACAATGGCATCGGGGTCGCGGCCATGCTGGCGGTCCTGGAGGCGGACGACCTGGTCCACAGCCCGCTGGAGTTGCTGTTCACCGTCGAGGAGGAGATCGGGCTCGTCGGCGCGAGCGCCCTCGACGGCTCGATCGTCACGGGCCGGCGGCTCCTCAACCTGGACAGTGAGGACGCGGCGGTCACGATCGGCTGTGCCGGAGCGGGGATCAGCTCCCTGGCGCTCCCCCTCGAATCGGCCTCTCCGCCGGCGGGGACCTCGGCCTTCGCCGTGGCCCTCACCGGACTCCAGGGTGGTCATTCAGGCATGGAGATCCATCTGCCAAAGGGAAACGCCCTGAAGCTGCTGGCCCGCGCCCTGTTCGCGGCCTCTCTAGAACGGCCTCTCCATGTGGGAACTCTGAGCGGCGGCGGCAAGCACAACGCGATTCCCCGCGAGGCGAGGGCGGTCGTGCTCGCCCGGCCGGAGGAGGCGCAGGCGATCCGCGAGGCCCTGGAACGCGAGGCCGTCGCGATCCGGGCCGAGTACCCCGCAGAGAAGGACCTGAGCCTCACCCTTCAGGAAGAGCCGGCGCCGGAGCGCGCCTGGACGGAGGCGGCCGGCCGTCGGGCCTTGGCCCTGATCCACGCTCTGCCTCACGGGGTGCTCGCCATGAGCCAGGACATCCCCGGCCTGGTTGAGACCAGCACGAACGTGGCCGCCGCGGCTTCCAAGAACGGCCATCTGGAGATCCTGACGAGCTCCCGCAGCTCGGTCGACTCCGCGCTCCGGGCCACGCGCCTGAGAATCCGCGCCGCCGCCGAGCTGGCGGGCGCCAAGGTCGAGGAGAGCCATGGCTATCCCGGCTGGAAGCCCGACCCCAACTCGCCCCTGCTGGCGACCTTCCGCCAAGTGCACGAGCGCCTCTTCGGAGAGAAGCCCGAGGTGGCGGCCGTCCACGCCGGGCTGGAGTGCGGCGTCATCGGCGAGAAGTGTCCGGGCATGCAGATGATCTCGTTCGGGCCTCGCATCGAAGGAGCCCATTCACCGGACGAACGGGTGCACGTTCCGTCCGTCGCCCGGTTCTGGCATCTGCTGAAGACCTTGCTCGAAGAGCTGGCGTCCTCCTCGTAAAAAGAGCGCGGACTCTCCTCAAACGCCTCGTACCAGGCCATTGGCTGCCAGACTTCAAGGCGCGGCGTGTCAGTTAGGGAGAGATTCACGCCAAAACATAGCTCCAGCCATTTTTTCCGCCGGAAACGCTGTGGAACATTGTTGAAGCCGGCTGAAGCAGGGAAAAACGGCATCCCACTTGGCTGAAAACCGCCGGAACAATGTTCGAGTACGCATGAACAAGCTGGAAAGCCCTGGAACATAGATCCAAGCCGCCGGCGCCATGTTTCTCGTGCAGTCAGCCTTGTTTCGGCGATTTTGAAGAGATCGGACCGGAATAGGGAAGATTCAGCTCCTCCTGGCCCAGTTCCGGTTCAATCCCATCTCCTGGCTCTGCAGCTTGGACTGCCACCGGCCTTCCATCCTCAAGATGTCATCTCTTGTCGCCGCCGTTCCGGCAACCTCCAGGATAGAAACCTGATAGTCGCTCATGTCCCGGCTCTGGAGGCCGACGTTGCCGCCATGACCTGTCTCGAGGTAGTTCTGCCAGCGGCCCCAAAACCCTTCTTCACCTGTCGCAGAGCCCACATACTGCTCTCTCGTCTTAGGGCAGGTCAGCAAGTAGACACCG
>DASVEF010000253.1:0-3880 GCA_036380715.1 Thermoanaerobaculia bacterium | reverse complement strand
TCCTGGAGGGCAACGGCTGCCCTCTGGGAGCCGATGAAAAGTTCCTGGAGGGCAACGGCTGCCCTCTGGGAGCCGATGAAAAGTTCCTGGAGGGCAACGGCTGCCCTCTGGGAGCGGATGAAAAGTTCCTGGAGGGCAGCGGCTGCCCTTTGGGGCCGGATGACAAGCCCCTGGAGGGCAACGGCTGCCCCCTGGGGAACGGACAGCGGATGAACGCCCTCAGGGCTCTGCCAACTCGTACACCTCGCTCGCTCCATCCGAATAGACTCGCCGGAAGCGCTTCCGGAAGGCCGCGTCATCCACCGGCAGGGCCACCCCCCGGCCCTCGACGATCAGCAGGTGATCCGCTCCGACGTGGCGCAGCTCGCGGTAGAGGGCTTCGGGGTCGTTCACCAGCGGCACGAAGCGGGCGAAACGGGCGGGGCCGCTCCAGTCTCCCAGGAAGACGCCATCGGCATGGTAGACCATGTTCTCGGCGTGGAAGGCGTAGACCGTGTAGTCGCTCCCCCGCGTGCGGTTGAGGAAGCGGACCGCCGGGTAGAGCGGCAGCTCCCGGGCGAGGTAGGCGTCCCTCTCCTCCGCCGTCACGGGCACCGGCCCTTGCCGGACAACGCGATAGCCGGCGTAGAGCCAGCCGGGGAGGAGGAGGACAACCGCCAACGCCGCCGCGAGCTGAGCTGAGGCCCAACGGCTGGCGGCTCCCCCCAGCGCCAGGGTCAGCAGCGGGAGGACGGCGACCAGATAGCGGGAGTCCGGAGGCAGGACGACGAAGATCATCGCGTAGACGACCCCGATGGCGAGCAGGAGGCGGACCCGGGAGTCGCGGAAGGCGGCGGCGAGCAGGAGCGGCAGACCGAGCAGGTAGACGGGCGAGTACGGCGGCTGGTACCCGATCCTCCCCCGGTCGAAAACCACGTCCCAGGGGATCCGCAGGAAGGCGACCAGGCGCTCGGACAGGCTGCGTCGGGGCAGAGCACCGCCGATATCCCAGTCGGAAGGCCCGGTCCCGAGCAGGTCGGGGAAGAAGGGGAAGAGCGGGTTGCCCGTATAGAAGAGGATGCGCCCGTACCAGGGAGCGAGCACCGCCAGGGTGACGACCGAATACAGCCCCAGGTCTCGCCACCGGCGCTCCCGGGGCGAAGAGAGGGCCACCCACAGAAACAGGACACCCACGATGAAGAGGCCGAGGTACTTCGTTCCGGCCGCCGATCCGGCGAAGACGGCGGCGAGGACCAGCCATTTCTTCTCCTCGGTCTCGCGCCAGCGTTCCCCCGCGTAGATTGCCGCGGCGGCGAACAGAGCCAGCCCCGGCTCCACGTAAGCGGTGCCCGCGAGATGGGCGACGATCGGGTTGCCCAGCCAGATCCCGGCCGCGAGCCAGCCCGCGGCCGGCGAGAAGGCCCTCCTCCCCCACCCCGCCAGGAGGGCCGCGACGGCCATCGTCGCCAGGAGCTCGACCTGGTGCACCGCGACGTCCCCGGCCAGCATCATCATCTCCGCGAAGATCAGCTCGCTGAGCTGCGGGAAGACCGGGTTGCGCAGCGCCGGAAGGAACGGCACTCCGCCCGCGCGGATGAACTCCCGGGCGTACGGCAGGTGGTACAGGGTCTCGTCGAAGGCGGTCGGGGGGTAGAGAGAGAGGAGGAAGAAGGGTGCCAGAACGGCCAGAAGGCCGAGGACGGCCAGCCGTCGCCGTGCCCCCCGCCCCAGACCCTCACCCCCGTCCCCTCTCCCGTCACCGGGAGAGGGGCGCCCCCTCCCTTCCCCTTCAGGCTTCCCCCCTCTCCCGGTGACGGGAGAGGGGGGCCAGGGGGGTGAGGGTCCACGCCACCACGCCCCGAGCCCAAGCAGGTGAACCCCCACCAACACCGCAATCACCGGCCCCCGGGAGAGCACTCCGAAGAAACCCAGCAGCAGCCCGAGATGGCCGAGCACCGCGAGACCGAGCGCCGTGGCCAGACCGAAGCGCTCCCAGGCGTCCTCGCCGTCCGACCTCCGGAGCAGCAGGAGGCCGGCCACCCAGGCGGTAGCCGTCAGGAGCAGCAGCGCCAGCAGGTGCCCGGCGATGAAGAGGGCGGCGCCGGTCACCGTCTCAGAAAGGGCTTCCCACGCACACCCCCGGACCGGGGACGGTGAAGGTCAGGCTCAGTGTGCCGAGCCGGGCGGTGTAGGTACCGGCCGCCAGCGCGGCCGAGGAGCAACGGGCGAAGCCGCCGCCGTTGCAGTCCGCCGTGCAGCCGCCGGTGGTGGCGGTCTGCAGGCAGAAGAGCGAGTCGAGGACCAGCGTGGAGCCGTTCCGCGCGGCGACCGAGCAGCTCACCTCCCTCCGCGTCGTGCAGCTCGACGAGAAGCACCCTCTGGGGACCACCCGGAAACGGGCCGGAGATCCGGCCTCGATCGGCCCCAACAGGCAGAGCTGCCCGGCCTCGGCCTCCTCGCCGCTCACACAGCGGGTAGGGCCGCAGGCGCTGTCGAGCTGGGTCCCCTCCAGGCCGGCGCTGTAGCGCCCGGACGCCGAGAGGACGGTTCCGATCCAGCTCTGGGCATAGGGATCGAGAGGGCCTCCCGTGGAGTGGTTGAGGTCGAGGTAGAGCCAGCCGAAGCTCCTCGTGCTTCCCACCATCCCCGCCGTCCTCACCTTCCCGGCGGCGAACGGAAAGAGATTGGCGGTCTCGACCGAGGTCGGGTTCTCCTCCTCGTCGAACCAGACGACCTGCCCCTGGGAGAACGGATGCCCGGGCGGACGCCCGCCGCACGCGAACGGCTCGCTCGGACGCTTGGAGTCGCGCCAGATCACCAGCCCGGTACCGGCGGTGAAGGGTCCCCCTTCCAGGAAGCGGGCGGCCCAGGTGGTCGCCAGCGGCTCCCGGGCGTCCGCTCCCGACGCTCCCACGTAACGGGCGTAGAAAGTGTAGTCCCCCGCGCCGAAGTGCTCGGGATCGGCTTCGATGCGCACCAGGTTCGTCCCCTGCGCGGAAGACTCCCGGCTGTCGATGGAGTAGTAATCTCCCCAGAGGATGTTGTCGTTCGTGGCCACTCCGTCCGGCCCGAAGTACCCGGGATCGTCGGGCGCCAGAGGCGAGCACCGGCGCGCCACGTCGATGGTCACATATCCGCGCGCGATGTGATCGCCGTGGGCGAGCCC
This sequence comes from Thermoanaerobaculia bacterium, assembly GCA_036380715.1. Classification (GTDB taxonomy): domain Bacteria; phylum Acidobacteriota; class Thermoanaerobaculia; order Multivoradales; family UBA5704; genus UBA5704. The sequence continues at coordinate 735 of DASVEF010000253.1, read as the reverse complement.
CGCGCACCTCCCCTGGAGCCCGGCCGCGGGACCGCCGGTGTGGAGCGACCGCAGGTCCGCGACCGCCCCGGCAGGCAGCACCGGCCAGAGGGGCTTGGCGAAAGGTTCCGGTACCCCGTCCAGGTTCTCGCATCCCGGAAACGTGGCGTCCTCGGACAGCTCGCCGCGCGGGCTCAGCCGGTCCTCGGGATCGCGGGCGAGATCAGCCGTGACCGGGATCTTCCCCTCGAACACGTCGCGCAGGTTGATCGTCTGCAGCTCGTAACCCGTCAGATACACGTCGAAGACGAAGGTGGGGACCGCCAGGTCGGTCCACACCACCACATGGGCGAGGGCCGCGTGGTGGCTGGCGTTGCCGATCGACAGCGCCGTCGTCCTCCCCCCCGCATCGTCCAGGTCGACCTCGAAATACGGCAGGAGCAGGGTCGCGGCCGGGACGGCGTCCAGGGCGCAGGTCATGGCTCCGGCCGGCGGAGACGCGAGGGCAAGCAGGATGCACGGCAGCAGGACGAGGCAGGTGCGGCGCATGATCTCCTCCGAGGTGAGGCCTACGTCGGTCCTGAGCGTGACACAGAAGGGGCGGTCTCGTCACCCCGGCCTCCCCGGGGGTGAGGGCCCCCTACCACATCTTGTGGGTCCTTTCTAGACTTCCCCATCCAATAGGGTCTGGAGTATGCTTCTCCCATCCAGAGCGAGGTCCAGCAAGCGATGCTCAAAGTCGAACGCCTCGAGATC
>DASVEF010000252.1:0-19709 GCA_036380715.1 Thermoanaerobaculia bacterium | reverse complement strand
CATCCACGTCGCGCACGAAATTCGGCTGGTCCCACAAGGGATACCGGCTGTCGATCTCGGGGATCGAGCGGACCCCCCAGGGTTTGTCGTCGGGGATCTCGGCCAGCCATTCCAGCGTGCCGGCGCCCCAGGGATTCCTTTCGGAAACCGCCCGCTTTCCTTTCGGGCGGAAGATGTCGATCACGATGACGGCGAGGCCCGCCGCCAGGATGAAGGCGCCGATGCTGGAGACGAGATTGAGCGCGTTGAATCCCGCGTCCGCCGGGTAGGTGAAGACCCGCCGCGGCATGCCGCGCAGACCCGTTATGTGCATCGGCAGGAATGTGATGTTGAATCCGAAGAAGACCAGCCAGAAGGCGATCCGCCCCATCTTTTCGGAAAGTTTTTTTCCGTTCACCATCGGGAAGAAGTAGTAGATACCGGCGAGCACCGGGAAGACGGTCCCGCCGATCAACACGGAGTGGAGATGGGCCACCACGAAGAAGGAGTCGTGGGCCTGGAAGTCGAATGGCGCGAGCGCCACCATCACTCCGGTGAGCCCGCCGATGATGAACGTCGCGAACCCACCCAAGACGAAGAGCATGGGGACCGATCGCGTTACGCGCCCCGCGAGCATCGTGGCGATGAAACAGAAGATCTGCACGCCGGTGGGGATCGCCACCGCCTGGCTGGCGGCGGAGAACAGCCCGAGCGAGATGCCGGGCAGCCCCGTCGTGAACATGTGGTGGACCCACAGCCCGAAGCTCAGGAAGCCGGTGCCGACCGCCGCCAGCACGACCCACCCGTATCCGACGATCGGCGTGCGCGCAAACGTCGGCACGATCATCGCCACCAGGGCGATGGACGGCAGAAAGATGATGTAGACCTCCGGGTGGCCGAAGATCCAGAACAGGTGCTGCCACAGGAGCGGGTCGCCGCCGCCCGCCGGATCGAAGAAGGGCCAATGGAAGGCGCGTTCGATCTCGAGGAGGAGGCTGCCGGCGATGACCGGCGGGAAGGCGAAGAGCACCATCGCCGCCGCCACCAGCATGTACCAGGAGTAAAGCGGGATCAGGTTGATTCGCATCCCCGGCGGCCGGCATTTGAGCACGCCGACGATGAGCTCCACCGCGGCCGCGATGGCGGCGACCTCGATGAACGAGAGGCCGAGGAGCCAGATGTCGGCGCCGATGCCGGGCTGGTATTGGGTCGTCAGCGGCGGATACATGAACCAGCCGCCCTTCGGCGCGGCGCCGAAGAAGATCGAGCCGCAGAAGAACACTCCGCCCAGCGCGAAGCACCAGAAGCCGAAGGCGGACAGCCGCGGGAAGGGGAGGTCGCGCGCGCCCAGCATCTCCGGCAGGATGTAGATCGAAAACGCCTCGAAGATGGGCACGCCGAAGAGGAACATCATGATCGAGCCGTGCAGGGTGAAGATCTGGTTGTAGAGGTCGGCGGAGAGGAAGTCGTTGCCGGGGACGGCGAGCTGGATCCGCATCAGCAGCGCCAGAGCTCCGCCGAAAAGAAAGAAGAGGAAGGCGGCGGCCGTGTACCAGATCCCGACCACCGCGTTGTTGACCTCCGACCAGTAGCGCCAACCCTCCGGGATCTTCCACGCCTTCAGCAGCCGCTCCACCTGGCCGCGCTGGACCTCCTCCGGCGGGGCGGTGGAGAGAGGTTCCGGGTCCCTGATCATTCCAGCTCCTCCAGATAGGCCGCCAGCGCCCGCAGCTCGCCAGGCGGCAGCATGCCGAAAGCCGGCATGAGGACGCCCGGTTTCACATGCTCCGGGCTGGCAATCCAGCGCCGGAAGCCGCCGGGCTCGTTGCGCAGAATGCCGGCGCCGAGGCTGACGCGGCTGCCGACGTGCGTCAGGTCCGGCCCCACCACGCCGTCGGCCGGAGTACCGCGGACCGTGTGGCACGCGCCGCAGCCGTTGGCCAGGAACAGCTCCCGGCCGCGGGCGGCGAGCGCCCCGGCGGGCGGCCGCGCGGGCGTGCCCTGGCGCCCCAGCCAGCGCGCGAAGTCCTCCCGCTCCTGCACCACGACATAGAAATTCATCAGGGCGTGGGATTCCCCGCAGTACTCCGCGCAGGCGCCCCGGAAGGTGCCGGTCTTCGTCGGCTCCAGAGCGAGCCGGGTCACGCGGCCCGGGATCATGTCCATCTTTCCTCCGAGAGAGGGAGCCCAGAAGGAGTGGATGACGTCGGGGCTGTCCAGGATGAGCTGCACGCGCTCCTCGACGGGGAGGCGGATCTCATTCGCGAGCTCGAAAGGCGCGCGGCCCGGCGGCAGGTAGCGGACCCGCCACCAGAACTGCTCTCCGGTGACGGCGATCTGCAGGCTCCCCTCCGGCGCCGGAGCCAGCAGGCCCGGCATCTCGGCGAGCCCGAAGGAGAGGAGCACCGCCAGCACCAGGGTCGGAAATACGGCGCCGCCGCCGATGATCAGGAGAGCGGTCTGCTTTTCGTGCGGACCGGGCTGGACATGAAAGGCGTAGACGGCGAGGCCGACCACGGCGAGCCAGATGACCGCGGTCCCCCCGGCCATCCACCAGAAGAGCCGGGCGATCGTCTCAGCGCCGCGCCCGGCCGGCTCCAGCGCCGACTGCGGTCCGCCGCAGCCGGCGAGCAGCAACGCGCCCGCACACGCGATCCACCTCGCCTCGAAAGAGGTTGAAAAGATCGCCGGGGCCCCTCTCCACTCCGCCGCTGGCACAGCGCTCTTGGGCCTGTGCAAGCCGCGGGCCAGAGGAGAGGCCTTCCCGGCGGTAGGACCCTCACCCCCCTTTCTCGCAGTTGACCATCCATGGCGTGCCGAAGCGATCGACGAGCATGCCGAAACCGCCGGCGGCCCAGAAGGTCTTCTCGAACGGCATCGTCACCGTCCCGTCTTCCGCCAGGGAGCGGAAGATCCGTTCCGCATCGGCGGGCTTGTCGACGTGGATCGACACGTACAAGCCTTGAGGTTTCTGATAGTACTCGGGCGGACTGTCCGACGCCATCAGGACCTGGTCGCCCACGACCAGGCGGGCATGCATGATCCTGTCGTGCCACGCGGGCGGCACCTCGCCCGCGATCGGCGACTCGCCGTGCGTCATCATCATTTCGATCTTGCCGCCGAGCACCTGCTCGTAGAACCGGAACGCTTCCGCGCACTGGCCGTCGAAGTTGAGATACGGAGTGAACTGCATCGTTGCCCTCCTTTTGGCTGATGAATGATCCGAAGCTCCGGCTACTGCTGCGTCGCCTGCCGTTGCCGCTCCTCGCGCAACGCGTCCTCGCGCTCCCTGAACTTCCGCTCGGCCTCGAAGACCTCGGGCACCTGCTCCTGCAGCTCACCGAAGTCCTCCGCGTCAAACACCTGGCGAACCTCGATCTCCGTCTCCTCGTCGTGCGGGTTGGGAATGCGCTTCACCCACTCGATCGCCTCCTCCTTCGACTTTACCTGGATCAGCCAGAAGCCCGCGATCAGCTCCTTGGTCTCGGCGAAGGGGCCGTCGATCACCATCCGGTTCGGTCCCGAGAACCGGACGCGCACCCCCTTCGAGCTGGGGTGGAGGCCCTCGCCCGCGAGCATCACCCCGGCCTTCACCAGCTCCTCGTTGTACTTCCCCATCTCGGCGAGGAGCTCCGCGCTCGGGAGGACGCCCGCCTCCGAGTCCTTAGTGGCTTTCACAATCACCATGAATCGCATTGTCGTGTCTCCTTGTGGTTACCGGTTGGGAGCCGGGCTTCCGGGCCGCTTCGACCGGGTGGGAACCCTCGCTCTGACTATAGGTCGAACCAGGCTCCGCGAAATCGACACCCCGGGCGAAATTTCGGGGTCATCGCTCCGCCAGGGCGCCGGCGAGCCTCCGGACCCCTTCGGCGAAGCATGACGGCTCCGGCAGGAGCGAGACGACGAGGAAGTCGTCCGTCGCGAAATCGAAAAAGTAGCCGGGGTGGACGAGCACGCCGGCGCGGTCGAGCAGCTCCAGCGCGAGCTCCTCGTCGGACCGCGGATCGCAGACGCGGAGCACGGCCGACCAGCCTCCGGCGGGCTCGAGCAGATCGATCGCCGGCAGGCCGGCCACCGCCGCGCGGAGCGCCGCGAGATTGCCCCGCAGCCGGGCGAGGATCGCGGACCGGATCCGTGGCGCCAGCGCCAGGAGGCCGGGGAGCGCCTGCTGGACCGGCGTCGCCACCGAGAGATAGCTGTCGGCGATCAGCTCCAGCGCGGCGCCGGCTTCGCGGCGGAGGCCGGCGGGGCCGCCGATGCGGATCCAGGCCAGCTTCCAGGACGGCAGACCGGCGCTCTTCGAGAGGCCGCCGAGCGAAAACGCGAGGGCTTCCCCGGACGCCGCCGCAGGGCCGGCGCGGGGACCTTCGGCGAGCGGGTAGTCCGCGAACACCTCATCCGAGACCAGCGGCAGCCCGCGGGCGGCGCAGAGAGCGGACATGGCGGATTGCTCGCTCTGGGTGAGAAAGGCGCCACTCGGGTTTCCCGGATGGACCAGCGCGAGGACACGGGTGCGCGGAGTGAGGAAGAGCTCCACCCTCTCGGGGTCCAGGGCGAAGCGCCGGCCGGGCGCGAGATGGACGTGGGAGAGCGCGAGCCCCTCCAAGGCCACCAGGCTGTCGAGCAGAGGATACGAGGGAGCGGTCGTCAGCACCTCGTCCCCGGGATCCCCGAAAAGCTTGAAGAGGTACGCGTAGGCCTCGCTCGTCGATGCCGTGAGCACGAGGTCGTCGGCCGAGACCGGGTCTCCCGGAGTGGAGAGAGCGGCGGCGAGCGCCTCGCGGGCCACAAGGAGACCGCGCGGGTGCGGATCGTACTCGGGAGAGGCGCTGCAACGGAGCAGCTCGGCCAGCTCCTCCTCGGGATAGGGAATGCCGGCCCGCGTCGGGTTGGTCTCTGTGAGATCGATCGTCAACAGGCCGCGGGCGCTCCGCTCCTCCCGCGCCCGCGTCAGGCGGTTCGTCGTACGGTCCCAGGGAAGGCGGCGCGACCAGTTGCTCACGCGGGCGAAGGTACCACCGCTTACGGGTGTAGACCTATCACCACAGTTAGCCTTTTGACGAGCAGGGGAAGCCCGTCACCGTCCGCTACCAGGCGATCAACGCGATGTTCCTCAACGAGCTCCAGAAGCAGCAGGGCATCGCATTCGGCGGCTCGAGGCTCTGCTGGGCTCAGCCGGAAGCCTCCAAGGTCGCCCCCTGAACTGGAAGAGGTGCCATTCGTGGCGGTAACGAGCTGCCGCACTAAATGGCTGGCCCCCTGGTCCCCGGGCCCTCTACCGAGTATCAATCCATTGAAGGCAAACGCGCCGCCCAGTCCGGGGATCAATACCAAAGCGGATACATACCCTCCGGCGCGGCGCTTCCGCCAAGTTCAGAATCTCGTCGGCTGCCGCCATGGAGAACGAGGCGGCAGCCTCTGCGGTCGCTGCCTCCCCGGGGACCATCATGTCGGCAGGATCGGCCTCCGCAAGGACGAAGTTCCGGCTCACGTCCTCGAACCTGTCCATGACACTGGCGACCTCCTCACAGAAAAGCCGCAAGCGTCCGATCTTTTCACTCTGATCTGCCATCGCCGTTCCTCCTCCAACTTTTCGGATCTGTTACTTTGCTGGTCGGTAAGTGCCTTCCACGATCTGCTGTGATATCCCAAGCTGGGCGCTGCGGCTCTCGGCTTCCAGGACTACTGTTTTCCCTTCCGCCGTAAGGATCACGGGGAAGAAGGTCACAGTAACCGTACCGCAGGTCTCCCGGGTCTGGGGGAAGGAAAGGTCTGCCTTCCGGCCGGTGCCGCTAGCGAGGATCTGGCTGTTTTCGTTCCTGACCACGAAGCCGGCCTCCTCACGGTTGGTCAGCACCTGAAGCCTGCAGACTGGGTCTTCTGTGACGATGTCGTCGAAATAGAGATCCCGTGGGGCGACCCAAAGGGTCTGTTCTGGGAGAATTCTAAGCACTACTTGCTCGAAGACGTGATCGTTCTCGCTTTCTGGGACACGATTTACAAGTCCGATCCGCCCGCGATCATGGACGTGCCGTACCACTCCGAGGAGGTAGACATCCGCTTTGATGCTCTCTTGGATAGGGACTGATTCGATACGCCTTTGATCCAGAAAAGGGCGGCTGGGTTTCGACGGGACTTCCAGCATCAGATCAAAGTTGTAAGCACCCGCCACCCGGATCTGGCGCAGAGAGCGGAAATCGGCAAAAAATGCCCGGCCGTCCTCTAGAATCCCTGTCGTCTTCTTCTCGATAGAATCGGCCAACTTGCTGGCGAGGGTCTCAGAAAGGCTGATTCCGGCCGTGGCTCCAGAAGAAGTCCCTGCCGTATCGACCCTCGTCCTGGGCGCCTCTGCCACCGTGATGCTCTCGCCCCCTGTAGCCCCAACGTTCGCTCCAGCCGTGAGGGTCAAACCCTGAGTCAAATCTCCCCGGCTGAACTCAATGATGTCAGCATCCTTCGGCCGGAAGTCGATGAAGCGGACTTTGTCATGAGAGCCCCCTGCCGGAGCCTGCCTCTCGTCTCGGATGCGGACGAGCACAGCCAGATAGCTGAGTCGATCAGCGGCTGTCGTTGAAAGAAAACTCGAGGAGAAATCCACAGACGCACGCGGATAGTAGTAGTAGACTCTACCGGCCGCCAAACATTGGGCTGAACAGGGAACTGCAGTGAGATTCAGGGGAGATGTTCGGAGGATCGCCTCACACTGTGCGCGACAGCCATCAAAACACCCTTCGCTGCAGATGGCGGTGTGGTGCGGAGCTGTCGCGGCGTCCAGATCTGCGACATTGCGGAGCTGGGCTTCAAGAAGGTCCCCAAGCTCGATTCTTCTTTCTACGGACAGTTCTCTGTCCGTATTCAGGAACAGGGTGGTCAACCCTGCCAACCAAGCCGGTCGCGGGTCGATCGAGAGGAAAGGAGGAGTGACGCCGCGGTCGCGGGTAGAGAAGGAGAGCTCGACAGGCTTGAATTCCTCACTCCCATACTTGTCTCTCAGAAATTTCCTGAATTGCTGGTGGCTCGGCTGTTTCGCTGTCCCTGTCCTTTGTGGATCGCGAGCGAGGGGACGTCCCTCCGGATCGATCCGCAGGATTCTCCCCTCCCCGCTTCTCTCTTGGCTGTCGGCAATCAGATGCGGATACCGTTCCCCTAGCTCGTCACAAAGGCGTTGCTGTTCTTTGGCTTCTGCGGAGCCATTGCCATTCGGATCGAAATCGATGCATGCTGCCCGAACAACTGTCCGGTGTCCTGTTCCGATGGTGCAGCCGGTCAATATCCCGGATAGTAAAAGAGCAATGAGGGCCTTTGGCCGTTTCATGAATCCTCCAATGACGAGGACGGCTCTACGCCATCTGTAGGGGGTAGACGGACAAGGGAAGTGAGTTTTCGCAGCCCGAGAGGTGAGTCCTCTCAAGACACTTTGAGAAAAGCTCTCTTTGTTCCGTCTAGAGATGCAGACGGGGAGACAGTACCGGAGAAAGTGATGCTAGAATTCAATTATCATCTAAAGTTTTCGATTCGGCCGCCGCGTATTCTCGCGCCCATTCTCCGGAGGAGTCGATGAGGGCCTCTTGGATGATTGCTGCCTTCTCCCTAGGACTTACCAGCCTGGCCGGAGTGGCCTGTCAGGACGGAGGACAGGAAAAAATCCGTGGGATCGCGGAACTGGTCGATGCCCTCGAGGGCCGGCGTCCGATCGAACCACGCCTGACCGGTGGGTTTGCTCACGCATCCTGCGAGGTCGCCGCGGAGCCCGGCCGAGCTCTACCCCGAATAGCCTGCTCCCCGCGTCCACTGCCGGGGACCCATCTCTATAGAGAAATCGCAAAGAACGTGTCCGGACTTCAGTGGGTGAGTCGCGGGGCGACCGGAGAGGATCTCCAGGCAAGGGGGATCGCCTACTTGGTCGGCTTCCAAAGCAGCAGAACAGCCACGGAGGCCGTGGAGACGCTCAAGGCTGCGGCGGCGCGGGATCCCGGGAACGCCCGCATCCTAAGCGACCTCGCCGCCGCGTACTTCGTGCAAGCTCATGAGGATGACGAACCTGGAGACCTTATCCGGGCGCTCGATATCGCCGCAAAGGCCCTCCATGCAGCTCCCGATCTCCCCGAGGCCCGGTTCAACCTGGCCCTCATCCTAGGACGGCTGCACCTGTGTCGTTTGGCGACCTCCGCCTGGCAAGAGTACCGCGAGATCGAGCACGACTCCGAATGGAAAGACGAGGCTCGCGAACATCTTGAACACCTTCGGCAGCCCTCGGCTCTCGAGCGCTGGACGCAGGCGCTCGTGGAGTTAGAACAGGCAGCTCTGCGCGGGGACATGGCCACGACTCGGAGGCTCGTGTGGATTGATCCCCAGTCCGCCCGGGAGCACGCGATCGAGGAGCGTCTCGGAGGCTGGGGGGATCGCCATCTCACGGATTCCGCAGGCGCGGAGATCGATCTGCGTGTGGCAGCCGTGATCGGGAAAGCTCTCATCGCCGTCAACGGGGATTCCACGGTCAAGGCCGCTGTTGAGGCAGTCGAGAAAGCCGGCCCTGGATCACTGAGGCATCTGGCCTCCGGCCACCGGGCTTTCCGCGAGGCCATGAAGGCCTACAGGCCCTTGAGGACCGGAGAGGCCTCCGTCCATTTCGCCGCGGCACGGGAAGCCCTGAAACGAGGCGGTAGCCCGATCGAGCTCTGGGCTCTATGCGGGCTCGCACGCTGTTGGGGGTACGAAGGCCGCTACAGTGACGCCGAGCGGGCGTATGGAGAGATCCTCCTGCAGGCTACTCCCCACGGATTCTCCTCCCTTGCCGGCTGGACTCAGTGGGGGCTCGGATGGGTGGCCGCCCGGCAGGGACGTCCGGCGGAGACTCTCAGCCGCATGCGCGCGGCGGAAGTCGCCTATCGAACGGCGCGCGAGGCCGAAAATCTCGGAGCCGCTCGCTTCTTGGTCGGAGGGAGCCTCTTTCTCCTCGGTCAGCGGGAAGCGGGCTGGCGGCATCTACAACGGGCGCTCGAGGCCCTGGAACCCCTCCCCACCGTTTTCCGGCGCCACGTACTGCTCACGGAAGCGGCGATAGCCGCGCACGAAGAGGGGCTACTCGATGCCAGCCTCCTCCTTCAGGACGAGGCGCTGCGGATCGCCGAGGAGTCGCGGGATCCGATCCGCCTTACCGAGGCGCTCCGGGCGCGGAGCCGAATTCTCGACTCCCTCGGGCGCACCCGTCAGGCCCTAACAGACCTGGACTCGGCGAAGCGAATTGCCATCACGGCTCCGCACGACTCAACGGGCCGTAAGCTCCGCGCCGATCTCCTCTGGGGCGAGGGAGAAGTGCTCGGGCGGCGGCGCCCGGGCCAGGCTCTGAAGATCCTGACGTCCGCCATTGACGAATACAGGGCGCTCAATGCTCGGCTGAGCGAGGCCTACGCGCTGCTCGCACGCGCCAGGGCCGCGCTCTCCCTGGAGCTCGATAATCCAGCGTTCGCCGACCTTGAGACAGCTCTCCGCATCTTCGAGGATCCGGCGACGGGGATCCGCGAGGAAGATCTTAGGATCTCTTACTCCGAGTCGATCCAGGACGTGTACGATGAATGGATCCGGTTCCAGTGGGATCAAAACCAGGACTCAAGGAGCGCTCTGGCAGCTCTCGAGCGAGCTCGTGCATTCTCGGCTCTCTCACAAAGCGGCAACCTCTCGCAGGATTTCGACTGGCTCGCTGACGACCGGGTTGTCGTTGAATATGCCCTTCTAGAGGATCGGCTTTTGACATGGGTCATCGAACGGAAACGTCTCTCGGCTTTCGAGCGGTCGTTGAAGAGCTCGGAGCTCGAGGCCCTTGTCGACGTTTTCGTCCATGCGATCCAACAGCGGAGGTCGGAGGAGGAGGTCCTCAAGGTATCGTCCAGGCTCTACGACATTCTGATCCCGGAGCACGTCAGAGCATTACCGCCTCATCGAACCGTCTATTTCATTCCGGACAAGGTTCTCAACAAAGTACCCTTTGCCGCCCTTTATCATCGTGAGGCAGGTCGCTTTTTCATTGAGGATCACCCCGTTGCCATCGCTCCGAGCCTCACACAGATCCTCTTGGCAGGGCGCAGGTCGCCCATGTCCCAGCAATCTGCTGACACACCTTCTGCCCTGCTCATTGGCAACCCTGCTTTCGATCGCAACCTGTTCAGGTCTCTGCGGCCTCTCTCCGGAGCCGAGGACGAGATCGCCCTGGCTCGTACCGCCTTCCAGAAATCCCGCGTCCTCGTCGGAGAGGATGTAACGAAGTCTCGTCTGCTCAGCGAGATGGACCAGTTCGATATTTTCGTCTTCGCCGGCCATACGGTAATCAATGCACGTCTTCCATCGCGGTCATACCTCGTCCTGGCTCCCTCCTCCGAATCGCCCGATCCGGGGCTCCTCCTCGCTGCGGAGATCCGCACCCGAAGATTCCGGCGGCTCAATCTGGTCGTCCTATCGGCCTGCTCGTCAGTCGGACCGCGCGGGGCCAGGATATCCGGCATTGCCGGAATGGCGCAGCCATTCCTCGAGGCGGGGGTACAAACAGTCGTGGGAACGCTTTGGGATGTTGAAGATCGAAAGACGGCGAAGCTACTCACCCAGTTCTACACTGCTGTTGCCGGTGGCCGGACACCGGCTCACGCCTTGCGCAGTACCCAGCTCGCGGCTCTGCAGAGGGACCCTGGACTGAAGGACCTCCGAACATGGAGTGCTCTCGAAGTCGTCGACCTGAATGTAGCGTCTGAAACCCATCCCGTTGAAGAAAGGAAACTACCATGGGATTCAAACTGAGTGTAGATTTCATCGGACTCTTGCACTATGTTCAAAACGACGGAGAAAGAGATGTTCAACTATGCGCCGTTCTGCCGATGGCCGACAATCACAACGGGTTGATCAAAGGAGAGAGCGGCACCACGCTGAGACGGCAAGGAGATACCGTCACACAAACGGTTAACTTCAACGGCAAAAGAGTCGTCTTCCTGCTCGAAAAGGAAGCCTCCTCTCAGACCTCGGCCGAACTCAATTTCTCGGCGGCGGTCCTCGACGGCGAGGTCAAAGGTGCCGTGCCAATCCAGGACCTCATCGGGGATTTGGCCGATCAAAATCCGAGAATCGTCATGGAAGATACAACAGAGCAGGATGGGGTTCGCGCCCAGATCCTCATCGAAGAAGGGGAGTTCTCGTTGCCCGGCGCAGACAATCCCGCACGACTGGAGCTTCGTCGCACCCCCCAGAGCCCCGCGGAGTCCCTGAAACTGTCGCCAACCGTTCGCATGGAGGTGGACGGTCTTCTCTCGGCCGCGATCGTAGTCTTGCCACTGGGAACGCTGGACCTAGCGAAAGCCGATATCTACAGCGTTGAGCCTGGCAACCAGGATGCGGAAGTCGAGATCTCCCACCTTTGCCCCTTTGCCTTGGCCGCCCTCGATCGCCCGATCCCGGAGGAGGACGAGGATTTCCGCTTTCACTATACGCTCCTGAGACAGGAGCAGCCCCAAAGCTCGGGATCGGGACCGTCCCGTATGGAAGACCCGATCGACTTAGCCTCACTGCCGGTTCCCAGAATCGCGGAGCTCCCGAGGATACCATTTGGGCTCTTCCGCGCCGAGCATGCCAGCCTAGGCAATCGTCTGTTCTCCGCCGCAAGCGGATCTGGGTTGCTCCCGCAATCCGGTCAACAAGCCCATCGCCCCTACGGCCTCAGCGGAACAACCTGCAACTGTGCCTCTTGCAACGGAGTTCCCAGGCCGTATAACTTGGACACCTTTAGCCAGAGGAATCTCGGCCCAGTTCTAGGGCGGCAGTAGATAGAGGCATCCTGGGGAAGGGGGATGCCTTTAATCTACTCGCCCAGAGCAGGGTAGGCAGGGCGGGCGGTGGTCCAACCCGGAGGCTCATCCTGCTTGTAGATGATCGGGTAATCTCGGCAGATTACTTCGATCTCCTGAACAGGAGTGGGAGTACCCGGTCTGACACGGATCATCAAGGCCCAGCGCCCCTCTGCAGTAGTCGTCAAGCCAACCCGGGTGACATCCGGGTGGTGCAGTCTTTCGGCGATCTCGACGAGTTGGCTTGGCGGTTCCGGCGATGCCGATTGGCCAGGGATGTGGTCGGGATCCATACCGTCGCTCCCGCCACCATCCGCAGGTGAGGGGCTGGCGCCGGAGGACATTCCGCGCCAAGCCCCTCTCCCGAGGAGATGGCTCAAACAGGAAATGCTTGGAACTGCTGGCATACGCCACCGAGATCGCATGCCGTCGTGGTCCGGCCGTCACCCGAGAACAGAAGGGCGACCGGACGGCCCGAGTCACGGTCGAGGATGACAGATCCCGAGTCGCCCGGGGCGCCGAAGGGTCCCTCATCACCGACAATTTCGATTGTATCATTGAACGTCGTAATCCGAGGGGCGCTCTGAGTTCCATAGTTGACCTTGGTCCCGTTCACGCGGGTCGCCATCACGGTGCCCGTGGTGATACCCGTTGTACGACCCGATTTGATGACACGCATGCCGGGTACCGGAGTGGCGAGTTGCGGAACGTACCTGTTGATCCCGAACATCCGGCCCGTGCGGATCAGGCTCACGTCCGTGACCACGGCAATCGCCGCGTCGAACTGGTTCCCGGCAGGACTCAGACGGCTTGTGGGAAACTGGATCGGAATAAACGCACTCAGCGCGGCAAAGACGTCCCCGGGGTCTGTCGGGGCGACTTCGGGACCCGGCTGGACAATCGAAGTGCCGATTGGGAGCCGATTCACATCCGCTAGAACATGATTGTTGCTCAGTCCGAAGAACTGTTCGGTTCCTTCGGTGACGCGCCTCAGGAAGCAACCCAGGGTACCCACGAAGAACTCGTTCAACGGAGCGATCGACAACCCCCCCACGATGGGATGGTGCTTCTGCCGCTGACTCGGGACCACCGGCTCTTCCTCTGCGAGCGCTTCCAAGGCGAGTTGGATCGGGAGCGGCTCGACATCGACCTCGACGCCGTTGAAGCTCCGCATCAGAGCAGGCGTCCTGTCACCCAACTCCATCTTGTCAAAGACATAGACCTTGATCACGAACTCGTCCGGAATGATCCGCCCTTGCTGGACCCGAACACCGACACCGGTCGCATGGACGTTCGACAACGGTGTCGCGAACGCCGCGACCCCCCCCTGGCGGCGAACGCGCTCATGACCCCGCCGCCCATCTTGAAATGCTTCCCCACTTCCTCTTGGGCCTGCTGCTCCAAGTCATTACGAAAATCTCTCAAGACACAGAGTACATCTCCGTAACCCGCCATTGTGACCTCCTTTGTCCCAGTACTGCCGTATTGGTATCGATCCGCTATCAACATCCAATGGGACGGACACGGAACGGAGTTTCTCCGTAGTAGGTGAGGACGGAATACCCAAGCGTTTGCTGCTTTGCGCACACCGCTCCTGCTCCAGGATGTGGTCAGCCGATCTTGATGTCCTCTTCTCTCTCGAAAAAGGCGGAAGATCGCGACGTGGTAGTCATCGAAGCTCCCTTGCCGGGAGAAGCCGTTCATCTAGCGCCTTTCTGGGCAAGGACATTGATGTGGGAGCTGACGCGCAGGTGAATCTCGACAGCGCGTTTGCCGGTGGACAGTAGGAGACGCGGACCGCCAGCCGGGCCCAGGCGCGCCTGCTCCCGGGGCCGGGCAATGCTCTATGGAACGGAAGTGCTGCTGCCCTGCAGCTCGACCAGGAGCTTCTCCAGGTCGGGCAGGTTGACCGGCTTCACCAGGTGGCCGTCGCACCCGGCCTCCTTCGACCTGGCGCGGTCCACTTCCTGGCCCCAGCCGGTCAGCGCGATGACGGTCATGTCGCGTCCCCAGGGCTGCTCGCGGATACGCCGCGTCGCCTCGTAGCCGTTGAGCCTGGGCATCCCGATGTCCATCAGGACCACCTGCGGGCGGAGCTGCCCGGCGAGCTCCACCGCCTCGAGGCCGTCCTGCGCGGTGGAGACCTCGTTCCCCAGCAGTTGGAGCATCATCGCCATCGAGGTCGCCGAGTCCCGGTTGTCGTCCACCACCAGGATGCGCCGCTTCGACCCGGACGAGTCCGGCCATGCCTCGGCCGGCGCCCCGAGCAACGGCTCCTCCCGGTCTTTCAGAACCGGCAGCCTGACGGTGAACGTGCTGCCTTTGCCCTGGCCGGGGCTCGCCGCCTCGACCGTCCCGCCATGCATCTCGACCAGGCCCTTGACCAGCGCCAGCCCGATGCCCAGCCCGCCGGTGCTCCGCTCGATCGACCGGTCCACCTGGTTGAACATATCGAAGATGCTCGGCAGGGCGAAGGCGGGGATGCCGATCCCGGTGTCCCGGACCGCCACGGAGACCTGGCCGCCCTCCCGCGTCGCGGTGAGCCAGATGTGGCCGCCCCGCTCGGTGTACTTGACGCTGTTGTTGAGCAGATTGCCGAGCACTTGGGCCAGCCGGGTCAGGTCGGCGTCCAGGTGGACCGGCTCCGGAGGCAGCGAGACCGTCAACTCGTGCCCGGCCGCCTCGAGCGCCGGACGGGCGGTCTCCACCGCGCTGCTGACGACGTCCGCGAGCAGCACCCGGGAGCGGCGCAGCTCCATCTTGTTGCGGCTGATCCGGGAGACGTCGAGCAGGTCGTCGATCAGCCGCACCATGTGGGAGAGTTGCCGGTCCATCATGTCCCGCGACTTGGCGACGAGGTTCGCGTCGCCCGCCGCCAGCCGCATCACCTCGAGGCCGTTGCGCAGCGGGGCCAGCGGATTTCTGAGCTCGTGAGCCAGCAACGCGAGGAACTCGTCCTTGCGCCGGTCGGCCTCCTTGAGCGTCTCGGCGAGCGTGCGAAAGCGCTGCTCGCTCTCCCGCAGGGCCTCCTCCGCCCGCTTCCGTTCAGTCACGTCGCGGGCGACTTTCGACGCCCCGATGACGCGGCCCTCTGCGTCCCGGACCGGAGAGACCGTCAGCGAAATGTCGAGCCGGCGGCCATCCTTGGCCATCCGGATGGTTTCGTAGTGCTCGATGCGCTCCCCGCGGGCAAGCCGGGACAGGATGTCCCGCTCCTCGTCCAACCGTTCCGGTGGGATGATCAGGGTGATCGGCCGGCCGACGGCCTCCTCGGCCCTGTACCCGAAGAGCCGCTCGGCCCCGGCGTTCCACGTCCGGATGACGCCGTCGAGAGTCTTGCTGACGATCGCGTCCTGAGACGACTCGACGATGGCGGCGAGCCGCGCCTGGACCTCCTCGGCCCGCCGGTGCTCGGTTACGTCGCGGAAGACCAGCACCACTCCCACCGGGGTGCCGGACTCGTCCATCATGGGAGCGGCGCTGTCGTCGATGGGCCACTCGGTCCCGTCCCTGGCGATCAGGATCGAGTGGTTCGCCAGCCCGACCACTACCCCCTCCCGCAGAGCCTGGAGGGCGGGGTTCCCGGCCGGCTGGCGGGTCTGCTCGTTGACGATGTGGAAGACGTCCGGCAGGGGCCGCCCAGCGGCCTCCGCCTGGGTCCACCCGGTCAGGGCCTCGGCCACCCGGTTCAGGTAGGTCACCCGGCCTTCGGCGTCGGTGCTGATCACCGCGTCGCCGATGCTGGCCAGGGTGATCCGCAGCCGCTCCCGCTCGGCGGCGAGCTCCCGCTCCGCCCGTTGCCGGGCGAGGAGGATGACGTTGGCGTTCTGGAGCGCAACGGAGCGGAGCCGCCGCTCCTCCTCGTCGTTGAACGCCATTACCCGGCCTCGGGCTCTGCGGACGCGGCCGTGCCGAGCACCCGCGCCTCAAGGGTGTCCCGAATCGCCTCCTCGCAGAGCGGGGCCAGGCCGATCGGCTCGGTCGGGATTGTCATCAACGTCATTCGCTCTTGGGGTTCCCAGGCATGATTCCAGACGCCGGGTATGACGATACCACAGCCGTCGCAGCCGCTCGCTCGGGGCGCTCCCGGTCTGTCCCAGATTCGGGACGGACCGCTGGCTCCTCCCGCCCTCCCGTCCCGAACGTGGGATGGGTAGAACTTGCAAGTACCTCTCTTTCAATCACTTGGCCCCTGGCCTCCCGCTTGCCTTGAAGAGCGCATCGAACACGGGGGCCGCGCCCCCGGAAACCCGCCAGTTTCTGGCAAGGAGGGAGAGAATCATGAAGAAGGTCGTCCTGTTCGCGCTGCTGCTCGCCACGTTCGCCGCCGTCTCCGCGCAGGCGCTCTCGGGCCCGCGGTTCGGAGTGATCTACACCTGCTACTACAGCGATAACTACACGGGAGCGGCCGTGAGCCCCGGCTGGTCGTTCTGGCAGAAGCGGGCCGGCGGCTCCGCCAGCCTCATCTACACCACCGAAAATTTCAAGACGAGCTGGGGCTCCGACGGCTACCTGGCCACCTGGGCCAAGCCGTACGACGTGGGCTATCCGTACTACTACACGCGATGGGAGTACACCTTCAATCCTTACGGCCCGCAGTGCAAGGACACCCGGGTCTATGGAGGAGGCACCTACATCGAGTTCCACAACTGCACGGACGGCCACAGCCGGACCTGCTGGACCGAGGCGCCGTAAGCCCCGATCCGCTCACAAGTCGGCTCCCAAGGGGCCGCTCCACGCGGGAGCGGCCCCTGTTCCGAAACGGCCGGCAACCGTCCTGCCCCTAGCCCTTATTCCCGAAATGATCTACGGACAAAGGGTGCACAAGATGCTGAAGTTTTGGGTGTAGTACGCGCTCGTGCTACCCGTGCAGCGCGACGCGCCGCCGCAATAGGTATCGCACGTGCCGATGACGTTGATCTTTTCCGGCTCGGCGTAGAAGGTGAATCGGGCCCGGTAACCGCAGGTAGTTTGTGCGCTCACGTCGCCGGGCGTGCCTGGCAAGGCCGCCAGCACGGCCAGCGCGAGCGCAGCGAACAGACGAATGAACCGAGGGTGGCGTAGAACGGTCATAGATCTCCTCCTCGCACAAGAGTGCGCAAAAATCTCTGCGGAGCCTAAAGGACATCTGGCGGTACGACAAGAGACCGCGGGCGCTGTCCTCTGGGGGGCCGAAGCGCGGGGCAGTCATCGCCAGGCAGCACCCGACGGCCCCACTCCTCCGCTGCTGGGCCTCCCGCTCCGCGGCCTTTCCCGTCACCCCTAATTGTCGTACTGTTTAAACTCCATGCCCGGCACGGGCCGGGACGATCGAACAACTACTCTGAGGAAGTCTCATGAAAAGGATCCGATCGTCTGTCCTCGTCCCCCTGCTCCTTGCAGCCGTTTTCCTCACACACGCTTCGAGTGCCGCCGCCTGCAAAGTCGACGAGCGGTGGCCTGCCGGTACGGGAACGGTGCAGTACTACGACGCGTCTGGAGCGCTAGGCGCGACCCCTCACGGCAACGCACTCAACGTCAATCTTGGCGACTGGGGCTCGATCTTCCGCGACGCGGACGACAACTCCTGCGCCGTCAAGGCGCGCAGCTTCCTGCAGGCCAAGCTGAGCAAGCAGAATGCGGTCAGCGGAAGCTGGACGAGCTGGCTCAAGGGAGGCGACGTCTACCTGATGACCGGAGCCGCCCTGCGCCTCGGCGCCCGCGGCCTGCTGACCTCGGCGCTCCACGGACAGATTCTCACCGCGCTTTCGAGGTATTACCCCTCGACGGTCGGGATGGGCTGCTCGATCAACAGCGGCAACGGCTGCATGGACGACTACAGCGTCGCCGCCGCCGGTTACGCCTGGGCCGGGGCCTACCTCACGCTGACCCAGTCCACGGTGGGAACTCCGGGCTATTCGGACTACCACACGTCCAGTGACTTCCTCGTGAAGGCCCAGGACTACGTGGGCCGCAGCCTCTCACCCGTGTACAGCGTCTGCATCCATCACATCCACAACCGGCCGGGCACTGCGGCGGCCTCGTGCGCGGCCTGCACGACGGACTACAACCCGGGAGGAGCGTATGCCAACAACGCCGCGGACCTGCGGTGGCGCATCAGCAACGGCGACACCGAGGTGCTCAGCTATGAGCACGGGTTCGAGAACGCGAGCTACGGGGTCGGGCTCTTGACGAGCGTCGCCACCGCCGTGCTGGGCTTGCGCCGGGCCGGCGTGCCGTACGCCCCGAGCGACTTCCAGAAGGTGGTGGCCCACGGCCTGCTCCGTAACGGGCAGTTGCGCGCGGATCCTTACGCCACGGTCTGCGACACGGCGTGGACGCACAATTATTGCGTCACCCCGTCTTGCACGGCGACCAACGTGACCTGCATCACCAACGTCTGCGCGGCGCCGCCGCCACCGCAAAAGTGTTATGACCAGTTCGGGTCGTACGAGTACAACCCCGGCATGTTCCCGGTCCGGGGACTGCTCTCTCGGGAGTACGCCTTGACGAGCCCGTCGGACCTCATCCTCGGCAGCCCCTATTTCCAGTTCAACCAATTCAACGGCTTCTGCTCCCAGACTCCGTTCCGGACGTACAGCCCCGGCGAGTACAACGACTTCTTCAACGACGGCCGGTGGGCGGCGTACTACACCCTGCCCGTCGAGTGGTCCACGGCGTCGTACTCATCCGATCCCAGGCCGCGCCTGGCGGGCGTGAACCCGGTTCAGTACGTGGACCAACCCACGGGATCCATGAGCCAACCGGTGCACAGCGGGCCGAACACGTTCTTCGGCTGGGCCTTCGACGGGGAGGGGTTCATCTCCGGCTCGTCGTTCTCGTTCAAGATCGACGGCAGCCCCATCAGCCTGCAGGGCTTCGGCTACGGCGGCTCGCGGACGGACGTCTGCGCATACTACGGACTGACGAACCAGCCGGCTTCTTGCCCGGTCGGGTGGGGCGGTACCTACACGCCTCCGGCGAATCTTGCGACCGGCTGGCACACCCTCCAGGTGACGGTGACGAGCTCCACGGGCAGCGTCTCGACGTTCAAACGGAGTTTCTACTTCAAGCCCTGAAAACAATCGCCTCACCCCGGGCCCCCTCTCCCATCGCACACCCGCCCGCCTGGGAGAGGGGGTCGGCCGGGCCCGGCACCTCAACGGGGCTCGGTGGCTCTCGAGCGACTTGGCAGCGGCGTCACGCCAGGATAATCTCTAGCTCCCATGAGGAACGATAAAGATCTCACCCGGACCTACTCCCGTGCGCAGTTCGCGGCGAAGCTCCGCCGGCTGGCGGACGCGATCGAGACGGCCAAGCCGTTCAGCATTCAAGTCGCAGGGGAGAAACTGCGAATCCCCGCCGAGGTCACGTTCAACATCGAGCACGAGCGTTCCGGATCCGAGGAGGAGCTCGAGTTCCAGTTGCTCTGGTCTCGGGAGTAGCACCCACTCCTGCTCCGCTGACCTCCACTCAGGCAGCCTGTGGCAGACTCGCCGCCCTGGCCGTCTCTTCGCAGGCGCTCAGCAGTACTGCGCGTAGTAATTACGGCAGGAGGTGAACCGGCCCCCGTTGTTCATGTCCCTGCATCCCAGGCCCGAGGTTGGCGTACAGATGCTGCAACTGCAGATGAAGTCGATCGCCGGGGCCGGGGACGGCCTGGCGGCGACGAAGGAGAGGGCAAGGACGGCAACGACAGCGATCTTTCTCAGCATATATTCTCCTGGAGAAGAAGTTACTCGTACCAGCAGCACCGACGTTCTTCCCAGATCACCCCCGACACACCGCAGACGCACAGGGTTGCCGGCTCGAGCTCGCAGCACAACGGCCCCGAGCGGGACGAGGTGGCGCGAGCTCCTCTGCTTTCATAGGTGCCCAACCCGCCTCAAGGCGCGCCCCAGTACCTCCTCCGGCACCCGCCCCAGC
>DASVEF010000251.1:0-3900 GCA_036380715.1 Thermoanaerobaculia bacterium | reverse complement strand
TGGACAAAGCCCGCGAGCGTGGCCATGCCCATGGACCACCAGGGGAGATCCCGGAACGCGGGAAGGCGCTCCTCCAGGTCGCGGCGGATGAGCTGGCGCTCCGCCTTCCGATCGAACCTCGCGTGCAGGGCGCGCAGGCGCTCCAAGCGGGCCTCCAGAGCCGCGGCCCGGTTCCCCTGGGCCAGGTGCCAGGCTTCCAGATCGCCGAGCACGGCGGCGAGCTTGGCCATCGGGTGGACCCCGGGGTCGGCGAGGTCCGCCGGCGTGGTCCCGGCGATCAGGGAGGGGAGGTCGAGCCGCCGCAGCTCCATCTCCTGGCGCGGCGTCCAGATCGGGGAGTAGGCGAGAAACTCGGCAAACTGATAGGCCAGGGAGTCGCGCAGGGTGCCGCGGATCTCCGCCGGATAGTTGTTGACCTCCAGGAAGCGCGCCAGCCGCGAGACCGGCACCTCCGACAGGGCCTCCCGGTCCTTCCAGGCGTCGAGATAGGCGGCGGTGATCGTCCCGAGAAGCTCGTCCTGCGTCCAGGTCTTCAGATCCGCAGACTGCCCGGGGCCGGCGCCCTCGACGCGCTCCCGTTGCCGGATCTCCCAGGAGTACGCCTGGGTGTACATCCGGAGAGCATGAGCGAGGACGATGTCATAGGCGGCGCGGTGGACCGCCTCCTTCGGCCGCGGCTGCTCCAAGAGGAAGCGGGCCGCGGTCTCGAAGCCGCCCAGCGTCAGCCGGATCTGCGCCTCCTGGAGGAGAGCGCGGGTCCAGGCCTCCTCGTCGCCCGCGGCCTGCGCCGCCGCCCGCAGCTCCGCCGCCTCCGCGGCAGCCGACTCCAGCTTCCGCTCTTCGAGCAGGCGGTCGAGGTTTTCCCAGGAAGCTTTCTTCTGCGGAGCGGAGCCCGCCTGCAGGGCGAAGACCAGGATCAGAACGAGGAACGCCGCGGCGCGGCGTGGGAGCGCACGAACTCTCATGCACCTATAGACACACGAGGAGGCTCAAACGTTCCCAGGTCAGCGCGACAATCCGCGGATCTTCTTGCGCGCCCGCTCGGCCCAGGGCTCAAAGCGGGGACGGAGATAGGACGGGACGGACTCGGCGTCGTCCGTCAGGCGCCGCAGAGTGATAACCGCCGCCTCGCGGTCGCCGGAGACCGCTTGGACCCGCGCCAGCTCCCAGAGGATCGCGGGGCGCGGGTGACGGACGGCCAGGGTCTCCAGGGTGGAGCGGGCTGCGGCGAGGTCGCCGTTCAGCTCGCGGGCGCGGGCCAGGGCGAGGAGGGCCTTGCCGGCGTCGAAGCCTTCGTCCTCCCGGGTTACCGCCTCCAGCTCCGTTACCGCTTCCGGGAAGCGGCGCGCGGCGAGCAAGCAGAGGCCCAGCTCGCAGCGGGCCTCCAGGCTCTCGGGATCGCGCGCCACGGCCTCGCGGGCCGCGCTCAGTGCGGAGGACAGCCGCTGCCGGGCCCGCAGAAGGGCGGCGTACTCCGTCCAGGCCGAGGCGTTGTCGAGGCGCTCGACCTCTGAGGCGGCCTGCCGGAGGTCCTGCTTCGTGAGCCGCGCCTGGACCAGCAGGAGGAAGAAGCGAGGCAGGGCGTCCAACCCGTACTCGCGCCAGTAATAGGCCAAAGCTCCAATCGGTCCTGAGACGAGAATGAGCCCGAGCCAGAGATAGAGCTTGCGGCGGGCGGCGTCCACGCCCATCCAGACGGTAAAAGCGACTCCGAAAGCATACAGCCCGGCCATGATCCTCCTCGAACGGCGGTAACTCGAGATCCGAGATTTCGGAGAAGAGTAGCACGCAGGATCCGGAAAAAGACCTCGCTCCCTGCCGTTTCGCCGCGTCAAACTTCGGGTACACCCCCGTACCCGTCAAGAAAATGCAGGGAAAGTCGGGTACACCCCCGTACCTTTAAGGTACCCCCTGTACCTTTGAGGTAGGCCCCATACCCGTCAAGTACTCGCGAGGGATGTCGAGGTACCCCCCTCGTACTTTAAAGGTACACCCCTGTACCTTTGAGGTACGCCCCCGTACTTTAGTGGTACCCCCCTGTACCTTTCGGGTACCCCCCGTACCTTTGAGGTACACCCCCCTACCCGGCTTTTCCTCGCGCGGATTTCCGGGTAGGCCCCCGTACCCGGCGTTCGTTCCGGCGGAAGCCGGGGTACACCCCTGTACCCGGGCTAAAAGAGCGCTACAACCTCTGCGCTGCTCTCGCCACTAGTCCGGCAGATCCAGAAAAGGCCGGCGGCTCGCCGCATAGGCTTGCCGGGCGGGGACGGACACCAACTCTCTCTCGGGCCAGCGCAGCGCGGTCAGCCGGCCGCCGAAGACGCAGCCGGTGTCGATGTTGATCGTGTTGTTGAGCCACTCGGGCTCGCGGACCGGGGTGTGGCCGTAGACCACGGTCGCCGAGCCCCAGTAGCGGGCCGCCCAGTTGGCGCGGACCGGGAGACCGAATTCGTCCATCTCGCCCGTGGTCTCGCCGAAGAGCGCGAAGTCGAGCACCCGGCCGGACCACCGCCCCTGCATCTCCGCTCTCATCCCGCCGTGCGCGGCCACGAGGCGGCCGCCATCGAGGACGTAATGGCTCGTCAGGCCGTCAATGAAATCCCGGACCTTGTCGCGGAATTCCGGGGTCTCCCGCTCGAGCTGCTCCATCGACTGCTCCAGTCCGCGGCGAAGCTGGACCCGCCGCCCTTCGAGCGCCTTCTTCAGCTTGAAGTCGTGATTGCCGGGGACGCAGAGCGCGACTCCCGCTTCGACCATGTCCATGACGATCCGCAGGACGTCGGGGATGCGCGGCCCGCGGTCCACCAGATCGCCGAGGAAGATCGCCCGCCGTCCCTCGGAATGGCGCCAGACGCCGGCGGGGTCCGGCTGATAGCCGAGCCGGGTCAGCATCTCCTCCAATTCGCCGCCGCAGCCGTGGATATCGCCGATCAGGTCGAACGGCCCGCGGTCGAACCGCCGGTCGGGAGGCAGGGGCCGGCGCTCGACGACGGCCGCATCCACCTCCTCGGGAGAGCGGAAAACGTGGATCCGCCGGAACTTTTCTTCGCCCAGCCGGCCGAGCCAGCGCCGGAGCTCCGAGATGTGATTGCGGACGACCTCCTCCCCCACCGAGCGATCGGTGCGAGTCCGGTCGCGCTCCAGGCAGACGGCCTCGGGCAGGTCGAAAACGATCGCCACGGGTGGGACGTGATACCGCCGGGCGAGCTCGACCAGCGGCTTGCGGGCGCGGAGCTGCACGTTGGTCGCGTCCACGACCGTGAGCCGGCCGCGCGCCAGACGCCGGGCGGCGATGTGGTGCAGGATCTCGAAGGCGTCCAGCGTGGCGGTCTGGTCCATCTCGTCGTCCGACACCCAGGCGCGGCAGCGGTCCGAGGAGAGGATTTCGGTGGGTTTGAAATGCCGCGCCGCGAACGTCGACTTGCCGCAGCCCGAGGGTCCGATGAGGACGATCAGCGAGAGGTCGGGGATCTCCAGCCTCATCCGAGCGCGCTCCGCCGCGCCCGGATCAGGTAGTCGTTGGCCCAGTGATAGTCGGGCCGGTCGGGCAGCCGGGAGGTCTCGTAGGCCTGATCGAACCGCTTGTGGAGGTCGAGGCGCCAGGCGTTGACCTCCTCCCAGGGGACCTCGCCCCGCTTGATGGCGAGCAGCCGCTCCCGGTGCTCGTCCTCGACCCGGACGGGGATGCGCCCCTCGTTGAGTCCGATGATCCCGGCGAGCAGCAGGCGGATCAGGTGCATGGCGTGCTTCCACTTCAGATGGCCGGTGGTCCGGATGTCCTGCTCCAGCTTCTTGAACTGGGAGAGCACGTAGCCGTTGTAGGTCTGGTAGATCAGCCTGGAGAGCAGGCGCGAGCGGTTCTCGATCAGCTCCTGGGCGACCGGCGCGCTCTCCTCCACC
>DASVEF010000250.1:0-49051 GCA_036380715.1 Thermoanaerobaculia bacterium | reverse complement strand
GGGAGGGGGTGGGAGAGGGGGCCAGGGGGTGAGGGGCCGCCTCCGCGCCTTCGCCCCGGCCGGAGTGGGCAACTTCGCCGCGGGTTTCGACGTCCTCGGGGCCGCGCTCGCGCCGGTGGACGGCAGCCTCTGGGGAGACGTGGTCGAGGTCGAGGCGGCGGACGAGCCGCGCTTCGTCTGCAAAGGCCCCTACGCAGACCGCCTGCCGGCCGATCCGGCGGACAATCTGGTGATCCGCACCCGGGATCTGTTCGAGGAGGCGGTGGGCTCGCCCCTCCCACCGCTCGCACTCACCCTCCACAAAGGGCTGCCCGTGTGCAGCGGCCTGGCCTCCAGCGCGGCGAGCGTGACGGCCGCGGCCATGGCTCTCAACGCCTGGCGCGGCGAGCCGCTCGGGAAGGCCGATCTCCTCGCGCTCGCCGGCCGGGCCGAGGGGCTGGCCTCGGGGTCTGTCCACCTCGACAACGTGGCCCCGTGCCTGCTCGGAGGCCTCCTCCTCGTCCCGCCCGCCGGCCTCCCCCGCCCGCTCCCCTTCCCCGAAGATCTGCGGATCGTGATGGCGAGCCCGGCCCTGGCGCTGGCGACCCGGGAGGCCCGGCGCGTCCTGCCGAAGGAGGTTCCGCTCGCTCTGGCAGTCGAGCACTCGCAGAATCTCGCTGCCTTTGTGCACGCCTTGTATACGGACGACCGGCCCCTGCTGCGGATCACGCTGCGGGACCTGCTCGCGGAGCCCTGGCGCGCCGATCTCGTCCCGGGTTTCCGCGAAGCCCAGCGCGGCGCCCTCGCGGCCGGAGCCCTGGGTGCCAGCCTCTCCGGGGCCGGCCCGGCGGTCTTCGCCGTGGCCGAGGAGAGGGACGCCCCGGCCGTGGCCGACGCCCTGATCCACGGCTTCGGTTCGCGCGACGTCGCCGCCGAAGCGCGGATCTGCCGTCTGGACACCCGCGGCGCCCGCCTTCTGGAGGATAGACGATGATCCTCCGGAGCACCCGCAATCGGCGGGCGAAAGCCATCTTCGGCGAGGCCATGACCCGCAACCTCGCTCCGGACGGCGGCCTCTACGCGTCCGAGTCGCTCCCCCGCTTCCAGGACGTCGACCGCCTGCTCGCGCTGCCCTGGGCGGACCGCTCGGTCGAAATCCTGGTACGCCTGCTGGGAGACGAATATGGAGAGGATGAGATCACCGGCGTGGCGCGGGACGCCTTCGACTTCCCGGTCCCGCTCGTCCGGATCGAAGAGAACGTCTTCGCCCTGGAGCTCTTCCACGGCCCGTCCCTCGCCTTCAAGGACTTCGGTGCCCGCTTCCTCGCCCGCATGCTCCGCCTGGAGCGCGAGCGCCGGACCGACGAGACGCCCCTCACCATCCTGACCGCGACCAGCGGCGACACCGGCGCCGCCGTGGCCCAGGCCTTCTGGCGCCTGCCCGGCATCCGGGTCGTAATCCTCTATCCGAAAGGGAGGGTCTCGCCGCTCCAGGAAAGACAGTTCGCCGCGCTGGGAGAGAACGTCCTGGCGCTGGCGGTCGAAGGGGCTTTCGACGATTGCCAGGCGCTGGCCAAGGCCTGCTTCGCGGACCCGGACCTCTCCTCCGAGCTGGGCCTGACCTCGGCGAACTCGATCAATATTGCCCGGCTGATCGCCCAGACTCTCTACTATTTCGAGGGGGCCGCGGCCCTGCGCGCCCAGGGGATCGCGGACCCGCCGGCGATCGCGGTGCCGAGCGGCAACTTCGGCAACCTCTGCGCGGGCCTCTACGCCTGGCGCATGGGCCTCCCCGTCCGCAGCTTCGTGGCCGCCACCAACGCCAACACCACCGTCCCCGACTATCTGGAGACCGGCGAGTACCACCCGCGTCCGAGCATCGCCACCCTCTCGAACGCCATGGACGTGGGAGCCCCGAGCAACTGGGAGCGCATCCGGCACCTCTTCGCAGGGGACTGGCAGGCCCTCCGCTCCGCCCTCCGCTGGGGGAGCCTCGACGACGAAGGCACCCGCGCCACCATCCGCAATCTCGACGATCAGGGCTATCTCGCCGACCCTCACAGCGCCGTGGCCTATGCGGTCCTGAAGAGCCAGCTTCGCCCCGGCGAGACCGGCGTCTTCCTCGCCACCGCCCACCCTGCCAAATTCAAAGAGGCCCTGGAGCCTGTGCTCGATCGGGAGATCCCGCTCCCCCCTGCCCTGATCGGCCTCCTCGATCGGCCGCTCGCGGCGGAGGGGATGGCGAACGATGTCGAGGTGCTGAAGAGCAGGCTCAGACAGGACTGTTGCTGAATCCCGTTACGAAATCGCAAGGATAGTGGACGTTGAAACAGAACTGGTTTCTGTATCGACATAATCGGCATGCGCCTTGCGGTCGGCGGCTCGTGCCGTGGACGAGCTCCCGAAACCGTTCCGCCCGATGCTGGCCGACGAGGTCAAGAGACCGTTTCACAAGCCGGGCTGGATCTATGAGGAGAAGTACGACGGCTATCGCATGCTCGCCTACAAGGACGGCGGCCGCGTCCAGCTCGTCAGCCGCAACTTGAAAGACTTCACGCGACAGTTCTCGGAGATCGCCGAGGCCATCGGTACTCTGAAACCCGAGACGCTGGTCCTCGACGGCGAGGTCGCGGTCTTCGACGAAAACTTCGTCTCCCACCTCGGCTTCATGCGAGGCGCACCCGCGGACAAGCTCCTCACGCCGCCGGTCTTCGTCGCCTTCGACTGCCTCTACTCCCGAGGCAAGAGCCTTCTGAACGAGCCCCTGCGCCGCCGCCGGTCCGCGCTCGAGCGTGCGGTGCGCGGGGCCGAGGGACCGATCCTCCTGGCCCGGCGTCTGGCTCCTCGCGGCCTCGAAGCCTGGAAGGAGGTCGTGGAGCACGGCTGGGAAGGGCTGGTCGCTAAAGACCCCGATTCGATCTACACGCCCGGCGTCCGCACCCGGAGCTGGATCAAGGTCAAGCACAAGGTCCGGATCGGCTGGCCCGGGGAGGGAATCGAATACTCCAGAGGGTGACGCCTTTCTGCTGCGCAAAAAGCCGGTACGCCCCCGTACCCGTCAAAAAAATGCAGGAAAAGTCGGGTACCCCCCTGTACCTGGATGGGCGACCGTCGCCCACGCAGGAACGACCTTTATTTTCAGGTAGGCCCCCTTACCCGCAAGTTCGCCGCGTTTTTTGTCAAGAATTCTTCTTTGTATGGATGGGCGGCCGTCGCCCACGCAGGAAGACCCCCGTACCTTTCGGGTACGCCCCCCTACCCGAAAGGAACACCCCCGTACCCGAGGTTTTGCGCGTTTTTTTGTCGGGTACACCCCTGTACCCGGCGAAAAACGCGTCTCCCTTCGAATCCGCCGCCGGAATTCGCGGGTACACCCCTGTACCCGGCGTAAAAAGGGGCGCGAACGTGGCATAGGATAGCCAGCGACCGATATGAAAAAGATCCTCTCTATCCTGGGCCTCGCCCTGCTAATCCTGATTGCCATCGTCCTCGTCCGGACCGCCATGGTCCAGTCGCGCCAGATTTCGGCCGAGCCGGTGACCGACCTTCCGGTCGACGCCCAGGCCGCGGCCGCGCGGCTGGCCGGGGCGATCCGCTTCCCCACCATCTCCCATGAAGAGGGTGGACGCGTCGAGCGCGAGGCGTTCCTCGGCCTGCATCAGTACCTGGCGCGGAGCTTCCCGCGGACCCACGCGGCGCTGACCCGCGAGGTCGTGGCGGACTACAGCCTCCTCTACACCTGGAAGGGACAGAATCCCTCGCTCCCTCCGATCCTGCTGATGTCCCACCTCGACGTCGTACCGGTCGAACCGGGCACGGAGCGCTCGTGGACGCACCCGCCGTTCGCCGGGAGGATCGCGGACGGCTATGTCTGGGGCCGCGGGTCCATGGACGACAAAGTCAGCGTCCTGGGAATCCTGGAGGGCGTGGAGATGCTCCTCGGACGGGGCTTCCAGCCGGAGCGCACGGTCCTCCTCGCGTTCGGCCACGACGAAGAGATCGGCGGATTGCAGGGGGCGCGCAACCTGGCGGCGCTGCTCGAGCGCCGGGGCATCCGTCCGCAATTCATCCTCGATGAGGGAGGGGTGATCGCCGAGAAGATGGTGCCGGGCGTGGCCCCGCCGGTCGCCATGATCGGGACCGCCGAGAAAGGCTATGCCAACGTCGCTCTGACGGCGAAGAACCCGGGCGGCCACTCCTCCATGCCGCCGCCCCACACCGCAATCGGCCTGGTCAGCGCCGCGATCGTGCGCCTGGAAGAGAACCCCATGCCGACCCGGATCGACGGCGCCACGGAGAGGTCTTTCGAGTACCTGGCCCCGGAGATGCCCTTCTTCCCGCGCATGATCCTGGCGAACCTCTGGCTCTTCGGTCCGGTCGCCGAAAGGCAGTTCGCCTCCGAGCCGGCCGGCAACGCCCGCATCCGCACCACGACCGCGGCCACGATGATCCGCGGCGGGGTCAAGGAGAACGTCCTGCCGCTGGAAGCCCGCGCCGTGGTGAACTTCCGCATCCTGCCGGGCGATACGGTCGAAGGGGTGATGCGGCACGTCCGCGAGCTGGCCGGTCCCGGAGTCGAAGTCTCCCAGGCCGGCCACGCGGCCGACCCGTCCCCCGAATCCGACGTCCGCGCGCCATCCTTCGAGCTGCTCCAGCGGACCATCGCCCAGACCCTCCCGGGGACCTTCGCCTCCCCCAACCTGCTGGGCGGAGCGACCGACACCAAGCACTTCCAGAAGCTCACCCGGAACATCTACCGCTTCATCCCGATCCGCGCGACCGAGCCGGACATGGTCCGCTTCCACGGCACGAACGAGAGGGTGAGCGTCGAAAACTACGGCGAGATCGTCCGCTTCTACGCGCAACTCCTGCGGAACGCGGCCGGGCGGTAGGCCCCTTCGAGGCCGGGAACGAGCGATCGCCCGTTCCCGGTTGAGACGAAGGTCAGTCGGTGGGGCACTGCATCGGCGGTGGCGGCCAGGTGCATTGACGGGGATTGGGACAGGAGCACCGCGGCGTCTGGCCGTCGCAGAACCACACGCACTCTTCTCCCGCCGCAGGCTTCGGGGCCGTGGCAAGCGCCGCGACCACCGCCGCCAGCGCCAGAGCCATGGAAATCGTCTTGCGCATCATGATCCTCCTCGGGGCCGGATTGTCAGGCCCCTATCGTTAAGGGTGCCTCCCCGGCCCGCGGCGAGACAGAACCGAGCATGTCGCATGGGGGAGGATCGCCAGATGCTGGGTCCGGCAGCCGCCAAACATACCAGATCTTGTGGTTTCACCCTTGACGACGGATGCCGCTTGTGGTCCCATTGTAGAAAGGAGGATCTGAGCATGCCCGTCACCAGGGTGAGCGTCATTCAGGAAGATGCCAACGGTCGGAACCAGTGGTTCCGGGACAACCTCACCGGCGAGACGTTCTCGAAAGCCCAGTTCGTCCGCAAGATCGAGCATGGGGAGTACGAGGCTTACTACGTCCGGTGGGTCCAAGGGGTGAAGACGCCGGTGTCGGATATGGATTTGTCGGAGAACGATCATCGTGGTGATAAATAAATGTCCACCCGCTTCGAGGATCGACTCAGAGAGCTTCAGATCGAGCTGCCGCAACCGAGCAAACCCGGCGCCAATTACGTTCAGTTCGTGCGGAGCGGCAACCTCCTCTTCTTGACAGGCCAGCTTTCGCAATGGAATGGTGAACGCCGCTTCATCGGTAAGCTCGGCCGTGAGCTCGGCCTTGAAGAGGGTCAACAGGCTGCGCGGCTCTGTGCTCTCAATCTCATCGCTCATCTCCGCACTGCGGTGAATGGTGATCTGAATCAGGTCGTGCGCTGCGTTCGAGTTGCTGGCTATGTAAATTCGGTTCCCGAATTCGTAGGGCAATCGCAGGTCATCAACGGCGCTTCGGACCTGTTCGTGGAGATCTTCGGAGAGGCCGGACGGCATACGCGCATGGCGGTCGGCGTCAGCGCTCTGCCCTACGATGTGGCGGTCGAGGTCGAGGCGGTCTTCGAGGTTCAGTAGGTATCGGGAGATCATGGACTTCGACTCCGCCTGTCTCGATCGCGTGTATGAGCTGGCGGTCGCCGCGGAGGCTCGGGGCAACCTTCCCATCGCGGCGCTCCTGGTGCGAGGCACGAGCGTCGTAGCCGAGGGCGCCAACCGATCCCTCAACCCATGTTTCCACCCGGGTCGCCACGCTGAGGTTGAAGCCTTACGAGCGGCGCCTGACGCCGTATGGGCATCTCCAGCCGGGCTCACCCTCTACGCCTCTCTTGAACCGTGCCTCATGTGCTTCGGCGCGATCGTTCTGCATCGGATCGGCCGCGTTGTGTTTGGCGCCTACGATCCGCTCGGGGGTGCGCTCTCAGTCGTGCCTCATCTGCCCGACTATGTCCGAGCCAAGGCGGAAGGCATCGACTGGTTTGGGCCGGCCCAGCCCGAGCGATTCGCGCCCTTGGCGCAGCGCGCTCTCGATCTCGGCTCCGCGTATCGAATAGGATCAGGCTAATGAACATGGACATGGATCCGGACGTCCTCGTCTGTCCGAATTGCGGCTCCGAGTTCCAGCTCCACGTGACGCACTGCATCGATTGCGGCACCCAGACCAAGCCGGTCTCCTGGGTGGGCAGACCCCCGCGACGGGACGAGCCCGCGCCTTTCTTCTCTCTCCCCCGCGAGGCCGAGGCCCAGATCCTCCGCGACGATTACCTCGACGGGGCGCAGAGCCTCGGCAGATTTCTCGAGGAACACGGCATTGCGTGCCGGATCGATCCTGTCGGCGATCCGATCTACCACCGCTACGGCGTCTGCGTGGCGGCGGACGACTATGATCGCGCCAAAGAGCTGGATCGCGAGCACATGCTGCAATTGGTGCCGGATGCGGACCCGTCGTTCGGCGAGCTCCCTTCGACGGACCAGTGCCCGGCCTGCGGAGCCTGGCTCTCCAGCCATGAGGTCGAATGCCCGGGCTGCGGCCTCGTCGTGGGGAGCACCGACGCAGAGAACCCGGAGAGCTGAGAGCCGGTCAGGTCAGAATTTGAACAGCGCGTCGAAGGCGGAGCGGGCGTCGCCGGGGGAGGCTTTGTCGGATTCCTTGCCGTACTCCTGCGCCTCTTTGGGGGTGAAGAGCGGGCACTCGTTGCGGGTGCTCTTCTTGATGACGCGGGCCGGGATCTCCTCGAATCTGCGGCACTCCCAGCGGGCCGAGGTGTCGAAGGAGACGCAGTTGGAGCAGGTGTGGAGATCGGCGCCGCACTTGGCGCAGGTGGTGTCGAATTCGATCGGCTCGGCGATCAGCTTCTTTTCGCCGCACTTGGCGCAGCGGAAGACGGTCTCCGTGGGGGCGCCGAGGCCGCGGCCGCGCGGGCCTTCTTTCTTCTCGCGCGGCGCCTGGGGGCCGCGCGAACGCTCCTCGCGCGGCCCCGAGTCCTGATATCCCCTCTGCCGGTATCTGCGCTCGTCGGACATACGATCCTTATACCAGATTTCGCCGCCGCTTCACCTCAGGGACAGGTTGCGAAGGCCGACGTGTCCTGGATCGGCTGGAACGCCGTTCTCTGAGGATTGGTGTAGGTGCGGACCTCGCCGGTCAGGGTGTCCTCGACCCGCAGCTCCACTTCGACGTTGGTCAGGCCGCTGGCGAAGACCCAGTAGCGCCCGCGGGAGCAGGCGTTCAGGACCTTGACCACGACCTCGACGTTCTCCTGGTTGAAGAACCAGAAGTAGCCGGTGTCGGCCGTGAGCTGGATCGCGTTGCCAACTCCGCTCTGGCCCTGCGGGGTCTCCCAGGTGGTGGTCACGGCGAAGCGCCCACCGTTCAGGCAGAGCCTCGTCGGAGTGGGCTGGCACCCCACCGCGGCCACGTAGAGGCCGTCGGTCGAATCGGTGAATTCGACCTTGAAGGCGATCTCGCTCCCGTCCATGGACTCCTGGCTGAGGCTGAGAGACTCAACCGTCTTGCCGTCGAGGGTGTCCCCGGTGCGGAGAACCTTGACGAAACGGCCGTTGATCTCCTTGTACAGGCCGACGGGGTTGATGGCGTTGGTGGCGGCGGTGAAGGCCACGTTCCCGTCCGAGCAGGAGAGAGTGTAGAACTGGTTGAAGGTCTGGGAGCCGCCGGGCGCGACGGTGCTCCGGTCGGCGATGACCCGCAGGGTCCCGGAGGCGTCGGCCTCATAGATTCCAAACTCGGCGTTGCTCCCGATGCCGATGA
This sequence comes from Thermoanaerobaculia bacterium, assembly GCA_036380715.1. GTDB lineage: Bacteria > Acidobacteriota > Thermoanaerobaculia > Multivoradales > UBA5704 > UBA5704. Next base: position 40,860 of record DASVEF010000250.1, on the reverse strand, counting down.
AGGTCACGTTTCCGCCATCCACGCAGAAGTTGCCGATATTGAAGAAGCTTCCCGTCCCGCCCGGGACCGGGGTGTTGGTGTCGACCACCCGCGTCAAGGTCCCGTTGGCGTACCGGTAGATGGCCTGATCCGCGGTCGTGGCCGGGATCGGCACGGAGAAGGCGATGGTCGAGCCGTCGAATCCGACCTGCCGGAAGCCGTTGAAATGGGTCGTCCCTCCGGGAATGGTGGTATTCAGGTCGGCGATCCGGACCAGCGAGCCCGAGAGGAGGGCGTATACGCCTTGCTGGCTGTGAGTGCCGAAAAAGTCCTGCACGCCGCCGATGAAGACCAGGTCGTTCCCGTGCAGGGCTACGCTCGGCCCGAAGCTGTTGAAGTTGCCGCTCCCCCCGGGGACGGAGGTGTTGGGGCCGACCACAAGCTGCAAGCTGCCGGCGGTATCCCGGAAAATACCTTCCTGGCCGATGAAGGAAGTATACCCGGTGAAGACGATCCGGCCGTCGTCGCTGGATGGACCACCGAAGAATTCGAGCGGCTGTCCGTTGGTGGGCATCAGGGTGCTCCCGTCCGCGACGCGGCGCAGCGCGCCTCCGCTCCACGCGTAGACTCCCTCCTGGTCGTTCTGGCCCGAGGCGGAAAACGCGACAGTCCCTTCGTCCAGAGCGACACCTTGGAAGGGCAAGGGACTGCCGAACGTCCCCGTGCCGCCGGGGATGGGCGTGCCGGTGTCCGCGACCTTGGTGAAGGTGACGGTCTGGGCCAAGGCGAGGCTGGCGGGCATCCAGAGGACGAGGGCGAGGAACAAGGGCCTGAACCTGTAGGGCATGCGCTCTCTCCTTGAGTCGTTGTCGAGCATCCAGATCTTGATGTCCCATCAAGGTACTTCATTTCGCTCTGGGGTAGGATCTCCCCCATGGCCAAGCTCAAAGGCTCTCAACGCAAGTGGCTCCGCGGCCAGGCCCACTCTCTGCGGCCCATCGTCCAGATCGGCCAGAAGGGACTCTCGGAGGCGACGCTCCGGGAGGTGGACCTCGCTCTCGACTCTCACGAGCTCATCAAGGTCCAGGCGGTGGCTCCCAAGGAGGAGAAGCAGGAGATCGGCCGGCAGATCGAGAAGGAGCTCCGCGCCCAGGTGATCGGCCTGATCGGCCATATCCTCATCCTCTACCGGCGACACCCGGACCCCGATCAGCGTAGAATCCACCTACCGGACTGATCCCGCAGTCTTCCCACCGCTCGCCGAGAACCTTCTCGCAGCCCATCCGTAGGCTAGAGGCAGCGCCGCGGAAGGTCGACCGCGCCGTGCCGGCAAGGAGACGGATGCAGAGGTTGCAGCAAGATCTGCGCTTCGCCCTGCGCACCATGGGCCGGAGCCCGGGAGCCACCGCGGTGGCCGTGCTCTCGATCGCCCTCGGTGTGGGCGCCAACACCCTGGTCTTCAGCCTCGCGCACGGCCTGCTGCTGCGCCGGCTCCCCTTCCGCGAGCCCGAGCGGCTGGTGGCCCTGCAGACGGCGAATCCCAGCAACGCATTCCATTCGTCGCTGCTCACCTACCGGGAGTATGCGGCCCTGCGGCAGAGCAGGGTCTTCTCCGGGACGGCGGCGTATCTCACGGGCTTCGGGGTGACCCTGGAGAGCCGGAACGGGCCCGAGCGGGTGGAGGTGGAGCTGGTCACGGCGGACCTGCTCCCTCTCCTCGGCGTGGAGCCGATCCTCGGCCGCACCTTCCGCCCGGAGGACGACCACCTGGAGGCCCGGCGCACCATCCTCCTCGGCTACGACCTCTGGCGGCAGAGCTTCGCAGGCGACCCCGAGATCGTCGGGCGCACGATCCTGGCCAATTCGGAGCCGTACGAGGTCATCGGCGTGATGCCGCCAGGCTTCCGCTTTCCGGACACCCGCGACGCCTGGGTTCCCCTCATGACCCGCCTCACTCCGAGCTATCAGCGCACGTCGCGCGACCTCGAGGTGGCCGCCCGCCTCCGGCCGGGCGTCACGCTGGAGCAGGCGCGGGCGGAGATCGCGGCCCTCTCGCGCCGGCTCGCGGCAAAGCACCCGGATACGAGCGCCGGCTGGAGCGCCGACGTCGTGCCGCTGCGGCAGGAGCTCACCTCGGAGCAGGCCCAGCCCCTGCGCCAGGTCATCCCCGTGATGATGGGGGCCGCCGCCTTCGTGCTGACGATCGCCTGCGCCAACGTCGCCAACCTCCTGCTGGCGCGCGCCGCCGGGCGGAGGCGCGAGATGGCGGTGCGGGCGGCGTTCGGAGCGGGGCGGGGCCGGATCGTCCGGCAGCTCCTCACGGAGAGCCTGCTCCTGGCGCTGACCGGCGGCGCGCTGGGTGTGGGGGCTGCCTTCTGGGGCGTGGGGCTCGTGCGGGAGGCGCTGTCTCCCCTCCCCTATTGGATGCGCCTGACGGTCGACATCCCCGCCCTCCTGTTCACGCTCGGCGCCACCGTGGCGGCCGGGCTGTTGTTCGGCCTCGTCCCGGCTCTCCGGGCCGCCCGGGTCGACCTGCACGAGGCGCTCAAGGATGGAGCGCGCAGCGCCGGGAGCCTAGCCCAGACCCGGCTTCGCGCCGCGGTGATCCTCGCCGAGGTCACAGTCTCCGTGGTGCTGCTGATCGGGGCCTCCCTCTTCGTCCGCAGCCTCGTGGAGCTGACGCGGTCGGACGGCGGGATTCAGCCGGAGCGCCTCCTCACGTTGTGGATCTATCTGCCGGGCGAAGCGTACCGGGAGAGCGAGGACAGGATGCGGCGGGTGGAGGACGTGCTGCGCCGCCTCCAAGGGGTCCCCGGAGTCGAGTCGGCCGCCGCAGCCAACACCGCCCCGCTCGTCATGCTGAGCGGCGGCGGCCCGGTGAGGGTTGCGGCGGAAGGGAGGCGGCGCGGCAACGAGGGTCCCTTCTATTTCTACGGGGTGACCGCGGGCTTCTTCCGCACCCTGGGAGCGCGGATCGTGAGCGGCAGGGAGCTCACCGCCAGGGAGGGCTCGACCTTGTCGACGGCCGCCCTGGTCAACGAGAGCCTGGCGAAACGGCTCTGGCCCGGGAGCGACCCTGTGGGGCGGCGCTTCCGCATCGAAGGGATGGATCACGGAGACCCGTTCACCGTGGTCGGCGTCGTCGCGGACATCTGGCACGACCGGCTCCGCCTGGCGGCGGAGCCCGCCCTGTACCTCCCGTACCCGCACAACTATCAGCGTCCGGCCGCGATCCTGGTGCGCACGCAGGGGCCGCCGGAGGAATGGCTTCCACGGGTCCGCCGGGTGGTCCGCGCCTCCGATCCCGGCCTGCCCGTCTTCAAGGTGGCCACCATGGAGCAGGCGCGGTCGGACGACATCGCCGTGGACCGGCTCTTCAGCCAGATCTTCGCCCTCTTCGGCGCGATCGCGGTCTTTCTCGCGGCGGTCGGCGTCTACGGCGTGCTCTCGTACGGGGTCAGCCAGCGGCACCGGGAGATCGGCATCCGCCTGGCGCTCGGCGCGCGGCGCTGGGACGTGCTGCGGCTGGTGGTCGGCCAGGGCGTTCTGCTGACCCTGACGGGCGTCGCGGCCGGCGTGCTGGCGGCGCGGGGTCTGACCGGCCTCGTCGCCGGGCTGCTCTACCAGGTGAGCCCGACCGATCCGGTCAGCTTCGTGGGGGTGCCGATCCTGCTGGCGGACGTGGCGTTCATCGCCTGCTATCTGCCGGCCCGCCGGGCGCTCGACGTGGAGCCCCGGGAGGTTCTGCGGGACGAGTGAGCCCTCACCCCCTGGCCCATGGGGCGCTAACTTTGCGTGAGCGGTAGTGGGTCAAGGACAAAAAGGACAGCCAAGGACAGCCAAGGACGCGGGGGGAATGACATGTTCCTCGTCCTCGAAGTCCTTGCTGTCCTTTTTTGTCCTTGGTTTCCGCGGCAAAGCTAGCGCCCTCACCTCGCCCGCCCCGCCAGCGAGGCCACGACCGCCACCAGGTCCGACGGGTCGATCGGCTTGGGCAGGTGCATCTGGAAGCCCGAGGCGAGCGCCCGGACGCGGTCCTCGGCCCGGGCGTAGGCGGTGAGCGCCGCGGCGGGCACTCCGCCCCCGTTCTCGGCGCCGCGCGCCCGCACCTTGCGGATCAGCGAATAGCCGTCCTCGTCGGGCATGGCGAGGTCCGAGACCAGGACGTCCGGCGGCTGGCGGTCCAGCGAGGCCAGGGCCTCCAGGACCGAAGGGACGGCCGTGACCTGGGCGCCGCACTGCTCCAGGGCGGTGGCCAGCAGCTCGCGCGTGTCGTCCTCGTCCTCGACGACCAGGACCCGCACCCCGTCGAGCAGCGCGGGGTTACCCCACGCGCTCGGCGGCCCCTCCTTCGCCTGGAGGAGCGGAACGGGCTCTTCCAGGGTCACGATGCGCACCGGCAGGCAGACGGTGAAGGAGGCGCCCTTCCCCTCGCCTTCGCTGAACACCTCGACCGTGCCGCCGTGCAGCTCCACCAGGTGGCGGACGATCGACAGGCCGAGGCCGAGGCCGCCGTGCGAGCGGGTGGTCGTGCTCTCCGCCTGGCGGAAGCGGTCGAAGACGTAGGGGAGGAAATCGGGGCGGATGCCCACACCGGTGTCCGCCACCCGGATCTCGGCGTTACCGCCGAGCTGCCGCAGCCGGACCTCCACCTGGCCGTCGCGCGGCGTGAACTTGATGGCGTTCGACAGCAGGTTCCAGACGACCTGCTGCAGGCGGTCTGCGTCCCCCAGCACCGGGCTCGTCAGGCGGTCCAGGGAGACCTTGAGCCGTACGCCCTTGGCGTCGGCCCCGGGGCTTACGCTTTCGAGCGTCGTCTCGATGATCCGCGGCAGCTCGACCGGCTGGAAGTCCAGGCGGAGCTTGCCGGTGATGATGCGCGAGACGTCGAGGAGGTCGGCGATGAGCTGCGCCTGCGCCCGGGCGTTGCGCTCGATGGTCTCCAGGGCCCGCGCCGAAGCCGCCTCGTCCAACTTGCCGAGGCGCAGCACCTGGGCCCAGCCGAGCATGGCGTTGAGCGGAGTGCGCAGCTCGTGCGAGATGGTGGCCAGGAACTCGTCTTTCATGCGGTTGGCCTCCTCGGCCTGCCGCCGGGCCTCCTGCTCGCGGATCAGGAGACGGGCGCGCTCCTCCTCCACCTTCTTGCGCACGGCGATCTCCCGCTTCAGCTCCTCGTTGGCGCGGGAGAGCTCGGCCGTGCGCTGCCGGACCACCTCCTCCTGCTCCCCGTACATCCTCTGCAGCGCCTCGTGGGCCCGGGCGAGCTCGGCCGTGCGCTCCTCCACCTGGCGCTGGAGCCCGACCTTTTCGATGGCGTGCGCCACCGCCCGCTGCAGCCCCTGGCGGGAGACGGAGCCCTTGAGCAGATAGTCCTGCGCCCCGCTCTTCATCGCCTCGACGGCCACCGACTCGTTTCCCTGGCCGGTCAGCACGACGACCGGCACCCGGCTCTCGGCGCCGAGCCGGGCCAGGAACTCCAGGCCGTCGACGTCCGGCAGGCGGTAGTCGAGCAGCAGGCAGTCCGGCCGCTCCTCGCGCGCCATACGCAGCCCGTCCTCCCCCATCTCGCTCTCCAGGAAGGCGTAGTGGCGCTCGGGGTCCTGCGCCAGAAACCGGCGGTACAGCTCCCGGTCCTCGGGGCTGTCGTCGACGATGAGGATGCGCAGGGGCTCCGGGCTCATCAGTTCCCCTTGGGCAGGACGACCACTTCGAACCAGTACCCGTTGAGCCGTTCGATGGCCCGGATGAAGCCGTCCATGTCCACCGGCTTCTGGATGTAGCTGTTGGCGCCCGCCTGGTAGCAGGCCTCGACGTCGCGCTCGTCGTTGGAGGTGGTCAGGACGATCACTGGGATGTGCCGCAGGGCCTCGTCCTTCTTGATCTCGGTGAGGACCTCGCGGCCGTCCGTGCCGGGCAGGTTGAGGTCCAGCAGGATCACGCCCGGGCGCGCCGCGCCGGCGTAGCGGCCGCGCCGGAAGAGATAGTCGAGGGCTCCGTCGCCGTCCTCGCAGCGGATGATCGGGTTCTTGAGGCCGGACTTCTTGAAGGCCCTCACCGTGGCCTCGTAGTCCTCGGGGCTGTCCTCGACGAGCAGGATCGGCTGGTTGGGGGTCGGGGGTTGCAATCAGGCCTCCTTTTCCAAGGTGAAGAAGATCGTCGTGCCCTGCCCGTAGGCCGAGTCGAGCCAGATCTTACCGTCATGGCGCTCGACGATCTTCTTGACGATCGTCAATCCCGCGCCGGTGCCGCCGCCGAACTTGTCCCGCGCGTGCAGACGCTTGAAGATCCGGAAGATCGCGTCGTGGTGCTTCTCCTGGATCCCGATGCCGTTGTCGCTCACGTAGAGCGCCGGCGGGACGCCCGCGCCGTTCTGTTTATAGCCGATCTCGATCCACTTCTCCGGCTTGTCGTTGTACTTCATCGCGTTGACGATCAGGTTGTGGTACAGCTCGCGCACCCGCACCCGGTCGCAGCGCACGGTCGGCAGGGGGCGCGGGATGCGCACCTCGACCCGGCTCTCCTCCAGGTTGATGCCGATGTTCTCCACCACCTCGCCGACCACCTCGTTGAGGTCGACGTCGTCCATCTCCAGGCCGGCCCGCCCGGTGCGGGAGAAGTGGAGCAGCGAGTCGATCAGGTCCTCCATCCGCCGGGTCAGCCGGATCAGCGTCTCCAGCTTGGAGCGCCCGTCCTCGTCGAGCTTGTCGGCGTAGTCCTCCAGGAGGAAGGAGGAGAAGTTGTGAATGCCGCGCAGAGGCTCCTTGAGATCGTGCGAGGCGATGTAGGCGAAGTCGTCGAGGTCCTGGTTGCTCCGCTGCAGCTCGGCGTTGCGCTGCGCCAGCTCCTCTTCGGCCCGCTGTCGCTCGGCGAGCTCCTGGCGCAGGGCGATGGTACGGTCCAGGACCCTCTGCTCCAGCTCCTCCTTCGCCTTGAGCAGCTCGGAATCGCGCTCCTGGATCTGCCCCAGCATCTCATTGAAGGCTTCGACCAGGCGGCCGAGCTCGTCCTCGCCCTCTTTGTTGGCGCGGATCGAATAGTCGCCGCTCTCGGAGACCCCGCGCGCGATGTCGGCGAGGTGCAGGATCGGCCGGGAGATCACGCGCTGCAGGCCGGAGGAGAACAGCAGAGCGGCCAGGCCGGCGAGCAGGAAGACCAGCACCACGGTCCCCACCTGCACCCGAAGCCGGCTGTACATCTCGCTGAGGTCGCTCTCCAGGTAGACCGTGCCGACCCTCTCCCCTTCGAAGAGGATCGGCCGGTACGCCGTCACGGAATCCCCGGAAAAGGCTGTGCCGTACGGCTGCGGCCGGGCCGGAAGCGGGTGCCGGAGGGAATCCGGACGCCGGTAGGCGGCGAGCAGGCTGCCGTCCTCTTTGTAGATGGCAGCGGCCACGATCGGCCGCCGGGCTTCGAGCGCGGCCAGCGTATCCTCCGCGACGGCCCGATCGCTGAAAATCACGGCCGCGCCGCTGTTGCGGGACACGATCTCGGCCAGGGCGCTCAGGTCTCTCTCGGTGTCGCGGCGGAAGCGCCGCAGATCGGTGGCGATCAGCGCGAGCCCGGCCAGCAGCAGGGCGCCGCCGGCGGCCAGCATGATGATCAGCACCAGCTTCCGGCGGATCGGGATGTTGCGCAGGAGCCGCCCCGGCACTGTCCTCTCCTAGGGGCGCGGAGACTGCGGGTTGACGGCGCGGGCGAGGCGCAGGAGCTGGGAGCTCAGCTTGAGGCGGTTGCGCTCCGCCGCGTCCAGGTTGATCTCGAAGCGGACCCGGTTCTGGTCGAGGACGAAGCGGATCATCCCTCCCTGGGTCAGGAACCCCTCCCCCTCTCCGACCGTCAGGACGCTCGTCCCGCGCAAGGAGTCGAGGACCTGCGGGTAGCGCTCCCGCGTCCTCTGAGAGAGGAAGACCACGTGGCAGCCGCGAAGCTGCGCGGTCTCCCGCGTGCGGTGGACCACCAGCCGCCGGCCGCCGACCGTCTCCCCCTGGACGACCGCGTCCAGGCTCTCCCCGAACGGGTCGTCCCCGAAGACGCAGAGCACCAGCGGATCGGTCGGGCTCTCGAAAGTGCTCCCGGGCCACTCCACGAACTTGGCGAAGTTGTAGAGGAAGGCCGCCTTGACCTCGTACTCGCCGGCCCCGCCCTGCGCGGATGCGCTCCCCGCCAGAACGGCCAGGAGCAGGGCTGCGGCCAGGCCAAGGGGGGCCAGGGGGGTGAGGGTCCTCCTCAGAACTGCCATGTCACCTTCCCGTAGAACCCGCGCTCCACCTCCTGCCGCGTCGGGGTGGCCGGCCCGAACTCCGCGTGCGCTTCGTCCAGCAGGTTCTGCCCGACCAGAGAGAGCTCCAGGGCAGGAATGGGCCGCCAGCCGACGCGCAGGTCCAGCTCCAGGTAGCTCGGCACCGCCGGGAAGGGGAGCTCATCCACATAGCGCAGCCAGCCGTCGAGCTCCACCCCGCCCGGCAGGTCGAAGTTGGAGCGCAGCATGGCGCGGTTCTGGGGGTCGTTGCCCTCTCCCAGCCCTCCGGTGAGGTCCCGGCTCTCCGGATCGAAGCGGAAGTCCCGGTCGAAATAGGCATAGGAGATATACATCCGCCACCAGGAGAATGGCTGGTAGTTGCCCCGGATCTCCGCCCCCCACGTGTCCGCCTCCAGGTTGTTGCCGAAAGTGACCGGGAACCCTCCAGCCGCCGGCGGCTCCTGGCTGCGCAGGTCGTCGTAGACGTTGTAGAAGGCCGCCACGTCGAGAGTGAGATCTGTCTGGAGCTGCACCCGGTAGCCGAGCTCGTAGGCCAGCAGCTCCTCGGAGTCGAAGTCGCGGCTCCCCACGAACAGCGGGATGCCGGTGGCGGTCGAGAAGAAGAGGTCCTCGTCGAAGCGGGTGGGAGTCCGCACCGCCCGCGAGACCGCTCCCCACAGCATCCGCCGGTCGTTCGGCGACCAGGCGGCGCGGATGTTGGGCTGCACCTCCAGGCCGGTCGAGTCGTTGTGCTCGAGCTTGGCACCGACCGTCACGCGCAGGCGGTCGCCGAGGAGGCGGACCTCGTCCTGGGCGAACAGGCTGAAGAGGTCCTGGCCGCGGCGGTCGGGGAGGAAGCCGATGACCGTGCTGTTGCCCACCCGGTCGCGGGTGTGGCGGTAGCCGAAGCCCCAGACCACCTCGTGCCGGCTCTCCAGCAGCCGGATGCGGCGATCGAAGTCGAGATCCACGGTGTCCCGGTGCTCTTCGAACAGGTTGAAGATGTGGCGGTGGGTGCGATCCCAATAGACCTGGAGGGAGAGGTCCGAGCCGTCGGCGAGGTGACGGGACCAGCGGCCGAGCAGGTTGCCGCCGTCGAGGTTGATGAGGTCCCGCAGCGGATCCCGGGTCTGACCGGTGTAGGCGTCTCCCTGCAGCGTGAGAGTGTCGGTGTCGGAAGTCTTGAGGTCCGTGCGGAAGCCTCCCTGGCCGAAATCCCGGGGGTTGCGCGCGTCCTGGCCGGTGACGGTGACGAGAGCGTCGCGCTCCAGATACTTGCCATAGGTCCGGTAGTAACCGCGTTCCCCGAGCCTGCCGCCGTAGCGGACGGCTCCGAAGGCCTTCTCCTCCGTGCCGCCGCCGGCGATCGCCAGCCCATCCTGAGTGTCCTCCGCCCGCCGGGTGATGATGTTGACGATCCCGTTGACCGCGTTGGCCCCCCAGAGAGTGGCACCGGGGCCGCGGATGACCTCGATGCGCTCGACGTCTTCGAGAAGCACGTCCTGCACGTCCCAGAAGACGCCCGAGAACAGCGGAGTGTAGATGCTGCGGCCGTCGATGAGGACCAGCATCTTGTTCGCCGTCGTAGTGTTGAAGCCGCGGGCGCTGATCGCATAGTCCCCCTGGGTCGAGCGGGCGACGTGGAGGGGGTTGGCCAGGCGCAGCGCCTCGGGGAGGCTGTTGGCTCCCGAGCGGCGGATCTCCTCCGCGGTGATCACCGTGATCGCCGCCGCGGCCCGGGAGAAACGCTCCGTGCGCCGCGACGCGGACGTGACCTCGATCTGCATCAGCTCCTCGATGCTCAGCCGTTTCAGATCGCTCGCGGCGACCTCCTCCTGCGGCTCGGCCGAGACGGGGACGGCGGCGAGACCCAGGATGGCAAAGACGGCTGCGATGGCTTTCCTCAGCATTCTGCTCCTCAGAAGTCCCTCCCAACGGCCCACCGCCCGAGCCCTCACCCCCGACCCCTCTCCCGTCGCCGGGAGAGGGGAGCCCCCACCCAACCTCTTCTGTGTTTTCCCCCTCTTCCGGTGACGGGAGAGGGGGCCAGGGGGTGAGGGCCTCACGGGCAGCTCTCCAGGATGCGTCGCAGGGTCTCCGGGTCCACCGGCTTGGTCAGGTGCACGTCGAAGCCGGCCTCCCGGGCCTGGCGCTGGTCCTCCTCCTGCCCATAACCGGTCAGGGCGATCAGGCATACGGAGCGCAGCTCCGGATCCTCGCGAAGTATCCGGGCGACCTCGTAGCCGTCCATGCCGGGCAGCCCGATGTCGCAGAGCACGATCTCCGGCCGCATCTCCCGGGCCTTGGCCAATCCCTGGACCCCGTCGTAAGCCACGGCGGCCTCGTGTCCCACCAGTTGCAGCAGGAGCGCCATGCTCTCCGCGGCGTCCCGGTTGTCCTCGATCAACAGACAGCGGCGTGAACGCATTTCCCTCCCCTCCTTCGTGGCCTGCGCGGCGGCCGCGGCGTCCTGGCCGTCGAGAGGCAGGAGGAGCCGGATCTCGGCCCCCCGTCCAATCCCTTCGCTGGACGCCTCCACGGCGCCGCCGTGCAGCGCGATCAGGCGCCGGACCAGGGCCAGACCCAGGCCCAGGCCGCTCCGGCTGCGGTCCAGCCCGGGAGGGGCCTGGCTGAAAGGCTCGAACAGTTTACCCAGCACCTCCGGCTCGATGCCGATCCCGGTATCCCGCACGGCGACGACCACAGTCCTCCCCTCCCGCCGGATCGCGACTGTGACCCGGCCGCCCCGGTCGGTGAACTTGCCGGCGTTGTGCAGCACGTTGCCCACGGACTGGGAGAGGCGCGTGGGATCGCCGCTCACCCAGAGCGGCCCGCTCGGGAAGTCGAGCTCCAGCGCCAGCCCCGCGGCGGCCAGCGCGCCGCGATGGTCCTCGACCGTGGCGCGGACCAGCTCGACCAGGTCCAGGCGCTCCTTGCGAAGCAGGATCTTGCCCTGGGAGATCCGCGACACGTCGAGCAGGTCGTCGACCAGGCGGGTCAGATGGACCACCTGGCGCTCGATCGTATCGCGCGCCCTCTCGACCTGGCTCTCCGTGGCGTTGGACTGTTTCATCACGTGCAAGCAGTTGCGGATCGGCGCCAGGGGATTGCGAAGCTCGTGCCCGAGCATGGCCAGGAACTCGTCCTTGCGGCGGGCGGCCTCGCGGAGCGCCTCTTCCGTGCGCCTGCGTTCCGAAACGTCGTTGAGGACCGCCAGGTGGAGCCCCGGCAGGACGTTGGCCACGGCCCGGTATTCGACCGCGACCCGTCCCCCGTCGCCGCGGACCAGGGTGTACTCGCCGTTCTGCCTGCCGGCGGCGATGAAATTCTTCCAGAGGGTCTTTCCGAGCTGCAGGTCCGCGCCTTCCGTCAGGTCCCAGACTCTTATTCCCAAGAGCTCGTCCCGGCTGTAGCCCGTCAGCTCGCTGGCGGCCGGGTTGGCGTCCACATAGCGGGCCTCGTCGTCGGCGAGCAGAATGGCGTCCTGGGCGTTGTCGAAGAGGGCCTGCAGGCGGCGCTGGCTGGCCTCCAGCGCCGCCTCCGCTTGCTTGCGCTCGGTGATGTCGCTCGTGAAGCAGCGCGTGTGGATGAACTGATCGTCGCGCCAGAGCACGTTCGAGTTGACCTTGACGTGGCGGAGCGATCCGTCCTTCGCCCGCATGCAGGCCTCGTACTCGTGGAGCGTCTCTCGGCAAGACAGCCGCCGGAGCATGTCCTCGATGACGTCGGCGTCGGCGTGGAACTCGGCGATGTTGTGGCCGACGTACTCCTCGCGGGTGTAGCCCAGGAGGTCGAGCTCCGTCTGGTTCGCCCAGAGGATGGTGCCGTCCGGTCCCACCCAATGAAGGCCCACCGAGGCGTTCTCGAGGAAATCGGTCAGCTCCCGCTGGCTCTCCAGCAACTGCTCCTCGGCCCGCTTGTGCTCGGTGATGTCACGGGCGATCGCCGAGGTGCCGGTGACGCGGCCGGCGCTGTCGTGGACCGGCGAAATGGTGAGCAGGACGTCGATCCTCTGGCCGTCTTTGCGCACCCGGACTGTCTCGAAGGGCTCCAAGACCTCCCCTTGCCCGAGCTTCTCGAAAATCGGCCCCAGCTCGTGCAGGCGGTCCGGCGGGATGACGAAGTCGATCGAGCGGCCGACCGCCTCCTGCGCCGAGTAGCCGTACATCTTCTCCGCCCCGCGGTTCCAGCTCGTGATGATCCCCTCCAGGGTCTTGCCGAGGATGGCGTCCTGGGAGGACTCGACGATGCGCGCGAGCTGCGCTCGCTGCTCCTGGATCCTCCGCAGCTCCGTGATGTCGACGAACGTCATCACCACGCCGTCGATGACGTTGTCCAGAGTGCGATAGGGCAGGATGCGCAGGATGTACCAGGCCTCCTCGTCCACCAGGCTCACCTGCCGCTCCCGGACCGAGAGAGTGCGCAGAACGTGGCGGATGTCCTGGATCAGGTCGGCCCCGCCCGTGAACCGGGGCGCGATGTCGGCGATCAGGCGCCCGGCGTCGCTCTCGATCAGCCGGAAGACGTCGGTGGCGGCCGGGGTGAACTTCTTGATGCGCAGGTCGCGGTCGACGAAGATCGTGGCGATCTGCGTGCTCTGGAAGAGGTTGACCAGGTCGCTGTTGGCCCGGTCCAGCTCGTCGATCTTCTTCTTGAGCTCGGCGTTGATCGTCTCCAGCTCCTCGTTGACCGACTGCAGCTCCTCCTTGGAGGTCTGCAGCTCCTCGTTGGCCGACTGCAGCTCCTCGTTGATCGACAGGAGCTCCTCGTTGGACGAGACCAGCTCCTCGTTGGAGCTCTCCAGCTCCTCCAGGGTCGCCTGCAGGTGGTCCTTGGTCGCGCGCAGCTCCGCCTCGAGCCGCCCGATGACTTCCGCCGCCATGTCCGGGGGGACCGCCTTCTCCTCTCCGGGCTCCGCCGGCGGGGCGAAGGCGGGCTCCATGGGGAGGTCCTGGAAGACCACCATGTACAGCCCGGCATCCTCCCCCAGCTCGAACATCGGCCGCACCGAGAGCTGGAGCCGGTGCCTGCGCCCCTCCTCTTCGTAGGTCACGTTGTCGTGGTTGACCACCGAGCGGCTGGTGATCGCCTTGTGGAGCGCCGTGCGCAGCTCCAGCCGCAGTCCCGGGCGAGCCATGTCGATCACGTTCAGGTTGGGAGAGCCCGCGGGGGGCTCCAGGTACTTCCCGGTGCGCGGCGAGAAGTATGCGACGTCGCCGCGCTCGTTGACCAGCACGCAGGCGGGCGAGTAGTGGTCCAGCAGGATGCGCTCGAAGGCGCGGGCGACGCTCGGCTCCCCGGCTCCCGGTTTCGCCTGGGGCGCCTCGGCCGGCGGCCGGGGGAAGGTGAGCCGGCTGCGCTCGGCGATCGGGAAGCTGACCGGCGGCCGGAGGATCACGTCCTTGCACTGGAAGAGCCGGTGCCGCTTGTCGACCGTGCGGAACAGCTCAGGGAAGCTCGCCACGTTCTCCGAGGGTCCCAGGAAGAGAAACCCGCCCGAACGCAGGGCGTAGTGACAGAGCGGCACGAGCTTCTTCTGAAGCTCCCCCTCCAGATAGATGAGGAGGTTGCGGCAGGAGATCATGTCGAGCCGCGAAAACGGCGGGTCGGCGATGATGTTGTGGGTCGAGAACAGGCACATCTCCCGGATCTCCTTCGAGACCTGGTACATGTTGCCGTGCTTGACGAAGAACCTCTCCAGCCGTTCGGCCGAGACCTGGTCGGCGATCCGCTCGGGGTACCAGCCCTGGCGCGCGATCTCCAGGGCATGGGTGTCGATGTCGGTCGCGAAGACCTGCACCATGGGCGGCTCGTCGAGCGTGAGAGCGTGCTCGCGCAGCAGGATGGCGATCGAATAGGGCTCCTCCCCCGTGGCGCAGCCCGGCACCCAGACCCGCACCTGGCCGTCCAGCCCCTTGTTCTCGAACAGCCTGGGCACGGCCTTGCGGGCCAGCACCTCGAACGCTTCGGGGTCGCGGAAGAAGTGAGTCACCCCGATCAGCAGGTCGCGGAAGAGCTGGTCGACCTCCTTGACGTCCTGGAGGAGCTGCTCGAGGTAGCTGGCCACGGAGGGCACCCGGAGCTCCCCCATGCGCCGGCGGATGCGGCGGACGAGCGTGCTTCGCTTGTAGCGGCTGAAGTCGTGTCCCGTCTTGCGGCGCAGGACCGCGCAGATCTTGTTGAGGCTCTCCTCGATCTCCTCGCGCGACCCCTCGGGGCTCTGGCCGCCCCGGACCTCGGTCATCCGGCGGAGGTGCTCCATCAGCTTCGCCGCCATCTCCCCGACCGGCACGACGTAGTCGGCCATCCCGGTCAGGATCGCGGCGCGCGGCATGCTGTCGTAGCGCGCCGAGGAGGGCGACTGCACCAGGGTCAGGCCGCCGTGCTCCTTGATCGTCCGCAGGCCGAGGGCGCCGTCCGTGCCCGTGCCGGAGAGGATGACGCCCACGGCGTCGTCCCCCTGGTCCTCGGCCAGGGAGCGGAAGAATCCATCGATGGGAGTGCGGCGGCCGCGCGCCCTCTCCGGCTTGGTCACCCTCAGGGTGCAGTCGTCGATGGTGAGGGTCGCGTTGGGCGGAATGACATAGACGTGGTTCGTCTCGACCGGCAGGTCGTCCGACACCAGGCGCACCGGCATCTGGGTGTGCTTGGCGAGCAGCTCCGGCATGAGCGTGTCGTGGCGGGGGTCGAAATGCTGCACCACGACGAACACCATGCCGCTCTCGGGCGGCATGCCCGAGAAGAACGCCTGAAGGGCCTCGAGGCCGCCGGCGGAAGCCCCCACGCCGACGACCGGACAGGGATTCTTCACCGCCTCCGTCCCCTCCGCGGGCATGCGTGCTCCATCCGTTCCTGGATCCTGGGTGGTCATCCCTATCCTCTGCGCGATCGACAACTTGCAGCGCTGCGTACGGTATAACCCTGCGAGGGGGATGCCAAAGAGCCCCCGGGACTGCGGGAAATGATGCAAAACGCTGAAAAGACAAGGGTGATCGCCGCCGTGATCGAGCGGGAGGGGCGGCTCCTCCTCTGCCAGCGGCCGGCCGGCAAGCGCCACGCCGGACTCTGGGAATTCCCGGGCGGGAAATTTTTACCAGGGGAGTCGGTCCTCGCCGCGGCCCAGCGAGAGTTGGATGAAGAGCTGGGCGTCGAGGCGACCGCGGCGGGAGATCTCCTGCTCGCCGTCCCCGACCCGGGCTCGGCCTTCGTCGTCGAATTCTACCGCGTGGAGATCGCGGGCGACCCCACCCCCCTGGAGCACGCCGCCCTCGCCTGGGTCCGGCCGGAAGAGCTGGCGGGCTATCCGCTGGCGCCGAGCGACCGGGCGTTCGTGGAGCGGTTGCTACCCTAGCGAGCGGGTGTGCCGGGCGCCAGCGAAAGCGTGGCTCCCGGCGAAAGCATCCCGGCAGCACAGACAGCCTCCGGCACCGACAGGACGCCCGACATGAGGGAAGGCTCAAGCTGCCGAGGAACGATGCAGGCCCTGTACTCGCCAAGTGCTACATTGCGGAAAGTCCTTCTGCCGGTGGCCTCACGGGGCACACCTTGATCGTATGACCACTGCGAAAGGAGGCCTACAGGAACCGGGAGCCCGTTCTGAAAAAGCACGAGAACCTTGTCTTGCCTCAAGAGGTCTTCACCGCTCCCGGGGAGAGTCACCTCGAGACTGCCCCCTTCCTCGGACACCAGCAGATTCAAGGCGGTCTTCTCCATGGGTCCAAAGGCTTGAAAGGCAAATCCCGGAGCACTGACGAAGGCGACGACCTGGTGGATGTCTGGCGGGATGTCTACGCTGAAAGCGCCGTCGGTACCCGTGGTTCCAACAGCGCCTCCGCCGCCCGAAGGGAATGAGCTCACCAGCACGCGGGAGCCCGCCACCGGCCCGCGAGCAGAGAGCACGCGCCCGGCCAACCGCTCCACCCGACGGAGGCGGAGCTCAATCGGCCCCACGGCGCGACCCTCCACGAGCGAGGCCTGTACAAGATCACTGGCTTGTGAGGAAAGCGTTGCTCCCAGCTTGACAGGCCCTTCCTGCAGGCCGCGGATTGCGAAAGCGCCTGAGGCGTCGGCGCGCACCGACTGCACCGGGCTCTTCCCTTCGACGATCACGAGGGCTTGGGCCGCAGGCTTCCCCTGTTCGTCGACAACCCGGCCGAAGACGCGGGTGTCCGGGAGGTCGATTTCAAGGCTCGCCTTGCCCGACCTTCCCGCTTGCACATCGGTTTGGGCACGGACCCGTACGATGGGCTCTTCCGCTTCGACGTCGACGATCCAGAACCCCTCGCGCGGCAGGAGGCCGAAGAAGCGCCCTTCTCGATCGGTCTCCATCTTGACTGAGACCTCGCCGCTCCGGCCGCCAAACCAGAGGGTGCCTCTGAGGGGCTCCCGGCCCAGCCGGAGGCTGCCTTCCAGATCGACGAGCTCGATCTCGATCAGCAGCGGCTCCGAAGCAGGGCCGTCTACCTGGCGGTTGTCGTCCGAATACAGCCGGTTACCCAGGGAATCGAGAATCAGGATCCGGTAGCGCCCCGGCGATTGCCCAGGGACGGTGAACCGCCCCTCCGAATCCGCCGAGCTCTCGAAGACGATGGGATGAAGGCGGGTGCCCTCGTCACGGACGCGAAAGACCTGAGCGTGCCATGGCTTGCCCAGCCAGTCGAGGGGGGGTGTCACCGTGAAGGCAAGGTCGAGCGGGCGAGCCAGGATCAGCGGGTCGCGAAGAAATGTCTCGCTTCGAGGGTCGACCTGGACGGGGGAAAGCTTGGCCGGAGCATAGCCGGGTTGTCGGACCTCCAGCGCATAGAGGCCAGGGGAAAGACCCTTGAGCTGGAAAAAACCGTCCTTGCGCACGGGCTCCTCGCGGGCTGTGCGTTCCAGATCCACAGACTTGCGGAGGTCCGTTCCCTCGGCGAGGAGAGGCGACAGTCGGGCGACACACCGGTCCGTGTCGATGACACCTCCTTCGACGGCCACCCAACCCGCAACGGAAGCGCCGCGTTCGAGAACGACCGTGCCCAGATTGACCCTCTTGCCAGCCTGCAATTCGATACCCCATCGATAGTGCGGCGTGAAGCCTTCCGCTGAGATGACAAGGTCGAAAGTGGCCGCAGGCAGGGAACAGCTCCAAGCCCCCTCCTTGTCCACCGGACAGCCGAGGGCCCCCGGAGGAACGGCAGGACGCTTGAGAAAGGCTGGCGCCGCAAGGGTCTCGACGAGAAGCTTTCGTGGAAGGGCGAGGCCCTTCTCCTTGACCTTCACGGTTCCGGAAATGGTCCCCAAAGGCCAGAGGGACAGCGAGACTCGCGAAACCTGGTCCGGAGAACCCACCCTGAGCTCTTGGCGGCGCACCCAGAACCCCGGAACCTCCGCTGACACTTCCCAACTCGATCCGGGGGGAAGCTTCACCGAGAGCGGCTTCAGAGACGACAAGGGCACTCGCTGGACAGGCTGGCTCTCTTTCCCAATGGCGCCCAGCACGACCTCACCTTGTATCGGGAGGTCCGCGGGAGACGCCAGATAAACCGTAATCTCGACAGGAGCAAGCTCAATCGCCTCTTGAGCGATCGCCGGCTTCATCGGCAACGCCAGCCAGATCGTCAGAGCCAGAGCCTTGTCGAGGCGAAGAATTCGCATGCCGTACGGCTTCATCTGGCTCAGACCGAGGGCCTGCCTCCACCACCAGCGCAACTGAAGCACTCGGCCGGGCAGAACCCTGTCGTATTACAGCCGCCCCCACCTCCGGAACCGCCGCCGGTGTTGCCCCCGCCACCCCCGGCATTCACGTAGGAGCAGAAGTTTCCGGTCTCCGTGCAGTACGGCCTTCCAGTGAAGATGTCCAGCGCATCGATGCAGCCTGTTACCCCTGTCTGGCCCTCAGTTACGGCGACGCACCAGGACGCATCGCTGAATGGCCATGGGGTCAAGACGCAGTTTTCACACTCCACGGCCGACCCGGGCGATGCCAAAGCCATCAAGGACGCCGCAGCGACGAGCACACCACGGGCAAGAGGAAGAGCCTTTCGCATCTTCATCTCCTTTTAGCAATCAAGGTTCAACATCACTGGTGCGCCCGCCGCGGATTTCGTGACAGTCGGGGTCGGTTACGAGAGAATCCCGCGACCAAGTCGGCCGCATCGCGGATCAGGACCATCAGCTCGATCCAGAACCGGTTGGTAAACGCGAGCCGGGCGCGGGATCGCTCCTCGGCGGCCAAGCGGAAGCAGCGGAGGCCGAGCAGCAGGGTGTCGAGCAAGGGGACCGGGAAGCCAACGGCCACGGACATCTTCTCCAGGGCCTTGCGCGGGATGGCCCGCTCACCCCGGGCGTAGACCGAGATCTGGCTCGGCGCGATCCCAGCCGCCTTCGCGATTCCGGCCTGGTCCCACCCCCGCAACGCAGAGAAGAGGGCCAGGGCCAGCCTCGCATCGGGATCATCCTTCGGCAAGCTCTTTTTCTCCATTTCCACTCCTCTGGAGTACTGTGGCATGACTCAAGTTATGCTTTTCCACACCGATTTCGGGCACCATGCTCCCGGAGAGCGTGGCCGCGCGGCCATGGAGGCCGCGGCCGGGCCGCCCCTCTCGAAAGGAGCCGGTCATGCGTATTCCCCGTAAAGCCGTCGTCGTCCTCGTCGTTTGCCTGGTCCTCGGTGCGCCATGGGCCTGGGCCTCGGAGCGCCGTACGGAAGCCGTGTCCGTTGAAATCGAACGCGCCACTCCGGGCGGCGCCGAGGTCTTCGAGCATCTGTGGGATCTCCTGATTGCAGTCTGGAGCGAGGCCGGGTGCAGGATCGACCCGCTCGGCAGCGGCTGCACCGAAGACTCCGGCCCGGAAGCCGCAACGCCGGCCGGCGATGCTGGGTGCACGATGGATCCGCTCGGTTGCACGGACCGCTAGAATTAGAAGTCGCCATCCGGGAGGGGACGGAGCCCTTATGGAGCTCCGGCCCCCTCTCCAACCTCAAACCGCAATTCGGGGTCGTGCTGGGACCGGTGAAGGAACCGGATCACACGGCGCGTCAGCTCGACGGTGGCGGACTCCTGCTTAGCGGCGTCGCAGAAGATCCGGAGCGCCGCGAGGGCCTCCCGAGGAACCTTTTGCGAGCGGAAGATCCCGAGCATCTCCTCCGCCAGCTTGTGGACCTCGGCGGTACGCCCCTGCTCCAGAAAGACCAGCGCTAGATCAAGGCTCGTCAAGGCGTAGTCGTACGCTAACTCATGAGAGATGAACGTGCGTCGGACCTGCTCGAAGGCTGCTTCGGCCTCAGCATTTCTTCCGAGCCCGGCCGATACCTTGCCTTCCAACCACACCATACGAGCCAGGTCCAGCTCCTCGCCCAACCGCTCCGCCAACTCCCGGACTCCAGGCAGGTTCAAGGCAACCTCTGAAGCGTGTCCCAGGTGGCACAGGTCCACCAGAAGGTTGAACCGCAGGCCGAACGCGAGCCGTGGCTCCTGATCTTCATCGATCATAGGAACCGCCTCGCGGAGCGCGTCCGTCGATCCCTGAGGGTCGCCGAGAGCGTCGAAGATTCCCGACTTGGTGATGAGGATCTTCCCTCGCAGCTCGCCGTTGTCGAGATCCAGGGCCTCATCAATCCTCTTCAGAGCCTTGGAGAATTTCCGCTCATCCTTATAGAGGGCGGCCTCGATCCAAGGAACCCAGGCCTCGTGGAGCAGCCCCGGATCTCCCGGCGCTCCATCTTCCCAGAGCTTCAGGGCTCGGGTCATGGCTTCCCTGGCCCCGGGCAGGTCGTTGCAGACGCGGCGGGCGTTGCTCACGTGGACCCCGGCGTAGCCTTGCAGGCGCCAGCTCCAGACCTCTTCCCCCGGGACCAGCTCGGCGATGCGGAGGGCCAGCTCGGCCAGCTCCAGCGCCTGCTTGGGATGGTTCGCGGCCCTCTCGATGCTCTCGGCCGCCACCCTCTCGCAGAGCGCCCAAGTCCGGAACGCCGCGGACTCCTCCACCTGCGCAAGGCGCTGGGCGTGCGTGCGCGGCTTCAGGACCTGCCACAGCCGCTCCGCAGTCTGCCGCGCCTCGATCGCCTCGCCCTCCACCGTCAGCATCGAAAGAAGAGAACGGACGAAGCCCGTCGCCATCTTGCCCGCCCGCCCGGCCACGGATTCGATGCGGCGGCCCGGCCCGCCGGGCGATCTGGAGGCGGCGCGGTTGCCTTCCAGGCAGACCAGGGTCGCGTCGATCCTCTCGGGCGGCACTCCCAGGAAGGAGACCAGGTGCTCCAGACGCTGGCGGGTCAGGCGCTTGCGGCCCTGCTCGTAGTCGTTGATCAGGTTCGGGGAGATGCCGGCCGTCTGGCCCAGCTTCGCCTGGCTCCAGCCCTGCCCCGAGCGCAGGAATCCCAGGACGATGCTCAGGTCCGGCAAAGGGTCTCGCGCCATCCGTGTCCTCCTCTCCGTATTCCTTCTACAGAATAGAAGTTACCGCAAGACGCGGATTCGGGACACTCGGAGCGCGAAATCCGGGAACGAGATGGCGCGGCTCACCTCAAGAATGCTCTGGCTTCTCCGAACCGTTCGAAGGCTCACCCGCGCTTCGGGCAGGGCGCACTCCCTCCTAATCTCTCGCCGTCATGGGAGCCCACGCCACGGTCCATGACCTCGAACGCTTCCTGAACGGGGAGTCGAGCCGGGAAGAGGCCCGCCGCATCGTCCGCCACCTGCTGACCGGCTGCCCGCGGTGCGCGGCGCTCGCGCGGTCGGTGTGGGGTATCGAAAGGGGAGAGCCATGTCCGACGTCGAAGAGGCCCGGGCACAGATCCGGGAGATCATCCGGGAGCTGATCCGGCTCCTCTATCATCTGCTGGGCGTCGCCGCGGCCCTGCCCGTCACGCCGCAGGAGGCCTCCCCTGAAGATTTTGGGGATAAACTGAGCGCCTCGGAGGAAGTGCGCGCGGTGATCCAGAACGCCGTCAACGACCGCCTGCGGCCGATGATCGATGACCTGAGGGCCATTGTGGACAGCCCGCCGCCGCCCTCCGCCTGAAAAAGGCGGTTGACCGCCGAGGCTGGCGCTCCCGCCGGCGTTCGACCTGAACCGTGGAGCGGGAGACTTGGTCCGCGGGACGAGTGAGTGGCTCCACGGAGCCTATGGATTTTCCCGAGGAGCGAGAGCCTCGGACCCTGGTGCGGAGTGGCCGGCCCCTTGGAGCGAGTCTCTGGTTCCATGGAGCCCGAGACTCGCTCCGTGGGAACCCGAGACTCGCTCCTCGGTACGAGCGAGTTGCACCCAGGGTCCGAGTGAGCTGTCCCTAGGGACGAGTGAGTTGGTCCGCGGAGCGAAAGACTCGCTCCGCGGAGCGGGTGAGCCGCTCCCTACTTCAGCATGAAGACCGGTTTCGCGTAGTCCTTCACGCACGAGGCGTCGAGCCCCTGGACCGAGGCGCGGTCGTAGAACGCCTGGACCAGATCGTCCGTGCACCGGCCCGCTCCGCCGTGGGAGCCGCGGGGCACGACCACGTGGAGGCTGTTGGGCAGAGTCCTGGCCACCTCCTCGGCGAACTCGGGCGGCGTCACCGGGTCCCACTCGCCGGAGATCAGGAGGACGGGCACTTCCGAGCGGACCGGCTCGTGCACGTCCGCCGGCGCCGCGCCCCGGGGCCAGACCTCGCAGACCGCCTTCTGCGCGGCGATCCGGTAGTCGCGGAGGAGTGTCCCGGCCGTCTCCCGCTTCGTCATCTCGTCGGTGATGTAGGGCAGGTCCTCGGCGCAGGTCACCGAGAAGTTCAGCCCCATGGCGAGGGATTCGTGGATTCCCACCCGGTTCTCGATCGACATCTGGACGAGCGGCGTGAGGTCACCCTGGTACGCGCGGTGGATCTGGAGCGGGAGAGAGCCGCCTCCGCGGCCGTACATGAGGTAGCGGACGCCCTCGGCCAGGAGCCCGCGGGACGGCCGGACCTGGACCCGCTCGCCCGTCCGCGTGTCCGTCACCATGACCGTCTCCCCCTTCTCCACTCGCGCGAGCACGGCGTCAATCTCGCGGCGCACGTCGGGGAAAGCGGCGTTGCACGCCGCGTCGGCCCGGCACTCGGAGAGGAGCGCCTCGATCGCCCGCATGCCGGCGTAGGCGTGGCGGAGCGGGATGGGCATGGACACCGGAGCCACCGCCACGAGCACCACGCTGCGCACGGTCTCCGGGTGCCGGCGCAGGTAGACCTGGGCCATCCGCGTGCCGTACGAGCCGCCCCAGAGGTTGATCTTGTCGTAGCCGAGCCAGGCGCGGACCTCGTCGAAGTCGTCGGCGGCGAGCGCCGTGGTGTAGAAGCGCAGGTCGGCGACCTTCTCCAACTGTGCGCGGCACTTCCGGACCGCGTCCGCCGGGTAGACGTCCCCGGCGGCTTTCCGGTAGTCGAGCGGCTCGCCGTAGAGGTGGCATTGGAGCCGGTTCGAACGGCCGGTGCCCCGCTGGTCGATCAGCACGGCGTCCCGCGTCCGCCGCAGGGAATTGTCGCGATCGAGCCAGGGTGCGCTCTCGGCGATCCCCTCGCCCGGGCCGCCGGCGAAGAAGAAGATGGGATCCGCCACCCGCTCCTTGCCCACCGCGGGAAGGATGACGACGTTCAATCCGATCTTGCGCCCCTTCTTCCCCTCGCGGTCTTCCCAGACGGCGTAGGTGGCGCACCGGACCTCCTCGTCCAGGCCGGGAACGCGGCACGGGTGGGGGGCCACGGTCTTCGCCTCGACCGGTCCGTCGTCGGGAGCGGCGCCGAGCCGCGCTGTCCGCAGCTTCTCCCAGCCGGCCCGGCCGGAAGGCTCGACCCCCTCCAGGCGGAACACGATCTTCTGCGCCTCGTCTTCCTCATCCCGCGCCGGCCGCAGGACCTCCGCCTCGCGGAGATCGCCCTCCGGGCCCACCCACACGAAACCCACCTCGTCCTGACTCCGGAAGATCCTGTGCTTCCTGGTGCGTACACCGCCCCGCTCCTCCTCTCCTACGAAGGAGACGGTGAAAGGACCGTCGAAGCGCACCGGCGCCTGGCCGGGCGCGAAGTACGGGGTCGCGAGGCTCACCTCGAAGCTCGCCTTGGGATCGGTCTTCTGCCGGAAGAGGGGGGTCAGGACCGGAAGGGAGGTGTAGAAAGCCCAGGGTGCGGCAGGCCGCGCAACCATTTCGGCCGGGCGTCCGGTGGAAAAGACCTGCACGCGCGCCTGCTCCGCCCCGGTAGGCTCAACCCGCGCAACCAGGATCTTCTCCCTGGGACTCACGTCCCACACATCCAAGGGCCCGGGCGCGAAGCCCGTCCCCTGCAGGCTTTGGACGCTGAGGGAGGCATACCGGCTTCCCCGAAGCAGGCTGAATTGCTCGATCCGATCCTTCTCGAAATACACCCAGACATCCGTGGGCTCCGAGCCGTCCGTGAGGCTCTGGACGTAGTGGTAGACCTTCCCGGTCTGAGCCGAGGACGTCATGGGGACCGCGAAGGCGGCCAGGAATGTCAGGACGGCGGCGCTGAGAAGCTTCGGGGTGATTCTTCGCATCGGGCAGCTACTCCTTGGTCAAGGTGGGTCTTCCTTCTACTACGAAGGTAGTCGTCAATCGTTTCACTCGTCCTGGGTTTCAGTGTTCGTGAAATGAATATCTCCTTTCTGTCACGAAGAGGCGGACACTCCTCGCGGGGAGGCAAGCCCGTCGAGGAGACAAGAGAAACCCTAATCCGAAGTGGAGGTAGTACAGCATGCGACAGGACAGTCTTACCCGCTCTCTCACTCGTCTCGCGGTCGTTCTGATGATTTTGCTTTTCGGCAGCCTTACCACGGCGACCGCAGCACCGAACCATCTTCTGCTTCAGAGTGAAGAGAGCTTCCAAGCCCAGCTCGGGGATCGCGCCGTTCAGATCGCCCAGGGCGTCTACCGGATCGAGCTCCCCTCCGGAGAGCAGATTCGAGTCGCCTTCGGAAGTGAGGGCTTGAAGCACGACATCGCGTGGCTCCGGGCCGAGATCTCGGCCCTCCGAGCCCAGCTTGCGCGAGATTCGAAGGACAGGTCCACTGCGGATCGTTTACGCCTTCTCACGCGTGCGCTCGCCCGCCTCGAGCCACAGAAGGCCGAGCAGGAGAATCCCAGAGAATCCATTCAGTCCATCACCGCCTACGCCGCTGAAGACGGCCCCGTCTGTAGCGGCTACGGCTATCACCTGGACGGTGGGCACAACCCGGGCATGGTTGGCGGCACGACCTGGGGTGAAGCGAGCGTAGGACCGGACGGATTCGGCCCCTACCCGCCCGCTTACCGCTGCGTGGCGTACTCCTTCGTAGGGACGACGGACGAATACGACAACTACTCCTGGAGCGAAGATGGGGATGATCAACTCGGAGCCGCCTCAGCCGCTGCCTCTGTGAACTGCGGCTACGCAAGCTGGTCGTGCCCGACCTGGGAGAGCTATAACTGGATCCGGAACTACGGCTGCTCCGACGGATTCCGGTCGATCTACCGCACGCAGAGCAACCCCGGCTGAGTCTTTCGCGCCGCGAAGCGTCCAGGTACGCTCCGCGGCGCGCCCTCTTATCTGTCAGCAGGCTCGGTATTGCGGGCCAGAACGGCGATTCCGAACCGCGAAGCGGGTTGCAGAGGCGGGTCGCCGAAGATCTGGACGACGCGATAGCGCCCTTGGAGCCACGCGGCCAGATCCCTGGCGTAATCCCGGCCGAACCACGGCAGGCCGTACTCGTGCGTGCGTTTGTGGGTGATCACGACCACATCCGGAGGGTGGCTTTCGAGAGCCGCGAGCATGGGGGGCTCGCCGAAGAGGATCATCTCCGGCGGCATGAAGTTGACGAACGGCGTGGGGTTCTCGCTGCGCGCGAGGTAGTTGATCATCACGCCCTCCGGAACGACGAGGACCGTGGGACGGCGCTGCCCTTCGACGGGGTTGGCGGCGATCCAGTCCAGAGCCGCTTTGACGGCGTGAGCGCGGGCGTCGGCCCTGAAGGCGTCGGGTCCGGCCGCCACCCACTCCCGCTTGCCTGCGAGATATCCAGAGGTAACGCTCAGATGGGCCAACGCGAAGGCCAGCAGCACCGGCAGCAGACCCGCCTTCGCCACCGCCTCTGTACCGCCGCGGTTGGCGACCCAGCGCGGGATCCAGTCGTACAGGACCACCGTCAGGAGGGCTAGGGCGGGCATCGCCAGGGCAAAGCCGTAGTGATAGAGCCGCGCGTTCAGAAGCATCTTGCCCAGCAAGGCGAGAGAGAAGATGGCGAATCCAACCGCGGCAACCGGCGCCGCCCCGCCGTCTCCGGCGCGGAGCCGCAGGATCGCCGCCACGAGCACCCCCAGGCACAACAGCGGCCAGGGCTTGGCCGCACTCACCCACGGGATCTGGTCATAGAAGACCGCGACGGCCACCGCCACGATCGCGAACGCGATCCAGGCCGTCACCCGGGCATGGCGGGACCTCCGGGCGGACAGGCCCAACAGGACGCCCGGCAGGAGCAGGCCGGCGGTGGCAACCGTCCCCCACAGCATCTGCGACATATGGGCCGCCGGCGCGTCGAGCCCTGAGCCCGCGCGGTAGAAAGGAGAAGCCGCCACCTCGGTCGCGAACAGCGAAGGCCAAGCGCCCAGCGTTCCTCGCCAAGCCGTTCCGGTAGGCATGACAAGGGAGAGGAGGCCGCCGGCCAGGAGCACGGGCAGGACCAGCCCCAGAACGAAAACGCCTGCGGCTGCCGGGATCCGCCCGCGATCATTCCACAGCCGCAGAGCCACCACGACCGCCGAAGCCGCGAACGCCGCGATGAACATCTCCGGCTTGGTCAGGAAACAGAGCCCCACCAGACTCGCCCCTGCCAACAGCTCGCGCAGCCGGCCGTAGTCAGACCAGCGCCGCAAAAGGACCAGCGCGGCCAGTCCTAGCAGGAGCCCGTGGGTGACCTCGTGCGAGTAGGGACAGATGTAGTTGTAGTTGCCGATCCCGACGAGCTGGCCGAACCCGCACGTGGCGAGCACCAGCAGGCACGCGATCGTGGCGGACTCCCGGGAGCCGAACGACCGCAGCAGGGACCACAAGAGCCAGAGGATGAGGGCGAAAAGGGCGGCGTTGACCCAGACCAGGGTGCGCAGCCCGACGCCGAACAGGCTGAACATCAGGGCGTTCCAGTGGGGTGAAAGTGGTCCGTTGAACCACGCCAGGTCGAGGTAGAGCCGTTTGCCTTGCGTGATCTGCCAGGGGACGTAAAGCTCGCGGCCGAAGTCGACGAGAACGTCCGGCCAGGTGCCCCAGGTCCACGCCAGCAAGGACAGGAAGGCGGCACCGAGGATTGCGGCGTGTGCCGCACCAGGAAGCGACATGGCCGGCGGCGGCGATGATGGACGGGGGGTGCGGGCGCGCTTCACGCGAGTTGTCGGTTTCGTAGGTGGTGCCGGAGGCGGGACTCGAACCCGCACGCCTTGCGGCGAGAGATTTTAAGTCTCCTGCGTCTGCCGTTCCGCCACTCCGGCTTGCCGGTATTGTAAGCGTTCGCGGGACGGCTTTCTTCCCTCCCCTCCTTCGGTATGATTAGGTCCGCTGTACCGACAAAGGAGGAAGGATGCGGAAACGAACGACTCCCGGGCTGGCCCTGATGCTCGCGTTGGCTCTGGCCGTGCCGGCGGCCGGCTGGGCGGCCACGCTCAAGGTGGCTCCTCCGGAGCTGAAGGTCAGCGAGCACCGGCTCGCCAACGGTCTCACGGTCCTGCTGCACGAGGATCACTCGGTGCCGGTCGTGTCAGTCCACGTCTGGTACCACGTCGGCTCCAAGGACGAGCGCAAGGGGCGCAGCGGCTTCGCCCACCTGTTCGAGCACCTGATGTTCAAGGGCTCGGCGAACGTCGGCCCCGAGGAGCACCCCGATTTCATCGCCTCCATCGGCGGACGCCTCGACGCCACCACCAACTTCGACCGCACCCTGTACTTCGAGATCATCCCCAGCAACTACCTGGAGAGAGTGCTCTGGATGGAGGCCGACCGCATGTGGTCGCTCGACGTGTCGGAGAAGAACTTCCTCTCCGAGCGCGACGTGGTCAAGGAGGAGCGCCGGCTGCGGATCGACAATCCCCCCTTCGGCCGCCTGTTCGAGGTCGTGCTCAAGACGACGTTCACCACCCATCCCTACGGCATCCTGCCGATCGGCAGCATGGCCGACCTCGACGCCGCGACCATCGAGGACGTGCGCGAGTTCCACCGCATCTACTACGTCCCGAACAACGCCACGCTGATCCTCGCCGGCGACTTCGACTCGGCCCAGGCGCTGCGGTGGATCGAGAAGCACTTCGGCGCGATCCCCAAGGGGAAGGACATCCCGCGCTCCATCCCCGCCGAGCCGGCCCAGACGGCCGAGCGGCGGGCGGTCGAGTACGACAGCAAGGCCCCTCTTCCCGCGGTGCTCTTCACCTATCACGTCCCCGAGGAGGGGCACCCCGACCTCTACGCGCTGGAGGTGGCGAGCAACATCCTCTCCGACGGCCAGAGCTCCCGGCTCTACCGCAAGATGGTCTACGACCGGCAGATCGCCATCGAGGCCAGCGGCGAGGCCCTGGTCCTGGAGGACCCGGGTGTCTTCTACTTCTTCCTCATCCTGCAGCAGGGTCAAAAGCCCGAGGAGGGCGAGAAGGCGATCGAAGAGGAAGTGGCGCGCATCCTGAACGAGCCGGTCAGCGCCGCGGAGCTGGAGAAGGCCAAGAACCAGCTCCTGGCCGAGCGGGTCTTCGCGCGCCAGACCGTGGACGCCAAGGCGAACATCATCGGGCACGCCAAGGTGATCCTGGACGACCTGTCGCGGGTCAACAGCGAGTACCTGAGATACCAGAAGGTGACCGCCGCGGACGTGCAGGCGGCGGCGAAGAAGTACTTCCGTCCCGAGAACCGGTCCGTGATCTACATGCTCCCGGAGGCGATGCGGCCGGCTGCCCAGGGGGAATCCAAGAGCGGGAAAGGCGAGGTGAAATGATGAGGACGACGAGAACGGCCGTCGCGCTGGCTCTGGCCCTCGGCCTCGTGGCCTCCGTTGCCACGGCCCAGACCCAGAGCGGAGCCCCCAGGCAGACCCCTCCGCCGCCCCAGCCCGCCAAGGACATCCGCTTCCCCGCTTTCGAGCAGAAGACGCTCGGCAACGGCCTCCGCGTCGTGGTCGTCGAGCAGCACGAGACCCCGGCGGTGAGCGTCCAGCTCCTGGTCCACGCGGGCAAGGCCTACGGTCCCCCCGCCAAGGCCGGTATCGCCGCGACCACTGCCGCCCTGCTGCGCGAAGGGACGCAGACGCGCTCGTCCCAGCAGATCGCCGAGGCGATCGACTCCGTGGGCGGGTTCCTCTCCAGCGGGGCGACCGCGGACACCGCCACCGCCATGGTGTCCGTGACCTCGGACCAGATCGACCTCGGCCTGGAGCTGCTCGCGGACGTGGCGCTGCGCCCCACCTTCCCGGCCGAGGAGATCGAGCGCTGGCGCCGGCAGACGCTGAGCGGTCTGCAGGTGCAGCAGGAGAGCGCACCCTATCTGGCCAACGCCGCCTTCGAGCGCGTGGTCTTCGGCGACCATCCCTACGGCCTCCCGGAGACCGGCACGCCGGAGTCGGTCCAGGGGATCACGCGGGACGACCTGATCGCCTTCCACCGCGAGCGCTGGGTGCCCAACGGCGCGATCCTCGCCGTGGTCGGGGACGTCCAGCCGGCCGACGCCTTCTCCAAAGTGGAGCGCGCGTTCGGAAGCTGGGCCAAAGGGAAAGAGCCGGGAGTCCCGAAGCTCCGGACCGTGACGCCTGAAAAGCCCCGGGTCATCGTGATCGACAAGCCGGACGCGGTGCAGACCGAGATCCGCGCCGGCCACGTAGGGATGGTCTACACCGATCCCGACTTCTTCACCTCGCAGATCTACAACTCCATCCTCGGAGTCGGCGGGAGCGCCCGGCTCTTCCAGGAGATCCGTCGCAAGCGCGGGCTCTCCTACGGCGCCAGCAGCACCTTCTTCCGGGCCTACGAGCCGGGCTTCTTCCGCGCCTCGACCTTCACCAAGACCGAGACCACGGCCGACGCGCTCGGCGTGCTGCTCGACGTGGTCCGCGGCCTGGAAGAGGCTCCGGTCCCGACGGACGAGCTGGAGTCGCGCAAGACCTTCCTCACCGGCGCCTTCCCGTTCGAGATCGAGACGCCCCAGGGGATCGCGGGCAAGGTCCTGGAGGCCATGAAGTACGGCCTCGGCCGCGAATACCTGGAGAGCTACCGCGACCGCCTCGCCGCGGTGACCGCGCCGCAGATCCAGGACTTCGCCAAGCGGCGCGTCCGCCTCCATCAGGGCTTGATCGTCCTGGTCGGCAACGCCTCGGCGTTCCGCGAGGCCCTGGAGAAGAAGGTCGGCCCGGTGGAGGTGATTCCGTACAAGGAGGTCGACCTGCTGCGGACGGATCTGCGGAAGGCGAAGTGACCTCCCCTTCCCCCTCTCCGGCCCTCGGGAGAGGGGGAGCCTCCCCCATCATCTGTGCTAAAATCCCCGCCGTTCACTTCCCTGAAAGGAGAGGTTCATGAAGAGGGCTGTCCTTGCTTTGGCGGGGCTCGTGTTCCTTGCCACCACCGTCCAGGCTGCGCCGAAGAACAACGTCAAGATCAAGAACAAGTCGGACTGGGAGATCCACCACTTCTTCCTGTCGTCCGTCGATGACGAGGAGTGGGGCCCGGACCAGCTCGGCGACGACGTGATCGGCACCGGCGAATCCTTCGAGCTGAGGAAGATCCCCTGCGGCTCCTACGACGTCATGCTGGTCGATGAGGACGGCGACGAGTGCATCGTGTCCGAGGTCGACGTCTGCAGCGGCTCCGAGGGCTGGGTCATCACCAACGAAGACCTGCTCGAGTGCCAGGCGGAGACGGAGGGCGAGTAGGCCCGTCTGTGTTGCGCCCCCCGCGGATGTGAAGCCCCGCGGGGGTCCCGCTGTTATCCTCCCCACCCACCTTCCGGCCGGGCGGCCAGTCCCAATCTGTGATCGAATAGCGTGTCTTTGGTTTTCTACCGGAGAGCCGATCCATGCCCGATCCATCCGTCCCCCGTCCGATCCTCGAAGTCGCCCGCGATCTCGACATCGACCGCCGGTTTGTCGTCCCCTATGGCGATGACAAGGCGAAGGTCCGCCTGGAGGCCCGGGAGGCGTCCGGCCGGCCGCCCGGGAAGCTCGTGCTGGTCTCGGCCATCACCCCCACCGGAGCCGGCGAGGGGAAGACGACCACTTCGATCGGCCTCGCCCAGGGGATGGCCAGGATCGGGCAGCGCGTCTGCCTGGCCCTGCGCGAGCCCTCCCTCGGCCCCACTTTCGGCATCAAGGGGGGCGCCACCGGGGGCGGCCGGTCCATCCTGGTGCCGGCCGAGGACATCAACCTCCACTTCACGGGCGACTTCCACGCGGTCACCAGCGCCCACAACCTGCTCGCCGCCCTGCTCGACAATCACATCCACCACGGCAACGCCCTGGGGGTCGACTCGCGGCGGGTGCTCTGGCGGCGGGTCCTCGACATGAACGACCGGTCGCTGCGCCACGTGGTGATCGGCCTCGGAGGCGCGCTCGAAGGGGTGCCGCGCGAGAGCGGGTTCGACATCACGGCCGCTTCGGAGATCATGGCCGTCCTCTGCCTGGCCGAGGACGCCGAGGACCTGCGCGCCCGCCTGGAACGGCTCCTCATCGCGCTCACCCCCAAGCAGGAGCCGATCAAGGCGGCCGACCTCCAGGCGGTGGGCTCTCTGATGGTGGTCCTCAAGGACGCCCTGATGCCCAACCTCGTCCAGACCTGCGAGGGGGTGCCGGCGTTCGTCCACGGCGGGCCGTTCGGCAACATCGCCCATGGGTGCAACTCGGTGATCGCCACCAAGATGGCCCTCGCCCACGCCGACTGGGTGGTGACCGAGGCCGGCTTCGCAGTCGACCTCGGGGCGGAGAAGTTCTTCGACATCAAATGCGTCTCAGCCGGCCTGGACACCGTGGCGGTGGTCCTGGTGGCCACGGTGCGCGCGCTCAAACGGCACGGCGGGCTGGGGAAGGGCGATCTGGCCGAGCCGAACCCCGAGGTCGTGGAGCGCGGGCTCGGCAATCTGCACAAACACGTGGAGAACATCCGCGCCTTCGCCAAGACCCCGGTGGTGGCCCTCAACCGATTCGAGTCGGACTCGGACGAAGAGATCGACGTCGTCCGCCGTGCCTGCGCCGAGATGGGGGTGCCGTTCGCCGTGACCGACGGCTTCGCCCGCGGCGGCGAAGGGGCGGCCGAGCTCGCCCAGGCGGTGGTCGACCACGCCGAGACGACTCCCAAGCCGTTCCATCCGCTCTACGACTGGCGGGAGCCGATCCCGGACAAGATCGAGAAGATCGCGCGCGGGATGTACGGCGCCCGCGATGTGGCCTTCACGGTCGAGGCCGAGCGGGACCTGCGGACGATCCGCCGGCTCGGCTACGAGGAGCTGCCGGTCTGCGTGGCCAAAACCCCCATGTCGCTGACCGACAACGCGAGCATCGCGGGCCGGCCCGAGAATTTCCTGATCACGGTCCGCAAGATGATCCTGGCGGCCGGAGCGGGCTACGTGGTGCCGCTCCTCGGGGACATCCTGCGCATGCCCGGCCTCCCCGCTTCGCCCCAGGCCCTGCGCATGGACTTCCAGGAGGGCCGCGTGATCGGCCTGCGTTGAGGTGACGGCGGCATTCCACGATTCCGCCCCCGACGCCTGGGGTTGAAACCCCAGGCTGGCCTGTTGCGAATCCCCTCCCCAGTTCGCCCTTCGTGGGCGATACAACCCAGCCTGGGGTTTCAACCCCAGGCCTACCGCCCCCCCTCCCCCACCCTGCGAGGTCCGCGGGGAGCGGCCTCCGGCTCATACCCGCTCAGCGTCCGCGCCTGGAACCCGGGCTTCCGCACCTCCACGTCCACGGACCGCCAAGCCTCCCCCCCGTTCTCCTTGGGATAGAACGCCAGCAGGTACTGGCTGCGCAGCTCGCGCAGGATCTCGTCGTAGATCTGCGACAGGTCCTGGCTCGGCAGGACGAAGTACGCCTTGCCTCCGGTCGCCGCGGCGAGCTTGTCGAGCTGGCCGGCGTAGGAGCCCACGGGCTCGCCGCGCGCGGCCTGGGGGTTGGTGACGATGAGGTAGACCGGGATGCCGCTCTGGCGCGCGGCGCGCAGGCAGCTCCGGTAGCCCCCTTCCCCCTCCTCCACGCCGTCGGAATAGGCCACCAGGGCCTTGCGGCCGGGGATGTTGCGGAGCTGCCCCAGCGAGAAGGTGATGGCTTCGAAGAGGTCCGAGCCGCCGTCCGCGGTCAGAGTCTCCACCACGCCCGCGACCGCGGCCAGATCCCGGGTCGGGCCGATGAGCAGCCGGGGCTCGGAGTCGAAGTCGACGAGCAGGGCGCTGTCCTTCTTCGACAACCCCTGCCGGAGCAGCGACTCCGCCGCCACCTGGACACCGGGCAGCTTGACGAACATGCTCGCCGAGGAGTCCATGGCGAGGCCCAGGGTCAGGGGGAAGTCGCCGGCTTCGTCGAAGCTGGCGATCGACTGCTCACGGCCGTCCTGGAGCAGCCGGAAGTCGCCCCGGGAGAGGCCGCGCACCGGCTTGCCCGCCTTGTCCGTGACCACCACGAACAGCTCGACCAGCCGGACGTCCACCCGCTCTCCCAGGACCGAGCTGTTCATGAGCACCGCGTCCTCCACCCGGGAGCCGTCGTCCAGGCTGGCGACCGCCTTCAGGGTGCCCACCGGACGGTCGGGCGGGATGGGCACGCGGCGGAGGAACGGCGGCTTGTAGAGCGTGGCCGTGAGCTGGTCGTTCCAGTACAGCTCCAGCCGGTCGAGGCGCCGGCCCGGCGGCAGCCGCAGCTCGACCTCGACGTCGACCGGCCCCGTCCCCTTGCCGGAAGCCGGCCGGACGATGCGGACCCCCTTTCCCGCCCAGGCAGCGCGCGCCGGCCCGGCCGAAGCCTCGTCCGCGGCGGGCTCGCCCACGGCGGCCTCGGCGTCGGCGGCCTCGGCGGTGCGGACCGCCACGACCTCCCCTCCCCACAGTGCGCGGGCCGGATCCTCGACCATCACCACCAGCCGCTCCCCTTCGGGCTCGGGGACCGGAACGCGCCAGGCGCCGTCCTCCGTCACCTCCGCGGAGGCCAGGTCGCGATGCGAGAGGGTCAGGCCCACCGCGCCGGCCGGGATGGCCAGCGTGAGCCGGGCGCCCGGCACCGGCTCCGGGGTCTCGACCCGGACCTCCAGCACGCCGTCCTGCCACGTCGAGGAGACGGGGAGCTCACCGAAATCGTCCCCTCCGGACAGGAGGCGCCGCGCACGCATGGCCGCGATGCCCTGGGGGATCGCCGGCCCCGTCCATTGCCGGGCCTTGACCTTCGATTCCGCAACGGCGCTCCGCACCTCCAGGGCACGGGCTTCCACGGGGAGCGGAGATTCATAGCGCAGCCAGAGCCGGGAGCGCAGGCGCGCGATGGCGGCAGGAACCGCGAGAGCGCCCGCCAGCAGCTCTCCTCCCGTGGCCTCGGCCAAGCGCTGGAGCGGCTCCTTCGGATTCAGGAGCAGCGGCGGACCCGGGGGCGCTTCAGGCTCCTTCTTCTTCCGCTTGCCGAGCGGGACTGTGACCGCGATCGGGACCTCTTCACTGGGGGTGACTCGCCAGCGCCGCAGCTCGGGGAGCTTCTCGTCCCCGACCGGCATGGGCAGGGCGGTCCAGCCGAGCTCGGCGGTCGTGCGGGCGACTTCGTCGACCGTGGTGTCCAGCCGGTAGCCGGCGAGCGCCGGCGCGAGGGCGGCGCGGGCTCCGGCGTCCGAGATCCGCGAGAGATAGAGCTCGGCGGGATCACGGTCGAAGCCGTCGCTGACCAGGAAGAGAGCGCGCGGCCCCTCCTCCTTCTCCTGCTCCGCCAGCCAGCCGAGCAGGAGGTCCTGCTGCGTCCCGATCAGCCGGGCCTCGAAATCCACGGCCTCCTCCACCCGCTCCGCCAGATCCTCCCCTTTCGGCGCGGTCGGCTCGCCGAGCTCTTCCGCAAACCGTTGGCGCGCCACCCTCAAGTCATCCCGGCCGTCGCTGGTGAGCAGGAGGCGCGACAGGGCCTCGTCGACCGCCTTGGGGTCGCGCGTGGGCGGCAGTACGACCATGGGCTCGGGCTCGGCCACGATCACCTCGACCGTGCCCATCTTCACGAGGTCTTCGGACCGCGCCGCGAGCGCTCCTGCCGCGCCGCGGACCGTCCGCGTACCCGAGAGCACCCGGTCGACGTAGATGACGAACCGCCAGGGCTTCGCCTCGCCGAGGGGCTCGACGCCGAGCACCTGCCGGGGCTCGCCCCCTTCGGACACCGTGAAGTCCTCCGCCTTCGGGTTCCGGAGGGGCTCGCCTTTGGGATTCAGAGCCTCGACCGCGACTCCGGCTTCGGGCACGGGCGCAGGCGAGGCAGGGAGGGACTGGGAGAAGAGGACCTGGGCCAGCAACAGCGTGAGAGGAAGCACGGCCCTATTCTAAGGCTCCGGTCGGGAATGGAAAAATCTGAGTCCCCGTTCTATAATTTGAGTGCCGACCACTCAAGATTAAGGGGCGGCTCACTGGAGGGAGAACGATCTTGGTGGACTACAAGGACTATTACGCCACGCTGGGAGTCAAGAAAGACGCCTCTCAGGAGGAGATCCAGAAGGCGTATCGGAAGCTCGCGCGCAAGTTCCACCCGGACGTCAACAAGGCTCCGGAAGCCGAGCTGAAGTTCAAGGAGATCGGCGAGGCCTACGAAGTCCTCAAGGATCCGGACAAGCGCAAGAAGTACGACCAGTACGGCTCGGCCTGGAAGCGCGCGCAGCAGACCGGCTCTGCCCCGCCCGGATGGGAAGGGATGCCCTTCGACTTCGGAGACCTGGGAGGCGCCGGCGGCTTCGACTTCGGCGGCATGGGCGGCGGCGAAGGGTTCAGCTCGTTCTTCGACATGCTCTTCGGCGGCGGCGGTCCGGGCGGCCGGCGCGGCGCGCGCGGAGGGGGCTCCGGCTTCGGAGGGGCCGGCTTCGGCGGCGGCCGCTTCGGCGGCGGCGACACCGAGGCGCAGATCTCGCTGACGCTGGACGAGGCCGTCCGTGGCGGCACGCGGGAGATCACGCTCGCGGACCCCAACACCGGGCAGCGCAAGAACCTGTCGGTGCGCATCCCCGAGGGGATCCGCCCCGGTCAGAAGATCCGGCTCGCCGGACAGGGGCAGCCGGGGTTCGACGGCGGCGCGCCAGGCGATCTCCTGTTGAAGATCGACATCCAGCCGGATTCGCGGTTCAAGATCGAGGGCTCGGACATCCACACCACCGTGCCGGTGGCTCCGTGGGAGGCCGCGCTCGGCGGCGAGGCCGACGTCGAGACCCCGACCGGCCGGACGCGGGTGAGAATCCCGGCCGGCTCGTCGTCGGGCCGCAAGATCCGGCTGCGCGGCAGAGGATTGTCGAAGAGCGGCGGCGCCAAAGGAGAAAAGGGCGACCTTCTGGCCGAGATCCGGATCGTCGTTCCCGAGAATCTCACAGACAGCGAACGCGCTCTGTTCGAGCAGCTCGCCGAGGCCTCGAGCTTCCGGGCGAGGGGCTAAAAAATTTTGCAGGGGGGTAACCCGAAATGGACATCAACAAACTGACTCAGAAATCCCAGGAGGCGCTGCAGAGCGCGCAGACCAAGGCGCTCCGCTTCGGACATCAGGAGGTGGACGTCGAGCACCTGCTGCTGGCGTTGCTCGAGCAGCCCGAGGGGCTCGTCCCCCGCCTGCTCGCCCGCATGGACGTGCCGGGCGCTTCGCTGGTCACCGAGTTGGAGCGGGAGCTGTCCCGCCGTCCCAGCGTCTCCGGCCCCGGCGTCGAGGCCGGCAAGATCTACGTGTCCCAGCGGCTGCAGAAAGTCTTTCTGAACGCCGAGGACCAGGCCAAGCGGCTCAAGGACGAGTACGTCTCGGTCGAGCACCTGGTGCTGGCGATCCTGGACGAAGGTTCCGGTATTGGAGGGACGGCCGCCGGCCGCGGGCTCACGACCTTCGGCGTGACCCGCGACAAGTTCCTCGACGCCCTCACGGCCGTGCGGGGCAACCAGCGGGTGACCAGCGCCATGCCCGAGGTGGCCTACGAGGCGCTCGAAAAGTACGGCGTCGACCTGGTCGCCCAGGCGCGGCGCAACAAGCTCGACCCGGTCATCGGGCGCGACGCGGAGATCCGGCGGGTCGTCCGTATCCTGTCCCGCAAGACCAAGAACAACCCGGTGCTGATCGGCGAGCCGGGCGTGGGCAAGACCGCCATCGTCGAGGGGCTCGCGCAGCGCATCGTCCGCGGCGACGTCCCCGAGTGGCTGAAGGACCGCGCCGTCTTCTCGCTCGACATGGGGGCGCTGCTCGCCGGCGCCAAATACCGCGGCGAGTTCGAGGAGCGGCTCAAGGCCGTGCTCAACGAGGTCAAGCAGAGCGAGGGGCGCATCCTGCTCTTCATCGACGAGCTGCACACCATCGTGGGCGCCGGCAAGACCGAGGGCTCGACCGACGCCGGCAACATGCTCAAGCCCATGCTCGCCCGCGGCGAGCTGCACTGCATCGGCGCCACGACCCTGGACGAGTACCGCAAGCACATCGAGAAGGACGCGGCCCTGGAGCGGCGCTTCCAGCCGGTGACGGTCGATCCGCCGTCCGTCGAGGACACGGTCTCGATCCTGCGCGGCCTGCGCGAGCGCTTCGAGGTCCACCACGGCGTCCGCATCCAGGACAACGCCTTGGTAGCGGCGTCGGTGCTCTCCCACCGCTATATCACCGACCGGTTCCTGCCGGACAAGGCGATCGACCTGATCGACGAAGCCTGCGCCATGCTGCGCACCGAGATCGATTCAATGCCCCAGGAGCTCGACGAGGTGACCCGCCGGGTCATGCAGCTCGAGATCGAAGAGGCCGCGCTCAAGAAGGAGAAGGACAAGGCGAGCCAGGACCGGCTGGAAGACCTCCGCCGCGAGTTGGCGGACCTCAAGGCCCAGGCCGACGCCATGCGCGCGCAGTGGGAGACCGAGAAGGCGGCGATCGAGGAGGTCCGTACCCTGCGCGAGCAGATCGAGCAGACGCGGCTGGAGATCGAAAGGGCCGAGCGGGCCTACGACCTCAACAAGGTCGCCGAGCTGCGCTACGGCAGGCTGGCCCAGCTCGAAGCCCAGCTCAAGGAGAAAGACGCGCAACTCGCCGAGAAACAGAAGAGCGGCGGCCAGCTCCTGCGCGAAGAGGTCACCGAGGAGGAGGTGGCCGAGATCGTGTCGCGCTGGACGGGCATCCCGGTGACCCGCCTGGTCGAGGGCGAGCGGGAGAAGCTCCTGCGCATGGAGGATCTCCTCCACCAGCGTGTGGTCGGCCAGGACGAGGCCGTCCGTCTGGTATCCGACGCGGTGATCCGCGCCCGCGCGGGCATCAAAGACCCACGGCGGCCGATCGGCTCGTTCATCTTCCTGGGCCCCACGGGCGTGGGTAAGACCGAGCTGGCCAAGACCCTGGCGCAGACCCTCTTCGACAGTGAGGAGAACCTGATCCGCATCGACATGAGCGAGTACATGGAGCGGCACACCGTCTCCCGGCTGATCGGTGCCCCCCCGGGCTACATCGGCTACGACGAGGGGGGCCAGCTCACCGAGGCCGTGCGGCGCAAGCCCTACTCCGTGATCCTCTTCGACGAGATCGAAAAGGCGCACAGTGACGTGTTCAACGTGCTCCTGCAGATCCTCGACGACGGGCGGGTGACCGACGCCCAGGGCCGCACGGTGGACTTCAAGAACACCGTGATCATCATGACCTCGAACATCGGCTCCCCCTACCTCCTGGAGGGGGTGACCCCGGCGGGAGAGATCACCGAGCCGGCGCGCCAGTCGGTCATGAGAGAGCTGCGCTCGCACTTCCGGCCGGAGTTCCTCAACCGGGTGGACGACATCGTGCTCTTCAAGCCGCTGACGTTGCCCGAGATCGAGCGCATCGTCGACCTCCAGACCGAGGACCTGCGCCGCCGTCTCGTCGACCGCGGCATCCGCCTGGAGCTGACCGAGCCCGCCCGCGAGCACGTCGCCCGCCAGGGCTACGACCCGGTCTACGGCGCCCGTCCGCTCAAGAGGTACCTCCAGCACGAACTGGAGTCCAAGATTGCCCGGTCCCTCATCGCCGGCCAGGTCACCGACGGCTCCGTCGTGCGGGTGGATGTGAAGGGCGGCGCGCTGGCGGTGGAGATCGAGAATCCCAAAGAGGCGGAGGTGGCGGTGGGGGTGTAACGCCGCCGCTATCTCCCCTTCCCTACACACCCCAGCCCGGCCGTCAGGCGGGGCTTTTTGCTTTTGGCACGTCGTGGCATGTCCCTGTTACAATCTTTGGTGATCGAGCTGCCGAGGAACGGAGGTTCTCCAGTGGTCTACCGTGGTCGAGTGGAACAAGGAAGCATCATCCTGGAACCGGGCACAGAGCTCCCCGAGGGAGCGGAGGTCCGGGTCGAGCTCGTGGAGCTCGTGAACCCGCTGCTCCGGATGACCGAGTTAGCCGTCGATACAGGAATTACGGATCTGGCGACCAACATCGACCACTACCTGTACGGGCACCCCCGCGCCTCCGATGCCGAGTAGGAGAGTCTTCCTCGATACCAACGGCTGGATCGCCCTGCTGAGCTCCTCAGATTCTCTTCACGTCCACGCCCAGCCCCTTTGGACAGAGCTCGTTCGGCAGGACTCTTCCATTCTGCTCACGGACTGGGTCGCCGCCGAAACAGGGAACGGCTTGGCCCGCACCCTTGCTCGTGCCCATTTTCCCAATGCCGTCGAGCTGATCAGGTCCAGCTCCCAGGTGCAGTGGATCACGATTACAGATGACCTGTTCCGGCGGGCTCTCCAGCGCTATGCCGAACGGCACGACAAGAGCTGGGGTCTGGTCGACTGCGCGAGCTTCGTGGTGATGGAGGACCACGGCGTCCAAGAAGCTTTCACGAACGACCGGCATTTCATGCAGGCGGGATTCCGGACACTCTTACCTATCTCCTGAGTCCAATGCATCCAGCGGATCTCTCATCATGTGAGGCCCAGCTTACGCTTGGCTTCTTCGTGGGAGATCCCCTGCTCCTCCCGTGCCTCGCGGCGTGCTTCAGTGAGCCCGCCATCGACATCATCATCGTCCGGTTCGTCATCCGCGGGCGCTGATTTCAGAGCTTGAAGCACCGGGTCTTCCGTCACGCGCAACTCCTTCTCGCATCGTTGCAAGTTGGCTCGGGCAGTCTTCGTATTTGGGTGGTTCGGGCCGAGTCGCGCTTCAAGAATTCTCACCGCGCGCTCCAAGCAGGGCTGCGCCTCCCTTAAGTCGCCTTGGTCTCGCAGAAGGGAGCCCAGGTTGTTCAGGCTGAGGGCCGTGTCCGGGTGCTCTGGGCCGAGAACCTTCTCCCGAATCGCCAGCGCCCGCTCGTAGTACGGTCGCGCTCCCGCGAAGTCCCCCTGGCTCTGGAGTAAGACACCCAAATTGTTCAGGCTGAGGGCCGTGTCCGGGTGCTCCGGGCCGAGGACCTTTTCCCGGATCGCCAGCGCCCGCTCGTAGTAAGGCCGCGCACCTGCAAAGTCGCCTTGGATCTGGAGAAGGAAACCCAGGTTGTTCAAGCTAACGGCGGTATCCCGATGCTCTGGACCGAGAACTTTTTCCCGAATCGCCAGTGCCCGCTCATGGTACGGCCGTGCCGCTGTCCAATTTCCCTGGTTTCCGAGAACGAACCCCAGATTATCCAAGGCGGTAGCTGTGTCTTGATGCTCGGGGCCGAGCACTTTCTCGGCAATCGCCAGCCCCCGCTCGTAGTACGGCTGCGCACCCACAAAGTCGCCCTGGCTATCGAGAAGGGCACCCAGATTA
This sequence comes from Thermoanaerobaculia bacterium, assembly GCA_036380715.1. GTDB lineage: Bacteria > Acidobacteriota > Thermoanaerobaculia > Multivoradales > UBA5704 > UBA5704. Next base: position 783 of record DASVEF010000250.1, on the reverse strand, counting down.
TTCAGGCTGCGGGCCGTGTGCGGGTGCTCCGGGCCGAGAACCTTCTCCCGAATCCCCTGCGCCCGCTCGTAGTACGGCCGCGCGCCAGCCAGATCCCCGATCATCCGAAGGTGGTATCCCATCTCATTGCAGAGTTCTGCGGCCAACGGATCTTCTCGCGACGAGGCGGCATCCGTGACGGCTCGGAGATGGGGCTGCCAAGCGAGGAGCGGAGCCGGATATCCTGCTTCGTTCAAACGGTCTGCCTCCTCGAACAGCGTCTGCTCGACGGCTTCTCGCGCTGCGTCTTCTCCTTCCTCTCCCAAGGCGAAGGCCACCACGAGCCGGTGAAGGGCCAGCCGGCCATTCTCTCCGCTCTCCAGAAGACCGAGGTCGAGTAGCCGGTTGAGGGCGTCTTCCGCGGCGAGCGCGGCGTTTATGTCTTCTTCGTCGATCCGGAGGGTTGCGAGGAGCAGCGCGCGGGGGATGGGCTCCCCTGGCGCAAAGTAAGCCGCCCGCGCAAGGAGCTTGCGAGCCAGGGCGTCGGTTGGGTCGGCCGGGGCCAGTCGCTCGAAGCTCAGCCCGAAGGTCCGTGCCACGTGCGCCTCGTGATCGGTAGGTGAGATCTCGGAGCCCTTTCCCTGGAGCGACGGGTGGGCGAGCAGGTCGCCGCGCCCCAACTGCTCTAGGTACGCCGACGGCTGGCCGAACGGCGACTGGGCGTAGCGGGCGAGGAAGCTGCCGGCGAGGTGCAGCGCGAGCGGCAGGTCTCCCAGCTCTTCGGCGATCGCGTGGAGCGCGGGA
>DASVEF010000249.1:0-7800 GCA_036380715.1 Thermoanaerobaculia bacterium | reverse complement strand
GGTGTTCGCCCGCTTCGGCCCCGAGAAGAACATGCAGATCTACGGCCGCGGAATCCGCCGCCGGCTCGCTCCGATGCTGGGCGACGCGCGCCGGATCCGGCTCGCCAACAGCCTGCTGTTCTCGCTGCCGGGGGCGCAGGTGATCCGCTATGGCGACGAGATCGGCATGGGCGACGACCTGTCGCTGCCCGAGCGGGAGAGCGTGCGCACGGTCATGCAGTGGTCGAAGGAGAGGAACGGCGGCTTCTCGACCGCGCCGGCCGAGAGGTTGGCGCGCCCCACGATCGCGGACGGTCCTTTCGGCTACCGGGACGGGGTCAACGTCGAGAGCCAGCACCGGGACGCGTCATCCCTCCTCCATTGGATGGAGCGGCTGATCCACACCCGCAAGCAGTGCCCGGAGCTCGGCTGGGGGAGCTGTGCGATCCTGGACGCGGGCGATCCGGCCGTCTTCGCCCACCGCTGCGACTGGAGCGGCGGGACGGTCGTCGCCGTCCACAATCTCGCGGACCGCCCGGCCGCCGTGCGCCTCGCCTTGGACGGGGTAGAGACCATGCCGATGATCGAGCTGATGGGCGACCAGCCGTACCAGGAGATCCGGACCGGCCAGGAGATCGACCTGGAGCCTTACGGCTACCGCTGGTTCAGGATCGGCGGCGCGCGGCGGTTCCTGCTCTGACGTAACCCCGTTGTTCTGGTCTGCCGGAAGGGACCCTCACCCCCCCGGCCCCCCTCTCCCGCCCGCACTCACACCCTCCCGGGAGAGGGGGGAGGCAGATTCCGGTTCGCTCAGAAGGACCTCTCGAAGAGCGTTTCCCCCTCTCCCGGGCGGCGGGAGTGCGGATGGGAGAGGGGGCCAGGGGGTGAGGGTCCTACCGCGGGAGGCCTCTTCCGCTCCCTGGGTGAGGTCACGCCCCTGTCATGAACGCCAGAGTGAGCAGCGTCTGCTGCTCCAGGGTGTGCGCCTTGGCCGAGCCGGTGGCCGGGCTGCCGCTCGCCGAGCGCTTGACCGAACGGATGGACCGCCGGAGCAGGCGCTCGATGCGCGGCTGGACGAAGAAGAGCGCGCCCATGTTGGCCGGCTCCTCCTGCACCCAGACGATGTCGCGCGCGTTGGGATGGCGCGCCAGCTCGGCCTCCAGCTCCTTCTCCGGGAACGGATAGAGCTGATCGAGGAAGAAGATCGCCGTCGAGGCGTCCTTCCTGCGCTCGCGCTCCCGCCGCAGCTCGTGGCCGATCTTGCCGGTGCAGAGGAGGACGCGCTGGGCGTCCTGCACCTGGGAGTCGCCGATCACGTTGAGGAATCGGTCGCGGCCCAGCTCCTCGATCGGCGAGGAGGAGTCCTTGTGGCGCAGCATGCTCTTCGGGGTCATGACCACGAGCGGCTTGCGCCAGGGGCGAAGGGCCTGCCGCCGGAGCAGGTGGAAGTACTGCGCGGCGGTCGACGGCTGGGCCACCTGGATGTTGTCCTCGCCGCAGAGCTGCAGGTAGCGCTCCATGCGGGCGCTGGAGTGCTCCGGCCCCTGCCCCTCGTAGCCGTGGGGGAGGAGCATGACGATCCCGGAGAGCAGGCCCCACTTGTCCTCGCCCGCGGTGACGAACTGGTCGATGATGATCTGCGCGCCGTTGGCGAAGTCGCCGAACTGCGCCTCCCAGAGCACCAGCGCCTCGGGAAAGTCGCGGCTGAAGCCGTACTCGTAGCCGAGGATCGCCTGCTCGGACAGGGTCGAGTCGTAGATCTCGATCCACGCGCGGTCGGGCGCCACGTGGGCGAGCGGCATGTATTCCTGGCCGTTCTCGACGTCGATCAGCACCGCGTGGCGCTGGTTGAACGTGCCGCGCCGGCTGTCCTGGCCGGTGAAGCGGATCGGGGTCCCCTGCTTCAGGAGCGAGGCGAAGGCGACCGCCTCGGCCATGCCGTAGTCGAACGGCCGCTTGCCGTTGCCCATCTCGGCCCGCTGCTCCAGCAGCCGGCGGATCTTTTCGTGGATGTGGAAGCTCTCGGGCCAAGAGGTGAGCGGCCGGGTCAGCTCGGCGATCTCCTCCCGCGACAGGCCGGTCCTCACCTCGTACTCGGGCCGGTAGGGGCCCCCGGGGTAGGGGTCCCAGTAGGCCGGCAGCGTGCGCAGCGTCGGCTTCTTCTCGATCGTCCCCGCCTCCTTGTGCGCGGCGTCGAGCTCCGCGCGCACGGCGGCGACCCGGCTTTCGGTCTCCTGCTCGGACAGCCCGATCGCCTGGGCGTACAGTCGCCAGGCCGGCGGATGGGCCGCGATCTTCTTGTAGAGCAGCGGCTGGGTGATCGTCGGGTCGTCCACCTCGCTGTGGCCGTGCCGCCGGTAGCCGATCAGGTCGACGACCACGTCGCTGTCGAAGGCGTAGCGGTAGCGGACCGCGAGCTGCGCCACCCGGGCCACGGCGTCGGGGTCTTCGCCGTTGACGTGGAAGATCGGGATGGGCAGGCGGCGCGCCACGTCCGAGGCGAAGCGCGAGGAGTGCAGGTTCCTCGGCTCGGTCGTGAAGCCGATCAGGTTGTTGACGATCACGTGCACCGTGCCGCCCACCTCGTAGGCCTCCACGTCGGCGCAGTTGAGCGTCTCGGCGAGGATGCCCTGGCCGGCGAAGGCGGCGTCGCCGTGCAGCACGATCGGCAGCACCTGGCGCCGCTCGCGGTCGCCCAGCCGCTGCTGCTTGGCGCGCACCCGGCCGACGGCGACCGGGTCGACCGCCTCCAAGTGGCTGGGGTTGGAGACCAGGTGGATGTTGACCGTGCGGCCGGTGCGCGCCTGGAAATCGCCGGTCGCGCCCATGTGGTACTTGACGTCGCCGCCGCCGAGGATGCTCCGCGGATCGACATCCTCGAAGCCGGCGAAGATCTCGGCCGCGGGCTTGCGCACCGTGTGGGTCATGACGTTGAGCCGGCCGCGGTGGCTCATCGCGAGCACCACCTGCCGGGCCTGCTGCTCGGCCGCGCCTTCCAGCATCTCGTCGAGCAGAGGCAGCAGGGCCTCGACCCCCTCGATCGAGAAGCGCTTGGTGCCGAGATAGCGGGACTGCAGCATCTGCTCGAACGTCTCGGCCCGGAGAAGCTGATCGAGGATGATCTGCTGGTCGAACCGCGGCGGCTCGGCCTCCATCCGCTCCTGGATCCAGCGGCGGCGCTCGGGATCGGGGATGTGCATGAACTCCACTCCGATCGTGCCGCAGTAGTACCGGCGGGCGGCCTCGGCGGTCTCGGGTTCGACGTCCTCCAGGAACGGATGCGCCTCCGGCGGCAGCCGGTTCATGGGGTCGAGGTCGGCCTGCAGGAAGCCGAGCCGGCGGTACGCGTTCAGGGTCTTCTCATCCAAAGTCTTACGCTCCGGAGAGACCGGGGCGGAAAAGGCGGGTGTGGCGGTGGTCGTGTCCATAGCAGGCTCAGGATACCGCAGGTCTTGGTGCTGGCTCAGTTTGCCCTGCGTCGGCTCTTTGAGCCAGCACGCAGGTCTTTGTCCCGTTTCTTCGATCTTCTGGAACTACTATGTAAGAGAGTCCCCACATGATCGACAAAGACCCGTGGCGGGAGGCCCTGACCCGGTTGAGGCCTCTCCTGGAGCCCATCTTCTCCGCGTACGGGATCTCCCCCCAGCAGGCCCAGGAGATCGTGGAGGAGGCCTGTCTGGTCCTCATCAGCAAGCACCCCCGGCATCCCGACCCGGAGGGCTGGCTGCTGCGATCGGTGATCGATCGGTGCCAGAAAGTCCGGCAGCAGAAGGTCGACAGCCCGCCGGAGGGATCGCAAGAGTAGAATCCGTTCCACCGTTCGCGGGCGCGCCGGAGGAGAGGTTTTTCATGCAGAGTCTTGTCAGGGACTTCCGTCTTGCCTTGCGGTCTCTCGCCCGGCGGCCGGCGCTGGCGCTGGCGGTCACGGCGAGCCTGGCGCTGGTCATCGGCTGCAACACGACCGTGTTCAGCTATCTCGACTTCCTGCTCTGGCAGGAGCTGCCCATCCGCGACCCGGACCGGCTGGTCTCCGTGTCCGTACGGACGCCCGAGGGCCCGCAGAGCCTCTCCTTCCCGGATTACGCGGACCTGCGCGACCAGACGCAGTCGCTGAGCGGGCTCGCCGGCTGGAACCCCTTCAGCGCCCCGGTGGACACGGGCACGGAGACGGTGCACGCCTGGGGGCACATGGTCACGGGCAACTACTTCCCCGTCCTGGGCGTCTCGGCGCGCTGGGGCCGCGCCTTGACCGAGCACGACGACCGGCCCGGCGCCGCACCGACCGTGGTGATCAGCGACCGGTTCTGGCGCCGGTACCTGGGCGCCGACCGGTCGATCCTCGGGCGGAGCCTGCGCGTCAACGGCCAGCCTTTCACCGTGGTCGGCGTGACGCCCCAAGGGTTTCTCGGCGCCGGCGTGCCCGCGGAGCTCTACATCGCCATGATCCCCCACCACCAAGCCATGCGGTCGATCCGCGTCGACGCGCTGAACGACCGCTCGCGCCCCTGGGTGAACCTGTTCGGGCGCCTGAAGCCGGGGATCGGGATCGCGGCCGCGCGCGCGGAGCTCGACGCGATCGCGGGCCGCCTGCCGCGGGAGGCTCCGGAGCCGCAGCGCATCGCCGTGGAGCCCGCCGGCACGATCGTCGATCCCGTGGCCCGCGAGTACCTGCTGCCCACGGCCCAGAAGATGATGATCTTCGTCCTCCTGCTGCTCCTGCTCGCCTGCGCCAACGTGGCCAACCTGCTGATCGCGAGCACCGCGGACCGGCTGCCGGACCTGGGCGTCCGGGTCGCCCTGGGGGCCGGCCGCCGGCAGCTCCTCCAGCAGCTCCTGGTGGAGAGCCTCCTGCTCTCCCTGCTCGGCGGCCTGTCCGGCTCGCTGATCGCCGTCTGGGGGACGCGCCTGATCGAGAGCTACCTGACCCAGACCACCGCCGGTCTGGGGAGCTGGGGCGAGGGGTGGCTCGACCTGCGGCTGGACGTACGGGTGCTGGGCTTCACCCTGCTCCTCTGCCTGGCTACGGGGCTGCTCGCCGGCCTGTTCCCGGCCCTCCAGGCCTCCTCGCGCGCGAGCGTGGTCACGGCGCTGAAGGGCGGCGTCGATCCCGGAGGAGGCTGGATCGCGCGGCTCCGCGTCCGCGAGACGCTGGTGGTGGTACAGATCGCGCTGTCGGCGGCCCTGCTCGCCGGGACCGGCCTGTTCGTGCGCGGCCTCTGGCGCGTCGTGCATATCGACCCGGGGTTCGAGACCGGGAAGATCCTGCTCGCCAGCTTCATCTTCCCGATCGACAGGGGAGAGGGCGCCGACGAGCGCCAGAAGGCCGTGTATCAGCAGATCCTGGACGAGGTCGCCGCGCTGCCCGGTGTGGCCTCCACCAGCCTGGTGTGGGGCCCTCCGCTCGCCGGGTTCAGCCGCTCGATGGAGATCACGGCGCCGGAGCGCGCCGGCGAGCCGCTCGAAGTGGGCCTGTCGATCGTCGGGCCGGGGTACTTCCAGACTTTGGGGATCGCGGAGCTGCAGGGCCGGGGGTTCGACCTGCGGGACCGTGAGGGGGCCTCACGGGTGGCGGTGGTCAACGCGGCCCTGGCGCGCCGTCTCTGGCCCGGCGAGAGCCCGCTCGGCAAGACCCTCCTGATCCCCGAGGGGCGCCACGAGACCGATCCCACGGCGAGCGCCGAGGTGATCGGCGTCGTGGCGGACGCCCGCACCGTCAACCTGTGGGAAGAGGCCGAGCCGCTCGTCTACCTCCCGTTCCACCAGAGCTTCCGCCGGCTCATGACCCTGGTCTTGCGCACCGAAGGCGACCCGGAGCGGCTGGCGCCCCGGGTGCGCAGGGAGCTGGGGGAGCGCCACCGCGAGCTGGCCGTGGTCGACCTGATGTCCTTCCCGGTCCACCTGCGCCGCTCGCTCTGGAGCCAGCGGATGAACGCGCAGGTGGTGGGGATCTTCGGCTTCCTGGGACTGACGCTCGCCGCGCTGGGCCTCGGCAGCGCCATGAGCTTCGCGGTGAGCCGGCGGACGTACGAGATCGGCATCCGGATGGCGCTCGGGGCGCGGCAGCGCACGGTGCTCTGGGGGGTGCTGCGCCAAGCCGTGCTCCTGGTCGCCCTCGGGTCCGTGGCCGGCCTGGCCGCGATCCTCGCCTTCGCGCGCGTCCTCGCGAGCTTCATCCAGGGGGTCGAGACCCGGCCGGAGCCGCTGGTCCTCACCGCCTCGGTCCTCGTCCTGCTGACGGTCGGACTGCTGGCGAGCTGGCACCCGGCCCGCCGCGCGGCCCGGATCGATCCCGCCATCGCTCTGAAGCACCGCTGAAGCACCGCTTGGGAGGGGCCCCTCCCCCGGGTGAGGCCGGGAGAGGGGCGGGGGTGGGGCTACGGGCAGGTGGCGAAGGCCCGGGTGTCCAGCACGGGCTGGAACGCGGTGCCCAGCGGATTGGTATAGGTCCTGGTCTGGCCGCTCCGGGTGTCGGTGACGGTGACCGTGACCTGGACGTTGGTCAGGCCGCTCAGGAACACCCAGTACCGGTTGTTGGAGGCGCAGCCGTTGAGCACCTTGAAAGTCAGCTCGACGTTCTCGCGGTCGAAGAAGTAGAAGTAGCCGCTTTCGTCCGTCAGGGCCACCGCCTGGCCGCTGCCGGTCTGACCCTGGCGGGTGCGCCACTGCACGGTGATGCGGAAGCGGTCGTTGTTGAGGCACAGGGTCGGGCCGCCGGTCACGCAGAGGCTCGACCGCTCGACGGCGCCGATGTCGCAGGCCGCGCCCTCGGGCCGCTCGACGCCGCGCTGGTCGGCGTCCTCGCAGTCGTTCCCCTCGTTGATCGCCGGGCTGTTGTCGAGCAGGGCGTGCGTCGGCGTGCTGCCGCCGTTGTTGACCAGAGGCCCGAGCCGCGGATCGAGCGGCGCGGCCGCCGTGCCCTCCAGGTCACCCTGGGCGGGGACGAAGTCGATGCAGGCGTCGCCGACTCCCAGCAGGTTCGAGCCTTCCGAGACCGCCGGGCCGGAGCAGTCCCGGTCCGTCCCTACGGCCGCCGTGTTGCCGGCGAGGATCGTGTTCTGGAAATGCGGATACTGCGAGGCGGTGAACGGCGCGCTCTCGACATAGACGCCACCGCCCCTCTGGCCCGCGGAGTTGCCGGTGATGGTGACGTTGGAGATGACCCCCGTGGTGTCGGCGACGAAGTAGAGACCGCCGCCGAGATCGCCCGCGGTGTTGCCCGACACCGTCGAATTGATCAGCGTGAGCTGCTCATCGACGTGGAGGCCGCCGCCCGCGCCGGCCGACGTGTTGCCGGAGATCGTGCTCTGCGAGATCGTCAGCGCGCTGCCGGCGCCGCCGGTCGAGATGCCGCCGCCGTTGCCGTTCTGGGTCGTCGTATTGCCGGTGACCACGACGCGGGTGAGCGTGAGGATGCCGGCGTTGCGGATGCCGCCGCCCGCTCCCGCCACGCTGCCGTTGCGGATCGTCACGCCGAGGATCTCGACCTCGGCGCCGGCATGGACGTCCAGCACGCGGTCGAGGTCGGCGCCGTCGACGATCGTCGCCTCGGCGGAGGTGGAGATGATGGCGAGGTCTTCGAGGATGTCGAGGTCGCCGGCGCCGCCGGAGTCCTCGCCGGCTCCGGCGCGGGACAGGGTGTAGGTGCCGGGGCCGAGCAGGATGAAGTCGGGGCCGTCGGAAGAGTTGGCGGCGAGGACCGCCTCGCGCAGGGAGCAGTCGGCGTTGCAGGAGCCGTCCGCGGTGTCGGCCGTCTTCGTGGGGAGGAAGACGGCCGCGGAGGCCGGGGCCGCGGCGATCGCCAGCGCGAGCAGGGCGATCGCC
>DASVEF010000248.1:0-10376 GCA_036380715.1 Thermoanaerobaculia bacterium | reverse complement strand
TCGTCCCGCGACTCGGGCTCGCGGCCGCGGTTGAGGCCCGGCAGGTCAAGGTCGACGCCGTTGACACGGCCGGAAGCGAGCTGCAGGCCGAAGCTCATCCGGCTCAGCAGGGCGCCGGTGTTGACCCAGGCTTCGGCGCGGTCCGGATAGCCGGTCGGGGCCTGGTAGGCGTAGAGCGGCTGGCCCATCTGCCGGACCCAGTCGAGGGCGCCGCGCGGTTCCTCGACGTGGCCGTCCAGGACGCGGATCGCCGAGGCGGCCAGCTCGAAGGGGGACTTGATCTTCGCGGCCACAGCCTCGCGGCTCCAGAATTCGGGCGATTCGGCGATGGCGCTGAGCAGGGCCCGCACGTCGCCGCCGCTCCGGAGGTAGACCGCGGACAGGCGATCGACCAGGGCCTTGGGCGGCTGATCGGAGACGAAGCGGACCGCCAGCTTGGTGGCCAGGTGGCGGGCCGTCGAAGGGTGGACCGCCAGCATATCGAGGACCTGCTCGCCGTCCTCGACGCCGCGGCCGGCGGGGAGGCTCTGGCCGAGGACCACCTTCTCCGCCGCGTCGTGCATGTCGGCGCGGAACAGGAACTCGCCCTCGGCTTGGAAGCCCATGCCACCGGCCCGCCGCACGGCTTGCCGCCGGCCGGGCGGCAGGACGGTCCAGCCGGTGAAGGCGCGCGCCACCTGGACCACGTCGTCCTGGGTGTAGCCGCCATCCACGCCGAGGGTGTGCAGCTCCAGCAGCTCGCGGGCGTAGTTCTCGTTGAGGCCGCGCGGCCGGCGCATCCGGCGCTGGACCGCCTCCTCGCTCATCATCCCCATGCCGCGCTCGCCGAAGCCGAGGCGCCGCCGCGGCAGGCGCCCGATCTCCTCCTCCAAGGTGGTGACCGCCTCGGCCGACGCGGACGACTGGGCGTTGTCGAGGTAGAGCAGCATGGCCGGATGGCGGGCCGTGGCGCCGAGAAGGCTCCGCACCCTATCCAGGGCGTGCGGGCGGATGGCATCCCGCTCGTAGGAGAGCAGATAGCCGCGGGCCTGGTTGTCGGTCAGCGAGACGTTGAAGTGGTTGAACCAGAAGTCGGTCATCACCTCGGCGAGCTGGTTCTCGGACTCGACAGCCCGGTACAGCTTCTGGGCCATGAGCTGGCCGATCAGCTCGCGCTGGGAGCGGTAGCCCTGGTCCTGGGCCCACTCCCGCACCTCGGCGCGGAGCTTCCTCCGGCCGGCCTCGCTCATCGATCCACGCTCAACGTCCTCGGGGAGGACGCCGTTCCGGCGCGCCTCGGCGAGGACCCGGCCGGGATTGGGATACCGGCGGGCGATCTCGGCGGCGGACATCTCCAGGACTGGCAGGTCGCGCAGGTGGTCTCTGACCTTGCGGTCCGGGAGGTTGGCCGCGAGCTGGCGCTCGAACCAGCGCTCGAGGCCGGTCTTCAGGACCTCCTCGATCTGGCCCGGCCGGGGACCATAGGCGAAGCGGTACAGCAGATGGGCTGCGGCCTCGCGCTCATCGAGGCCCGCCTGCTTCCAGGGCATGCGGATCGAAAGCTGACGCTCGACCGCACCGGCCGATCCGCCCTGCCAGGGCAGGAACAGCGCGACGGCGAGCAGGATGGTCAGGGTCAATGCAACGGCTCTCATGGGTCCTCCTGAGGCGTGCCCTCCATACGCACCCTGGAACCCGCGGCGGCGGGAAATCCTGCGGCCGGGAGGCAGCGCGGCCGGGAATTCGCCGGCGGCGACGGGAGGTTTCTTCCGTGGACCGGCGTCTTGCGGGCGCCAGGAATCCCGTGTTCGGAAAAAAGATCCTAAGCCTGCACGCACCCAGCACAGCCGCTGCGCTCCGATGCGCAGCGCCTGTGCTGGGACACTCAGCACCTGTGCTCGGATGCACAGCGCCTGCGCTGCATAGCACAGCCGCTGTGCAGGCAGTTTTTCCGGGATTCAGCCGAAAAAGGCTCGCCCCGGGTAAAAACGCTCGCCCGGAAGCCTAAAAAGGCGCGCGAGGCCGTAAAAACCCGGTCCAGCCCCTAAAACCGGCCGCAAAGCCCTCCAGATCGCTCCGGAAGCCTCAAGTCGCCACCTCCGCGAAGTTCTGAGGGTTTCCCGCCTCTCCGGGAGATTCAAGACGGTCGGAACCCCTCCCGTCGTGTCATCCTGAGCGAAGCGAAGGATCTGGGGGATGGAGGCTTCGAATCTGTCGCGGAAGCCCTCTCGAAGCGGCAGTCGGTTGATACTGCGCCCCTGGGAACGCCGGCGTCCCCGCCGGCATCTTCTTGGCTTCAAGAGAAAGAGAGCCGGCAAGGATGCCGGCGCTCCCAGCGGAGAGGAGTAGAGCGCTCCCAAGCTCTTCTGCTACTCTGGTTCTGTGAAGCGAAAAGGCGACGGAAGCATCCCGCGGAGCCAACGGCTTCCCAGCAGTTCGAGCCCAGCGGGGTAGGGCTACAAAGCTGGAGACTCGATCTCGGCGAAGCTCAGGAAGGGCACGGCCAGTGAAAGAACGGAAGTAAGGCCATCTGCTTTGCATCGAGAGATAAGTTCTCGCTATTCACAGTACAGATCACGAAGCAATCTCGCTGCCGCAAATTTTCCATTATGCTATGAGCCTGCAAATGGCTGATGCAGAGAACAGAGTCGAGAAAGTGGCCCCTCCTTTCGATCTCGATGAGGAAGACTTGTCGCACTTTGAGCCAGCGCGCATGAACAAAGAGATCGATTGCCGAGTCCTCACGCTCTCTAGGGCTGCTCCGGCTCAGGAAAAGAATTCGTTTCTCGTATTCGTCTAGCCGCCAATTAAATATTAGGGAACATGCTGTCTCTATCGCTGTCTTAGATTCAGGCGAACTCAGCAGGAGTAGGCGATAGCTGAAAAGCGCAGAAAAAACCTGTTCGCGATCTTCAGCCTTAAGCTCAAGGGGCAGACCCGGAGGCAAAAACATAGGCTCCGTAGGGTCTTCGGGCTGTTCGTCATCTTTCTCATCAGGACGAAGAAAAAACATTTTTTGGTTTTCGCCATGTATCTGGACAGTCTTCGGCTCAACGAGCGGACCACGAAAACTCTCTAGCGCTTGAATCAACCGGTCAAGGTGAGCGTAAAAATCGCTCGACCGAACCTCAGCTGCTTGCCTGAAGGCTAAGTCTTGAAGTCCCGATGGTAGCTCTTCTTCTGTCGGCATGGTAGCGTTCTCCACAAGCACGGGAATGATCGGAATGTTGCGCTCCAGAGCGGCCCGGATCTCCATTGCTACAAGATCTCTCGGGTTGTCGAGACGGCGCCCATCCTTTCCGGGCTCACGGGAGTGAAGCCATCGATCGCCGATGACCGTCAGCAGAACAGCGCATTGACTCAGAGCATTGTTTAGATATTCTCGAAAGTCTACTCCAGGGGGAATTTTTTCCTGATCCAGGAAGACTGCTTCACTACCAAAATGAGCGGCCAGCCGCTCATAGATGAAGCGGGTGGCATAGCTGCTATCTTCGCGGCGGTAAGAAATAAAGACCTTGAAGGAGGACATTCTTCGAGATCTTACAACAACCGAGCACGGCAGGAACCTCGCGCCGGGTCGAGTAGCAGCCTTATCGTCCCTCGAAGCTCCGCATGATCTCCTCCGGCAGCGGCGCGTCGAAGTCGTCCGGGGCCGTGAACGCCCCGGCGCAGAGACCGAACGGGCGTGGACCGGGCTGGGTGGCGTGGACGGGCCGCAGTTCGGCGACCGGGCGGCCGCCGCGGACCACGATGAGGTGTTCCCCGGCCTCAACCCGGTCCAACAGAGAGTCCGCATCCTGCTGGAGCTCTTGTGGGCTGACGGTACTCATGTGGGCACTGTAGCAGACCGAGGGGGCGGAGATCCGCCTACCCCTGGGCCGGGGCCAATGACGGACTGGCTTACTTGATAGTCTCGATCAGGCCGGGCAAGTCAAGAGGGTAATGTTTGCGCTCCCAGCGCTTCCACCAGAGTGGTCAAGACATCCAGCCGTTCGCCATCAGAGGTCCCGGGTCCGGCCACCGTGAGCGACTCAATCTCTCGGAGAGCCGCGCGGTAGTCCTCCTCGGTTCTAATCGACTTGATGTCCATCTATGTTCTCCTGCTCAGATCCGGGCGTCGTACCCCGAGCGTGGCGCCAAGCGATTCGCTGGGAGCTCTCCCTATCGAGTGCGTCGACCCGCTGGGCGGACGGTGCCCGGTGCCTATTTTAGCCCGGGCGTCTCGCCAACTCAGGCTGTTGTGGTCTAAGATTGAGGTGGGGCTTGCCATGGACGTCACGATCAGCCTGCCGGAAGACATCTCTGAATCCCTCGAAGGGCAATGGGGAAACGTGTCCCGCCATGCCCTGGAAACCATTGCCGTGGAGGGTTACCGGACGGGATCCTGTCCGGCCGATGATCGTTGTTGCAGACAGCGGGCCTCTTCATTACCTCATTCTTCTGGGCCAAACGGAGCTTCTGCATCGCTTCTATGGTCAGGTCATTGTCCCTGAGGCCGTCCTCAGGGAATTGACCTCCGGCAGGACGCCTCAGCCTGTGAGGGAGTGGCTTTCCAAACCTCCTTCCTGGACGTCGCCGTCAGGGAGCACTACGGCAACCGGTCGAAGAAGCTGGTGGAGTTCGGCCTCCTTCCCTTCCGCCTTCGTTCCCTGAAGATTCGAAGCCTCCATCCCCCAGATCCTTCGCTTCGATCAGGATGACATGATGGCTGGGGGCACAAAGGGGAGGCCGCCTCTCATTGACGCTTCTATTTCTACTGGTACGCTTTGAGTATGACTCCGACCAAGCGCACGGTGTCGATCTCGTTGGACGAGGACTTGGTTGAGGAGCTCGAGCGGGAAGATCAAGGTCTCTCGGCTCAAGTCAACGCGGCCGTTCGTGCGGAGCTCGAACGCCGTCGCCGTCACCGGCTTCTCATGGAGTTGCTCGACCAACTCGACGCAGAGCATGGGCCCGTGGACGAGTCTCTGGTTGAGAAATACGTCGGACTCCTCGAATGAGCCGTTGCGTCGTGCTCGATGCCGAAACCCAGATCCGCCGACGCTGGTCCGCCGTCACCAGATCTGGGCCAACTTCCCGAGATCTGGCGGAACATCAGCTGATCTAGGGTGGGAGGGGCTGGAAGAGGGGGCAGGTGGGGAACGGCCCTCTTCGGGCGATAATCCCCCGCCATGGCAAGCAAGCGGTGGGTGATGCGGCTGCTCAACCTCTATCCGCCCTACATCGGCGCGGGGGTGCGGGTGCGCGCCGCCTCCGATCTCCGGACGTTCGAGGTGCGGATGCGCCTGCGGTGGTGGAACCGGAATTACGTGGGGACGCACTTCGGAGGCTCGCTCTACACGATGTGCGATCCTTTCTTCATGCTGATCCTGCTCGAGCACCTGGGCCGGGATTACGTGGTCTGGGACAAGGCGGCGACGATCCGCTTCCGGCGTCCGGGGCGGGGGACGGTCAAGGCCGTCTTCCATATCCCGCCGGAGCAGGTCGAGGAGATCCGGGCGGCCGCGGACCGCGGCGGGAAGGTGGAGCCGGTCTTCCGGGTTGAAGTGACCGACGAGAGGGGGGAGGTCGTCGCCGAGGTCGAGAAGCTCCTCTACGTGAGGCGCAAGGACGCGATGCCGGGGGCCTGACCTGTTAATCTACCCCTTCCAACCACGAGGTAGGCCATGCTCAGACGTACGATCCTCCTTCTCGCCCTGCTGACCGCCGCGGCCGTCTCCGCCGGCGCGGATACCCTGCTCACCCTCCAAAGCCACGCCGACGAGGTGCGGATCGCGGGCGAGACCCAGCCGGTCAAGGACGTCCAGGTGCGGATCTGGGTCAGCGGCGACCGGGTACGGCGGGACGAGGGGGACACCTCCACCATCCTCCGCCTCGACCGCAACAAGCTCTACGTGGTCCGCCATCCGGAGAAGACCTACAGCGAGGTGCCGCTGCCGATCGATTTCCTGCGCCTCCTCCCCAAGTCGAAGCAGGAGGTGGGCCGCACCTGGGCCGAGCAGATGAAGCTGTCGGTGCAGGTCAAGCCCACGAGCGAGACGCGCAAGATCAACGGCTGGAACGCCCGCCGGGTGCAGATGGACATCCGCAGCGCCATGGGGATGAAGATCGACACCACCCTCTGGGTAAGCCAGGAGATCGAGGGCCACCGCTCGCTCAACAAGCTGACCTCGATCCTGGCTGCCCTGCAGCCGGGCGCCGCGGACTGGTCGAGCAAGCTGGAGCAGATCGAGGGGTTCCCGGTCCTCAAGGAGGACAGCGTCGACGCCGCGGGCGTGCGCTTCAAGACCCGCGAGGAGTTGCTCTCGGTCAAGAGCCAGGACGCCCCGCCCGGCTCCTTCGAGCCGCCCGCCGGGTATACGCCGGTGCCGTACGATCCTTTGGAGGGGATTGGGTAGGACCCCTCACCCCCTGACCCCCTCTCCCACCCCCTCCCCTCCTTCCGGGAGAGGGGGGACAAGACAAAATCCAAGATCAGTCTCCCCCTCTCCCGGAGGGGCGTGAGGGGGTGGGAGAGGGGGTCGGGGGGTGAGGGGCTAATCCCGCCCCTGCGAGATCTGCCGCCGCAGCAGCTCGTTCTCGAAGGCCATGCCGACCTGGGCGGTGGCGAGCTCGAGGATGTCGATGTCCTCGATCGGCTGGTCGCGGTCGCCGTTGTCGGTGTAGATCACCGAGATCACCCGCTGGGCTCCGAGGACGGGAAAGACGACGATCTGGCCCGTGCGGGGACGGCCGAGGGTGTTGCGGAGGGTCTCCGGCAGCTCGGCCTGATCGAAGTCCACCGACTGCACCTCGCCGCTCTCCAGGCTGCGGATCAGGGCGCTGTCCCCCTCCATCGGGAGCTTGAGGGTGCGGGTCGACTCCGCGAGCGGCCGGCCGCGGGAGTCGACGCCGAAGGCGCCGAGGGCCACCAGGTGGTCCCTCTTGACCAGGAAGAGGACGGCGCGCTCGACCGACTCCGAGATGATGTGCATGAGGTTGAGCGCCACGGTCGCCGAGATCAGGCCGGAGCGCAGGTCGCCGTAGACGCGCCGCAGCCGCTCCATGCCGGACCGGCCCTCGCGGCGCGGGATGCCGCGCACCAGGTCGCGCCGGCTCTCGATGACGTTCTCGACGCAGGCCACGACCGCCTCCACCTCGGCGGGGATGGCGGCGAGCACGCCGGCCTCGTAGACCTTGACGAACGAGGTGCCGGGGTCCACCAGGGCGATCAGGGAGGCCCGCGGCCGGGCGCGGTGGAGCGAGGCGGCCTGCTCCAGGGTGACCTCGTCCCCGCGCAGGTCGAGCAGGACGATCGGATGCGGCTCGCCGGCGTCCGGGATCCCCGCCTGGCCCAGCCCCTTGAGCTCGACCGCGGCCACTTCGTGCTCCAGGGCCTCGTCCAGCGCCTCGACGAAGCCGCGGTCGGTCGCCACCACGTGCAGCCGGAGCAGCTCGGCCGCGTGCTTCGGCCCTTCGCGCGCCTCCAGCTCCTCTTCCGACTCGGCGACCGCCAGGGCGGAGGAGGAGCGCAGGGCGGGGCTCACGACCAGGGTCGGATTGGTGGCGTCTCCCGCCTCGTAGGCGCCGCCGGGGGTGCGGCCCCAGGTGTCCGCCCCCTCGGACGGATGGGCGGTCCCCTCGGCCTGGTCGCGGTTGCGCTCGTCGAAGATGCGCGCCGCCTCCAGCAGCACCATCTGGGTGTTGATGTCGGCGTCGGGCAGGACGTCGCTCGGGTAGAGGGCGATGTCGTCGATCGGCCGCAGGTCGTCGATGGCGAACTCGAAGGTTCCGTTGTCCCAGACCATCACCTCGGAGACCGCCTGCTCGATCTGCTGCGCGATGACCTGGCGCAGCCCCTCGGCGTCGATCGATCCCGAGGAGAGGAGGATCTGGCCCAGCGAGCGGTGCTCCAGGCCGTCCTTCTGGGTCTGGATCCCCCGCTCCAGGATGCCGCGGTCGATCATCCCGGAGGAGATCAGCAGGTCGCCCAGCTTCGGGGTCTTGGGCGCCTGGGCGCTGACCAGGCGGCCGAGGTGGAAGCCGATCATGGCGCGCTGCGTGCCGCGGTGGAGCAGCAGCGTACCCGTCCTCCGGCCGAGGTGGATGAACTGCATCACATCGGCGACGGAGACGTCTTTGAGGCTTCCGGAGATACCCATCTGTTTATGCCGGGATCAGGCTGGTTCCTCGCAGGAGGGTGTGAGCCGCGTCACTCGCCGCGGGCCAGCTTGACCAGGCTCTCCAGGGTGCGGAGCTTGCGATCTTTGGTGGCGAAGAGCCGCGCCGCGAACATCGCGGAGGCGGCGTGGGCGGACAGCAGGTCGAGCAGGTCGCGGTCCTCGGCCCGCAGGATCGGCTTGTGGTCGAGCAGCTTGAGGAGGACCAGAGCGCCCACGATCTCGTTCTGCACCCGCAGCGGCACGGCCGCGAGCGCCTGCGACTCGGCGGTCGGCCCCAGGCGCAGCACGCCGTCCTTGAGGGTGGAGTCGACCATGGGGTCGCCCCCGGCGTACGACTCGCCGTCGTAGGGCGACGCGACGCCATCGTACATCCCCTCGATCAGGGCGATCTCGTAGTCCTCGGCGTCGTCCTTGCGCAGCAGCAGGACGAACTGCTCGGCGCCCAGCAGGTTGATGGCGATCTCGGCGATGGTGGCCTGCACCTCCGCCGGGTCGAGCGTGGCGTGGAGCTGGTAGGTCGCCACGTACAGGTTCATCAGCCGGCCGCCCTGGTGCTCGGAGTCGACCAGCCGGGAGGCCAGCTCCTTGACGTCGGACTCGGCCGTGGCGAGCCGCCGCTCCAGCTCCTGGACCCGCTCGTCCGAGCTCTGCGACACGCCGCGGTCGGCGGCCTCGCGCAGATTCACCTCGACGACCCGCGCCAGCTCGCCGATGCGCTCCAGCGAGGAGCGCAGCTCGGCCACCAGCTCGATGCCGGGGATCGCGGCGGGCTGCTGCCGCGGATTGGTCTCGGTGGCGCTGCGTTCGCTCAAGCGGCGGAACCCTTCTCCAGTTGCGAGATCTTCTCCAGGATGTCCTCGCTGTGGAACGGCTTCTTGATGTAGGCGGACGCTCCGGCCTCCATGCCCCGCTGGGTGTCCTCGTCCCGCCCCTCGGTGCTGATGATGATCACCGCCAGGTCCTTGTGGGCCGCGTCGGCGCGGATGGCGGCGAGGAACTCCAGCCCGTTCATGTTGGGCATGTTGATGTCGAGCAGGACGAGGTCGATGTCCGCGTGCTCCTGGAGGCGGTCGAGGGCCTGCCGGCCGTCCGAGGCATAGACCAGCGGGTACTGCCGGAGCATCACCTCGTACATCTTGTGCATCAGCTTCGAATCGTCGACCACGAGTACTTTTCTTGGCTGCAAGGCGCTCTCCCGAAGGACGTCAGAGGGAACGGCTCTTCTGTCTGCGTTCAGTCCAGACGGGAGTGTAGCCAAACCGGCTCGGGATGGGAAGAAGGAGGGGGTTGCCGAGGCGGCGTGAGCGGCCGCCGAGCTCTCGTGCGGTCCCGCCGTCCGCTCGTGCGCCGTCGCCGAGCCGGCGGCGGCTTCCACCGAGCCGGCGGCAGCAGCTCACGAGGTGACGGCGGCCACGCACGAGGCCACGGTGGAGCGCACGAGGCCACGGCGGCCATACACGAGATCACGGAGGCCACGCACGAGGCCACGGCAGCGACGCACGAGGTCACGGTGGGTGCTCACGAGGCCACGGCAACATCTCACGAGGTCACGGCAGGGCTCACGAGGCCACGGTGGGAACTCACGAGCCGACGGCGAGAGTGCACGAGGTCTCGTGAGCGGGCTCCATCCCCCCTCTCCCGGTGGATGGGAGAAGGGGGATGGGGCGAATGCCTCAGGCCACCTCGGAGCCGGGGTCGAAGACCCGCCGGTCGAGAATGGCGCCGCAGCGCTCCAGGGCGAGCGAGCCCGCCGCTTCCAGCAGGTACGCCAGCGACTGCGGCGAGCGCACCAGGCTGACGGCAACGTTGAGCGCGTCCACCAGCCCCTCGTCGAACAGGCGCAGCCGGCCGACGGCCTCGCCGCCTTCGAGCACGACCTCGTAGCCGTCGGAGGCGGCCTCGGTGGCAACGCGGAACAGGCGGTCGCGGCCGGTGCCAGGGAGCACCGCCGCAGCCAGCCGCGCCAGGTCGCGGTCCGGAAACACGGCCGTGGGCGGGAACCCGCGGGCCAGGCCTTCGCCCACACGGTACAACCCCCAGCCGTGGCCGGGGATCTCCTCCACGAGCCACGGTCCGGCCACGTCGGCTTCGCCCGCGGTGGCCGGCTCGTCGCGCTCGCCGAGCCGCCTCAGGAATTGGGGATGGAAGGCGTTCCGCAAAGAAGGAACGGAAGCGACAGGCGGAATGGTATCCTCATCGGAGCCCTGCATGGAGCTGATCCTCCTTGTGGGGTCA